>DXFH01000014.1 GCA_019114515.1 Candidatus Limosilactobacillus merdigallinarum
AGCAGTACCGTCACCGAAGGGGTCAACCAAGCGCTGGTCAAAGGTGTGCCAGTAAGCGACGGCAAAACGCAGCCAATCCTTCATCTTCTTGCCCAGAATCACTTCGTCAGGGTTGTAGTACTGGTAGTACAGTCCTGAATGAAGGTGCTTATGAGGCCCTACATACTGAATCTTATCGATACCTTTCCATAAATCAATCATTATTGAGTCCTCCTGTTCATATTAGTTTATATAAACAACTAACTTACAATTTTAAGAATAGACCTTCCCTCCTCCTTTGTAAACCCTTTCGTAAAACTTTCATTCCCAGATACTAAAAAAGCTCCCCAACCGTATGTTTATCACGGTTAAAGAGCAAAGCTTTCAATGTTAAATCCCCATCAACGATTGTTTCGTCATTGATTGGTAGCTACTTCATTAGCTAATAAACTAGGACAGTCGTCCGTGTAGAAGTTATATTATACATATTTTAAAACTGTCCCTGTCTTAATACTTAGTCACGGTGGTTAACTTTTTTAGGCCACTTGAACTTCAGTGAGTAATTCTCCATTCCTAAGACATGGTGGATAATTAATGATGAAGCACCCAACAGGGATGGATAGCGTGAACCCTCAATTTGGTATACCGGGACATTCATGTTTAAAGCGACCAGACGATGACGGACCTTTTGAAAAATGTCAGGCAGACTCTCCATCAGTGGCGAGTTTAGATAAACCTCCTGTGGTCCGTATGCCACAATTGCGTTATAGATTGCTCCCGTCAAAATTGACACCGCATCATCAATTACCTTGACGGTATCAGTGTCCCCTTGCTTGTACAGTAAACAAAGTTGCTTAGTGGAATAGTTCGGTCGGCGCTTCAGCTGGCGAAAGCGGTCCATAATTGCCTTTTCAGAACAAAGCGACTCCACTTTCACCAATGAGTTTGACAAATCGCCAGGCTGACGAACTAATTGTCGACCAATTTCACCAGCTAAGCCACGGTAGCCACGATATAGTTGACCATCAACAATGATCCCCACACCAAGACCAGCATGAATACTAATGGTAATTAAATCATCAATATCTGATTCCATACCAAAATCATGTTCAAAAACGGCCACCGCATTGGCTTCGTTTTCAAGGATTACGGGTACCCCATATTTATCCTGGAAATATTTCTGCAGGTCGACGGACTTGAAGTCGAAAAATGGGGTCGACTGAATATGATTCTGGTAAACAATTCCGTGAACGGAGAAACCAATTCCTAACAAACCATGATCGGTGTCATCGTTAGCCTGAAATTCAGCCATCATCCGGTCAATTTCCTGCAATAATTCATTGACATCAATATTGTCCAGCGGCTTATCCGCAACCTGAATCATTTCACCATTCAAATATGTAACTAGCGATCGTAATCCATAGCCACCGATATCAAAGCAGGCCACCCAACCGCAACGCTTATTCAAGGTAATCAAATGTGGGCGCCTTCCCCCACTATTGGTGGAGTCACCTAGGCCTAATGATTTAATAAGACCCGTTTTATTTAAATCGTTAAAAATCGCTGACACGGTGGACTTATTCAAATTCAAAATTCTTGCTAATTCAACCCGTGATGTTTGTGGGTGGTTGAACAGCTGCTGAATCATCAATTGTTTATTCGTTAGTCGTGACAGATTGCGAATGTTTGCCATGAGATCCCTCCTGCTCAATTCCGCAAAAAAAGCTGCCGAAAATGCTTAAACATTTTCAACAGCCTAAGTTGCCATTTTAGTTACCGTTGCAAGTTATTATCAGCACTTGTTATTCAGTTAGAACTAGTATATCACCGATTATTGTTCATTCAAACTAACTGAAATCAATGACGATCTAGCTGCAAAATTGCAACGCCGTAACTACCTAAATGCAGTGGCCGCCTGTCTTCTTTTCAGTCAGCAGGTTGTAGGCACCTGGAACGGGTTTAGCAACCACTTGCCCCGCTGCTGTTGTATTGACAAAGAAGTAAAATCGCTGGCGATCATTTTGCCGTACCGTGCAGTCCTGTTGTTGCCGCCTGCAAAGCATGACCGGTAATACCTGCTGCAGAAAATGCATTACGAATGACCGCTTGTAATCCTTCTTGATCAAGATAAGTTCCGACATAGAAGACATGACCATTACCGAAGCTGTTCACGGTGACGGCAGGCCTACCAGCATAATACTTACCTTCATAAACAGCCACTGCTTGAGCGTTCTCCAGATGAATCACTTCATCTAAGCCACCGCCTTGAACCACGCGGTCATCCATCCGTACTGGAATATGCTTATCTTGGTCTAGATGATCCAATTCTTCAATCCAGATGCCAGTTAGTTTACGTAAACCACTAGGGTAGCCACCCAGGTAAACATTATCATTTTCGTTGACCATTCCGGAAAACGCACCGATCAATAAAGTACCACCATTTTGGACATATTCTTCTAAGTTTTGGCGTTCTTTAGATATCACCATGTCCATAAAACCAACTTATATTGCGAAAGATCGTCAGTTGGTGCTACTAAGTCAATGTTAACATGCTAGCGTGCAATTACCTTGTAATATGCTAACAGCTTATCAATGTAGTTGCGGGAACTAGCATTTAGTTCACCATTTGCCCAGTAGTTGTTCCAATCAAAGATCATGGCAACCTTAGACGGTACTTTGTCCGACTGCAGAATACCTGATTTGCTTAAGCGCTGCAGCTCATCACCCATGGCCGTAATTTCTTTGAATGCACGCGTATCTTCGCGCCCAGAATGAGCGATAATTGCGCCGTGAAATTTTTCGATGCCAGAGTATGATTGCTTCATTTGGAAGAACTGCATGCTCTGTGCGCCATGTGCCATCGCTTGATAGCCAAGCATCCGCATCTGTCCTGGTGCTTTCAGCATTTTATTCCAATCTTGCTGTGTTGGGTTTTGTTCAATCAATAAGAATGGCCGCCGCTTTAAACCATAGTAAAGGTCATGTTCCATCCCCGGTCTCAAATGTTGTAACGTGGGTATTCATCCCAAGCAATGACATCTTGATACTGTGCCCATTTATGGTAATCGAAGCCATCATTAAACTGCACGAGGTTGGTAAAGATCGGCGTATCCTGGAAATATTGACGACTCGTGTCATATTTCATGCGGTACTCATTTAAGAATGAATACGACATGAAGCGATGAAAGTCCATGGTATCGGCCATTAAGATTGCCATGCCACCATTCCATGGATAAATGTCATTATTAACCGTTGGTGGTTCAATTTGGCTCCAGTCAGTAACTGTATGTGACCAGTAAGCAGTGTTCCAAGCATGGTTAAGCTTGTCTAAAGTCTGGTACTTCTTTTGCAACCATTGTTGGTAAGCCTTTTTGCAGTGTTCATAGTAGCAGTAACCACCATATTCATTGTTCACGTGCCAAGCAACAATGGAATCGTGCCCCTCAAAATGTTTAGCTAAATGATCCACTAGGTCATGTGCAAACTTCAGATAAGTCGGGCTGTTAGGGCAAAAGTTGTGTCTCTTACCAGGACCTTGCCGCACTTCCGTGTTGGGATCAACCAGACCAACATCAGGATATTTTTGCACCATCCAAAATGGCAATGCAGCTGTTGATGTCGCCATAATAATCTGCATGTCATTCTTTTCAGCCAGGTTAACTACTTTGTCCAATAAACTAAAATCATAATGACCTTCGGAAGATTCTAACAAGCCCCATGAGAAGACATTTAATGTAAGTTCATTAATGTGAGCATCCTTCAGCATATCCATATCATGTTACCAAGTATCTTCCGGCCACTGTTCCGGGTTATAGTCACCGCCAAACATGAAATGTGCATAGATTTTTTGCAAATTAACCGCCATGGCTCTTCTTCCTTTCAAATAATAAAAAATATTAGTCCTTTTCTGCCCCTTTACGTTCAACGATTGCCTTGTTCATGTCATCAACTTGTTTATCCGTCAATGGATACTTGGACATGAAGTAATAGGATAATGCGGCGATGATAATTGGCAGCCAAATTTGCGTAATTTGAATACCGAACAAAGCATGTGGTGTTTGTACCTGAGCATGACTGTTGAACTTGAACAGACCGTTAATAAATGCAGGCAGGAAACTAGCAATAACCGTCCCAATCTTATAAACCAAGCCGGTCAAAGCTTTGATAATTCCTGCAGGACGTTTACCAGTATGATATTCAGCAAAGGTAATCAATTCTGGTGATAGCCGCCACATGTAACCGGTGGCACTAGTTAAGCCCCAGCTCTTAAGGAATGAGCCTAAGTAACCCATCCACATTGAATTCTTCAGTGGCGTTACACTCCAAATCCAGAGCAATAATTCACCAACAATGAACATAATGATAAAGAAGTAGAAGAAGCCTTTCTTACCAAAATGCTTCCGGAACCATGGCCATAATGCAACAAGGAAAATACCAGGAATAGAACCAATAGTACCAATAGCAGCAATCCATTCAGAGTGACCAATGTTGTACTGCATAAAGAATGGCCATACCCCGTTAGACAGTGAGTTCCATAGGCAAGCACAAAGAACAAACCAGCAAAAGACCCGCAAGCCGCGACTTTGCTTTAATACCGTCCAGTAATCAGAGAAGTGAATTTTCTGCTCTTCCTTAGGACTTGGTAGAACCCGTTCGTGGACCCGGAAGTATGCAAAAAGCATTCCACAGAAACCAATTACCATGTATAACAGGTAAGCTTTAAACCAGGCAGGCTTGGCAGCTGGTTGCGCATAGTTACCTAAAGGAAGTTTCAAACCAAATAAACCAATTTTCTTCATTACTTTATCTGGAGACATTAATTGGACAATGACAGGGAAGATGGTTTGGATCAGCCAGTAACCGATATTACCAACCAAAGTGTTAACAGAAATCAGCCGGGTCATTGATTCATTATCACGAGTGATGGATGCCAGTAATGAACCCCATGGCAAGGAAATCATGGTATAAATCATATTAGTGGCAATGTAGGTACCACCCGCTACCAAAAAAATACCTTTAAAGTTGGGAATTGGGATAAACAGTGAAACCGCGCAGGCCATCATTGGCAATCCCCAACCAAGAATCAATGGCTTATACTTACCATGTTTAGTCGGTTTACGCTTATCGATAATGACCCCTACAATGGGATCCCAAATGACGTTAATCCAGTTAACGATCAGGAAAATCGCTGCACCCGCATACGACGCAATTTGGTCGACGTTCGTAAAGTAAAACAGCAGATATGAGCCTAAAAGTCCAAAAACAAAATTTTGAAAAATACTCCCACAACCAAAGGCAATGGCTTCGCTCATTTTGACCTTGGCAAACTCGTTATGCCGGTCATCTTTGGGCTGTGAGGTAGTAACTTTACTATCCATTATTCTCCTCCTAAACAGCTAAACAAAAATTGCAAAGCTTTGAAATCGCTTTCAAAACACCTATATAGTATTCAAATAACCTTTTTTGTGCTATATCATAATTAGTTAGGATATTATCAAAACTAACTCAATTTAATTTACTCATTCAGTTAATTTAATCGGAAAGCTTATCATGAATAAAGAAGAATTATATCGAAATGCAATCGACTTACCCGTCTTCGATTGGCAAGTATCTCTCTTCGGTGCATATAGTCAAAAGGTGAATGATGATTGGTCTTGTCCTATTGACAGTCATCAGGCATTTGAGACAATCGCTATTTTGAATGGTCAAGAAATTGTCACGGTCGAAGGCAAGTCACACCTATTGAATCAAGGAGACATGATCATTATTAAACCCGGACAGTTACATGCGGCCAAGGCGATCCATCAATTGAAGTATTTTAACTTCCATTTTGTGTTGGACAGTCCCCTCTTTAATCTCAATTTGACTAATAGTCGACATTTCATTTTTCGCAAAAATTCTAAAATCAGTACTGCCGCCTGGCCACTTTTTCAGGAGTTAATGCAGCTAAATCGCCATCCGCATTTATTTACTTCTCAATTACAGGCACAGATCATCTTATCTAAGTTCTTATCATTATTGAGTCATTTAACCACTGTGAAAGCACAGCCAACCCCGGCTAATCAGCTGGCAGTAAGTCTTTATCAATCCATTAAGGACATTTTCAATGAGCGTTTGTATCATTCTGACCAGTCTGATCTTTCCAGTGGAACAATTATTGAAAAGGCATTGGCTGTCAATAATATCTCTCATAGCTATGCCAACCGGCTGTTTCGGGATGCTTTCGGTATTAGCCCACGGCACCTGCTATCAACACTGATGCAAGAAGCTGCCAAACAGCTGTTGGCTTTGCCTGATAACACGACAACCTCAGTAGCCCAGCGTTTGGGATACACCAATCCAGCTAACTTTTCTCGACAGTTTAAAAAGTGGACTGGCATCTCGCCATCGGAATACCAAGAAAACATTCACTAGGTTACACCGTTTTTATCATTCTCTTATGAAATCAATTGTTATATAATCGGGTTAGTTGCTTATATATACTAACCTGATTTTTTATATTACAAGTGAGGCTTTACCATGACTCAATATATTACTAACCCTGTTCTGCATGGATTCAATCCCGATCCCAGCATCCTTCGGGTCGGCAAAGATTATTACCTGGCGACTTCAACCTTCCAGTGGTTCCCGGGAGTGTCTATCTATCATTCCACAAACTTGATCAACTGGGAAAATGTGTGTCGTCCGCTTGACAGCACCAAGCTGCTCAATCTGCAGGGCGTCCCTGACTCTGGTGGTGTGTGGGCCCCCGACCTTTCCTACCATGATGGCAAATTCTGGATCGTCTACTCGAACGTGAAGTCGTTACGGGCAGCTTTTAAGGACACACCGAATTTCTTGACCACTGCTCCTTCTATTGAGGGTCCATGGTCAGATCCTTTTTTCTTAAATGCCAATGGTTTTGACGCGTCAATGTTCCACGATCAAGATGGCAAGCACTATCTAGTTAACATGGTCTGGGACTATCGTAACTATAAGCATTCCTTCTTTGGCATCCAGTTGCGTGAGTATTCACCTGAAGAGAAGAAACTGGTTGGCCCAGCACACCTCTTATGGAAAGGCACTAAGGACGGCTTAGTAGAGGGTCCCCACCTTTATCATATTGGTGATTACTATTACCTCTTCTGTGCTGAAGGCGGCACTCACTGGGCACATGAAGAAGTGGTGGCGCGTTCTAAGTCACTGCTAGGACCATATGAAATGCAACCAGATGGGCCGCTCCTCTCTGACTTAAACGCTGCCCGCAATCCACTACAGAAGAGTGGCCATGCCTCATTGATTGACACCCCTGATCATAAAGAATGGTACATTGCACATCTGACCGCTCGTCCCCAGCATCATCCAACGGACTCGGTGATTGATCCACGGGGCTGGTGTTCATTAGGCCGGGAAACGGCTATTCAAAAAATTGAGTGGGATGATCAACACTGGCCACACGTGGTCAATGGCATGCAAGGATCCGTTAAGGTCGCTGCTCCGCAATCTGGTACACCGGCAAAACCGATTGCTACAAATAGCGAACGAGTCGACTTTGTCCATGGTGAAACAAGTCAAAACTTTCAGACACTGCGGACGCCGCTGGCTACTTTCGCTAAAATTGAAAACGGCCAAGGATTGATCATGCAAGGACGCTGTGCCCCATCTTCTCTCTTCGATGTATCCTTGCTTGCTCGTCGGTGGCAGTCATACCACTTCGTTTCCACGACTAAGTTGGCGTTTAATCCTCATACTTTCCAGCAGTTAGCAGGGATGATCAATTATTATGATTCTAAGGACTACACCGGAATTTATGTTTCGTATGACGAAGATCAAGAAAAGCGTATTCTAGAAATCATTAACTGTGATGCGGAAAACTATAGCTTCCCGTTAGGATCTGCTGGGCGAGTTGTGCTGCCTGACGATACCGACGTCTACCTGCGGACTATCCAAGATGACGTTGAATATCATTATGCATACTCCCTAGACGGCACCACTTGGCAAAATCTCGGGCCAAACTTTGATTCATTAAAGCTCTCGGATGATTACATTTTCGATCACTACGGCCCCCACGCCTACTTTACGGGTTCATTTACGGGAATGTTTGCTGCTGATCTGACTGGCAGTAAGCTGCCGGCTACCTTTAAACTATTCGACTACCAAGAACAATAAGCGTTTACTCAATACATTGAATTTTGCATCAAAAAAGGCGTTGTCCCGGCTCACGGCCTTGGACAGCTCCTTTCATCATCAAGTTAGTTTCCGGAGATGAAATCTTCACCTGCGGGAACTTTTTTATTTTGCTTCGTAAACTGGCTGACCAGCAACTAACACTTCCTGAATATCTTGTTGCTCAGTCTGGTACATCAAGCGTTGAAAAACATCAGCATCAGTTAATGGCATTAACGTAGGATGCATATTCACAATTTGCACATCTGCCGCAAAACCTTCCTGGATAACACCCGACTTAAGGTGAAGGGCCTGCGCACCGCCACGCGTGGCCATGAAGAAGGCATTTGCCATCGTGATCCGCGAATCCTTCACCCGCGTTTTGCACTAGGCAAGTGATTATCAACCCCGTCGGTCAATTGCTGCGAAGATTTTACGGCCTGGCGTGCATTGTGGTAGAGACTCGGCGTGTAGCCACCGGAAATATCCGAACCCAGCCCAAGTTTATTATGCACCGCTAACAGACGCTTAACCGGCAAAACACCATTGCCAAAATAGATGTTAGAAATTGGGCAATGAGCGATCGCAGTTTGGCGTTCACGCAAGGTCTGCCAATCCTTTTCGGTTAACTGCGTACCATGTGCCATCACTGACCGATCCGTTAGCAGGCCGAAATGATCCATCACGTCCGTGTCATTCTGTCCATATCGTTCAATAGCATAACCGTGCTCCCAATTGCTTTCGCTTAAGTGTGATTGCACCGGTAAATCGTACTGGTGAGCCAGTCTGCCTAAACCGAATAATGCTTCATCCGTACAACTAGGGACAAAGCGCGGTGTGATTACTGGTTCAATAGTTCGCTGAGTCTGTTTTTGTAAGTCGACAACCGCCTGAATAAACTTTTCCGTTGATTGTAATGCTTCTGCAGCTGATGAATTGCGATAATATTCCGGCGTCTGATCAGGATTATCCATCACGACCTGACCAACAAAGCCCTGCAGTCCTTGTTTGACCGCTTCCTTGGCTAATATCATGTTAGACGAAAAATGAATCGTGCCGAACATCATCGCGGCCGTCGTCCCGTTAGCTAATAAGGTATGAACAAAATCATGGTAGACTTTTTGCGCGTACGCCGGGTCGCTAAATTTAGCTTCCAACGGAAAAGTATAATGGTTAAGCCATTGTGCTAGTGGCAAATCAAGTGCCAGCCCCGCTTGCGGCCATTGCGGTGCATGGACGTGCAAGTCAATAAAGCCCGGTAAAATATATTGACCCGGCTGCAACTCCATCAGGCGATCTTGCTGCCGTGCTTTTTCACGTTGCTGCTTGTATTCCTGGTCACTGGGCTTCAAGATGCGCTGAATCATGCCCGCCTGGTCAATCATGATCAGTGCATCTTTCACCGTTTGTACCTGATCTGGTCCGTATGAAGTGAAGTATGTTCCGGAAATTGCTAACTCAGTCATTATCCATACCTCTTTTCGTGATTTGTTCTAGTTTATAACGAACTTTAGATAAAGTAAAGGGGGTAATGTTCGTATTGGCTTAGAGCAGAAAAAAGACGTCAGCACCAACTGACGTCTCTAGTAAATTTTAGTTATCAACCACAACGATCTTGGTGCCCGTTGGCAAGTCGTGTTCAATCCACTTGGAATCTGCGATGGATAAGCAAACACAACCAGGAGAACTTGGTGCTTTACCTAACTTCTTAGCCATGTTTTTAATGTAGTGGTGGGGATTTTTAGTGGTCACAACAGAGTGAAACATAAAATCACCATTCCACGAAATACCGTAATTAGCACCCAATTTTAAATCAGGATTATATACGCGATCTTTGCGGATATTGGAAGCCTTATAAGTGCCAGTACAAGTTTCGCTCTTCATCTTATGAGTGACCGGATCCTTCTTGTAGACCCCACCAGAGCTATACATCGTATACAACAGTTTTTTGCCGCTGTAAATATAGGTTCGATTTCCCTTTAAACTGACCTTAACCCATAAATTAGGCTGGTTCTTTAATTCTGGATAAGGCACCGTCTCTGAGGATTTGACCCAGCTGATCGGATGGCGCATATGTTGACTATGCGGCTTACTGCTAGCAGAAACTGGTTTGATCGATATTGCTAAAATTAACAATGCAACCAGCATGATAATCCAGCAACGACGTAAAATACGATTCATTTGTTTTTTACTTCCTGTTTTTATATGAACTGATACTAACAATGTACTCCTTTTTTGTCTAAATAGGTAATACTCCGCTTATAAAATAAGTGAATTGTGGTGCTAAAAGCTGATCTATCAACCATTTCTCCCGTAAAAAATATTTATGATGATTATAATCAAATTAAGATGTGTCATCGTTCTTGGTACATATGTACATTGAGGCATTGTCTTAGTGCGTATACAAAAAAGCATCCTGTTGTGTACAGAATGCTTGAAGTGAACCCCGATAGTTGGACGAAAATGCCAACTATGGGGGTTTTACTATGACTAAATTTAGCTTTGAAGTTAGACTTAAGGCCGTTCAAATGTATTTATCTGGAATCGGTTCAACAACCGTTACTCAACGATTAGGTATTAAGAAACATGATTCGGTTCTTATGTGGGTTGCTCGTTACCGAAAATTCGGTATTCAGGGGTTAGAAATTCGCCAACCTAAGTATGATTATGGTGGTGAATTTAAGCTGCAAGTCTTAAATTGGAGAAAACAACATCAGGCTTCATTTATAACGACAGCGATCCATTTTGATATCAGTAATGTTGGTACCATTGCCAGCTGGCAGAAAAAACTAGATCAGTATGGAAAAGAAGCCTTGTTTACCAGAAGAGGACGGGCAAAACACATGACTACTACCCATAATCATCAAGCTAATAAGCAGCTATCAGAACTAGAACGCTTAAAAGCTGAGAATCGTGCTTTAAGAGTAGAGAATGCATACCTAAAAACTCGAGGCCTTAGTTCAACGTCACGCACAGTCAAAGAAGAATCTCAAATCATCCAAGAACTAAGGCACGAATTTGATTTTAACCTAGTGGAAATCTTGCCATATACGACTATCAAACGGAGTACATTTTATTATCAAGCACACCGCCACGAAGTAAAAGATAATCAAGAGTGACTTCAGATCATTAAAGATATTAAGCAACAGAACCCCAGTTACGGTTACCGGCCGGTAACCGACGAACTACACCGTCGTGGGATCAAAGTCAATCATAAGCGGGTTAACCGTCTAATGCATGGAAATGGGCTATCTTCACGGATGTACAATCGCCAAACGCGTAAATACGACTCTTCGATTGGTCCACAAGGTAAGAAAGCCAAGAATCCCTTAAATCGCCGTTTGCAGACCAATCGCCCATATCAGAAGATGGTAGATGGTAACTGATGTCAGTGAGTATCGCTATGGCAAGATGGGCCAGAACGAGCGAGTATACCTTTCACCGATTAAGGACCTGTGTTCTGGTGAAATCGTAGTTATAATATTAGCGATCATCCAACAACTGACTTTGTAATGAAGCCACTAATGGAGCTGATTACTAAACGTCCAATACTTAACTACCGCATGACGGTGCATAGTGACCAAGGAATTCAGTATCAAACGAAAGCCTGGCGACAAACGCTTAAAAAGAATCATATTTTTCAAAGTATGTCCCGCCGAGCAACATGTTTAGACAATGCGTCAATGGAAAGCTTATTCCATACTATGAAAGTGGAACTATACTATGAGCATCATTATCAAGCCAAGCCATGAAGGAATGGATCGAATATTACAACCAAAAACTAATCAGGCACAAACTAAAAGGCAAGACTCCGATTGAGTATCGAGATCTTGCCTTAGAAAAAAATCCTAAATTAAAGTGTCCAACTTATAGGGTTCACTTCAAGAGGTACTTTTATTTTGTCTACGTATCAAGCTTTATTTAGGATCGTTATTATTCTATTGGGAGAAGTTAGCTTCGCTTACGTAGGCCAAGCAAAGTTGCAAATGATGCACTTAATAAGCCCAGCACCATCATAGCAAAGTTATTATCATTACCAGTTTGTGGTAATGCCTTATTGGATGATTGCTTACCATGAATAGTAGTCGTATCAGTCATACCATTCCTAGAACTCATGCACACAAAAATTCCTGGAGTTTCACATTACACTAATCATCGATGTCACAATTTTTCCGGCGGAGGTCCGGTATTAACAGCGGGCTAACTTTTGCTTTTTCAAATGGGCAACCCGAAGGTTTTAACAACCGCATTAAACTTATTAAGCGCATTGCTTTTGGTTATCGCAACTTCACAACTTTTAAAACCCGCATTTACCTGATTATTAATCATCAAATTATCGTAAAATAAAAGAGTCACATACCGAAGGTATGCAACTCATAAAAACTATACCAATTTAGTGTCAATTTCATTATTTTGTTAAACCAACACTAAATGGTGTAGAGTCATTAAATTAGTTATCAGTAACGAAAAAGATTATA
>DXFH01000015.1 GCA_019114515.1 Candidatus Limosilactobacillus merdigallinarum
CAGCATACTTGCGCATGGCTTCAAGCTTACTGAGTTGCTGAGCACGCTTTTCCATGCGTTTCATTAGTTCCCGGTTTTGTTTCTTCTTTAAAATCTTTGCAACGGCAGAACCAGGCGTAAGTTTGAATAAGACTTCTTTAATGGTGAAATTAAAATCATCATCAGTGGTTTCATCGTTTAAGATTTCACGGACAATGGCAAGTCGAACTTCATTATCGCCGTTAGAACGGTGAACCGGGATGACTACTAAATCGTTAACAGCAACGTCTAAATCAGTCTTATAGGTACAAGTGAAGTTCCAGAAAGTAACGTTCTTGTAGTTATTAGTTTTGGTAACAACTGCGAACCCATCTTCCAGAGTTTCACAATCGTCTTCAAAGATTTGTACATTAATAAATTTCATTAGAAATTTCCTCCTTAAATAATTCTAAGTTTCTTAACGTTTACTCTTCAATTGCGCAGCAATTGAAAAAAACATCCCTTACTTATCGGGATGCTTTCTTTAATTAATGCCGATATAGCATTTGTACCCGCTGAATATCATAGGGCTGAATATTGCGATCGGTACCAGGCTGCATAACGCTGTTAGTACCAGGTGTGGTGTGGTTTAAACCGAGGGCATGACCCATTTCATGCGTGCAGACCATGTTGGTATATGCCTGTTCACTCATATCATCGCGTTGGTGATATTTAGCAATTGCTTGATCGTTAATTGTAATCAATGCGCTATTAATTTGCCGACTGGTTTGCTTAGTCTGGGTCAGTCCAAAGACAATATTGTGGGGGTCGGCTAGCTGGCCGTTAATAACCCGGATATTAGCGTTATTAACGTCATCGGTTCTCTGTAAATGAACCACCCCGGCGTTGTTCCAGTTAGCAATTGCGTTATTCACCCCAGTTTGCGTTTCAGCAGTTGCATTAGGATCAACATAAACGGTAACGGTTTGTCCGAGTTGCCAGGTCGCATGTTCGCCGGCGTTTTTGGCATTATATTGATTAACCGGTTGCGCAATCGCAGTTGGAATACTATCACTGGTATATTCTTGGTATCCGGAGAAACCGACCCAGTAAACCGTTGCTAATAAAACCAAAACCATTTCTCGTAAAATTTTCATAATTGATTCCTCCTAAAAAATCAAATTCCGTCAACATTTATTCAACTGCAGCGCGGTTGAATAAACGCGCTGCGACAAAATAAAAGCCCATTACCAATTGAGGTAACAGGCGATTTATATTAATCCTTGTAGAAATAAAAAGCCCAGCATGATCGCTGAGCTTAATTTTAATTAACGCTTGTTCTTGTCAATAAAGACGGTAGCCACGTTGAGCCGGTCGTTCTTGCTCTTTGGGTTAGTCCCAGCGAGCACGGTACCAGTCAACTTGTGAGCCTTGGACTTCATGTCGGCTTGCTTTAAAGCTTCGATTTTGTCGTAGTACTTGATGTAGCCAGCAGCGTAAGTGTAGATGTGGAACCAGTTGTCTTGATCCCCAATCCGCAAGTTCATCACATAGTGCTTGCCAGGCTTACCAGACTTGGAAGTAAGAGTTTCCTTAGTCTTGAATGCAGAAATGTAGCCATGGAGGATTTGAGGGTTCTCAAGACCAGCGTCAGCAATAATTTGCAATTGCTTTTCCCGAGAAGCAGCGATCCGTGCAGCTTGTTCTTCCTTAGTAGCGTCCTTGAATGCAACAGTGTTCTTCATTTGTTCAGTCATTTTAATGATCTCCTTTGTATTGACTAAAATTTTCTAACAACAGTTATTGTTCGTTGGTGAAACCAACGTACGGGTTAGTTGCTTAAACTCATCCCAATGCCGAGTAATAACCAAGCGGGAAATAGTAATAAGATGCTAGCCATTTAACAGTTGCCTCCTTAATAAATTCTAAGTTACCTAACAACAGTGACTTTCCGTCCGGCAGCGCCGGCGGAGATTATTAGTTTAAAAAAAGCCCAGGTGTTAGCCCAGGCTTCAGCTTAAAATGGAATGCGTTCGACGGGGAGCGGATGCTTGATTAACTGGTAACAAGTGCGCGCTGTTTGTTCGTTGGTCCAACAATGATTTAACCATTCGCGTGCTTGTTGGTATGACCAATAGAAGCAGTCCATTGCCTCAAGTTCTGCTTCGGTATTTGGGGTAACGCCGGGAATGTTAAACTGCTGGTCGACTTTGCCGGCCACTTCCATCACGCGCTGACGAAGGCGCTTGATTTTCTTGATTTGACGACGTTTCACTTTTATCGATCCTTTCTTTGTTTCCGTTCTACAATTATTAGCCACCCGCCAGCGCGGGTGGCGCCGTTGCAGATTACGTCAGTGCACCAAAAAGCTTTAAATAAAACCCCGCTACCAATCACGGTAACAGGGTTGCAATTAGTTGGTAACGGCGACATGGCTGGCGAAGTCAACCAAGTACAGATCCACGGCATAGTGATCAGCAAGCTGCGCTAGACCCGCTTGGATCTGCTCCCGGTTCCCACCGGCTAGGACGAGGTAAAAGGGCAGACTTGACTAGGCTCGATAGGCTCGAGGCGCGATGAACAGGTTCGGTACAAAGTCAACAAGATAGACATCAGCTGACCAGCGTTGCGCTGCTTGCGCTAAGCCGGCTTGAATCTGTTCAGCGTTACCGCCCGCAAGTCCGCTACCAAGATTGGCCGGAACAAAGACTGGCAGGCGTGCTTGGCCAGCGTGATGAATGATGCGATTGCAAGCGGCTAGCAGGGCGTGCTCATCAGTGAAGTGACCACGCGGGCCGTAGTTCAGCTGGCCAAAAACGTTGCAGACAAACTGAGCATCGCCAAGCGTTGATGTCTGGACGTGCCCGAACAACTCCTCTGGCGTGTGACCAGCACAATAACCGTGATAGTCATTGGCGATCCTTGGCCACCGCCGCATTAATGCCAGCGCTAACCCCGCGCCCATGCGGTTTTGACAGTTGACTTGCTGGATAAGAACAAAGTGGCCAGCCAGCGTGGTTAAGTCGCCGGAAATACGATGTAACATAAATAACCTCCTAAAAATCCAATGACGGACAACGCTGGCTGGCCCCTCGTCAGCACGAGGGTCTTTTGGCTTTTTTAGGGGAACGATAGATTTATTTTGGATCGTTCCGTTCACATTTACTATGTCATTAATAACTCTCACTAACTACTACTAACTCTTACTAACTATTACTAACTTTAAATATTTTACTAACTCTTACTAACTCTTACTCACTTTTGAGAGCGACTTTAATATCGGGTTTGTAGGAGCGGTCTTGCCGACCAGTCACCAGACATTTTCACTATTTCTGCGAAAATTTTGCATAGTCGCGCGATTTGTGAACTTTGTTGGTGACTAGCTGGCAACCGCTTGACAACAGCCTGACAACAGCTTGGCAACATCCTTTATGACAATCCTTATAGCAATTCTTGCATCAAGTTTTGCAGCAATCCTTATAACAAGACTTACAGCAATTTTTGCAGCAATCCTTGGCAGCAATCTTTATAACAGGCTTTACACCAATCCTTGTAACAGCCCTTACAGCAGTTATGCCATCATTTGCCCGTCAATTTTAATGCCAAGCTTGTTGATCTTTTATTGATCAGTTACCCGCTTAGCCCGTTTAGTTTATTTAGTAAACAGTGCCACGCTTCAACACCTGGCATTCGTTCAGACGGCAATTAGATGGCAGCCGTTCTGGCATTTAATGTCCGGTTAGTGAACAGGCCTGGCATCAATTTGGCATTCGCGGACACGGCGGATCGCTAACTAGGGGAAAAGATGACAATGATTGTTGATCAGAATTAGGCGTTTTGGTTGATGCCAATTAGATGGCTGTATTTTAGTCAATGCGGTAAGTCGAATCGCTGACTAAATTATTTAAAGCAAGTTATGAGCAGGTAACTACGTCTGTTGGTAGGAACAAGTTGGAAAAAAATAACCTTTCTGATGCCGCGTTAAAAATTAAACCAAGTTAGCATACTAGCAGTTTCCTGCTCAGCTAACTTGGTTTAAATCATAAACATAGGATATGTAACGAAAAAAGACCCGTGAGGAACATAAAGAAGAATTCAAATTTGAGGCGGACTTGGTTTCAGAAAGAGAATACGAAGAAGGATTCAAGCTAGAGCCTATTCAGTGCTCTTGCTTTTAGTATCCAGCGTTTAACTTGTGGGCAATCGTGTTAGGGTTAACCGCCCGGGAAATCCATTGGTATGAGTTTGGTAATTCTTTGTTGTTCAGTGGTACCACGTCAAAACTTGCTGAGTCACCAAACTCAAGATCACCAAGCTGGTCCAGGTTGTTAAACCAGACATGGCAATCACCACTACCGTCGTACAAGTGAACGGTCAGATATCCCCGACCTTCAGCATTAGCTTGTGCGTCATTAATTGTCCCAAAAATCTTTGTTATTTCCATGATATATCGACCTTTCTCATTAAATTCTAAAGTTACGTCAACCTGTGTCAGTCTGTCTTTACTCTGACAACACAAGCCAGGGACGACCAGCTTTGCTGGTCACGTGCAGGACAAACCGAAGGTTTGTCTGCCTGATAACTTGTCCATGACTTTTTATAAATTAAGAGTGTGAAACTACTTTTACATTCAACTGAATTTTCAAAAAAATGTAAAAGTAATTTCAAACTAATGATAGCTATATCTTATTTTTCAGAAGGAGAAGCATACATCAGTACATTGCCTTTCCCCCTCGGTACACGAGTTAGGAAAAAAGAAAACCGGTCATTCGGCCGGATTTTCCTATTTGTTTTTAAGGCTGGCGATCATCATGGCAATGGTCACGATTAATACCAGGGTTAATAATATTTTACTAATGATAACATTTACAAAATCGAGAATCTTGTTCAGCATTTTCTGCCTCTTTCTAGGTATCTTACCGCTAACTTTTCGGAGACATCGTCTCCGAGGCTGCCGGGTAGGACATGAATGCAGTTAGTTGCCGAATACGCACAACGAAAGCGGCTCTTAGAATATGATTTATTTGGTTTCAGGGCTTGTAATTGGGCCCTATCCCAATTACCCCCTGTTAAGTTAAGTTAGAGGATCTTTGCTTATGTTATCGGGTTGGGTTTTGGTAGCATAAAATACTATTTGCCGCCTAATTAATTATGCAGTGTTAGGGGATCGGAAAATTGATCGATCAATGCCGGATGAACTATTTTTAGTTTTATATAAGTATTTATGTAAATTCTGACTTTAGTTATATAAACTTTTTTTGATTATCATTTTTCAATGGTTAGTAATCAATGATTGCTATTAATATCAGTAAATTAGATATCATGATCGATGCTTTCTAATTCAGATTTTTTCAATTATCTAGATTTTTTTTAATTATCTAGCCTTTTTAGACTAATAAAAATCCTACAATGAAGGGGTAAACCCTAAACATAGGTAAAGCAGTCCTCTCCTCCATTATCACTATATCATAAGTAGTCTGTCAAATCAAGGAATGGACGAAAAAAACTGCTCCAATTTCTTTAACGGGCGGTAGTAAATATCAACGGCCACCATTTGCTAATGATAATTAATGCTGCCCCGTT
>DXFH01000016.1 GCA_019114515.1 Candidatus Limosilactobacillus merdigallinarum
TTTTTGCATTCAGATCATGATTTTCGGTGCCCAATTGTCGAAGGTTATCAAATGTATCAAGCATTGAAATTGCGTCAACAACCAACTAAATTAGTAGTTTTTCATGGTGCAAATCACGATTTATCACGTACGGGGAGGCCAGATCAACGAATTCAGCGTTTAAAGGAAGTTTTAAAATGGTTTAATCAGTATCTTAAAAATCAAGAAGAAGGCGATTAAAATGACAACTACTGTTTATCTCAATTGTAATTTATTTCAAGGAACAAGCGATCAAGTGCAATCCGATGCCTGGATGGTGGTCAATAACAAAACTGGTAAACTAACCCACGTGGGTCAAGGCAACTACTCTGGTTCTGCAGATAACATAGTGGACTTAAAAGGGCGCTACGTTATGCCAGGATTGGTGGACGCCCATACGCACATGTTCATGAATCCACTAACGAATAAACTGTATTATCTAACGGAAACTGAGGGGACCCTGCAAGCATTGGAAAACTTACGAGCGGGGTTAAAAGCTGGTCTCACTTATGTCCGTGACTGTGGAGCAGCGTTTGATGTCGATGTCAAATTGCAAAAGTACCGGGACGTGCATCCGTTTGTTGGCCCCCAAATTATGCCATCGGGACGGCCAATGTCAATGACGGGTGGTCATGGTGACTTTACTGAAGGGGAACATGGTGAAACTACATGGGGATACTTGGTCGACTCACCAGACCAGATGCGGCATGCTGTCCGCTGTGCGTTTAAAGAAGGGGCAAAAAACATTAAAGTGATGGCGACCGGTGGGGTAATGTCTTCCACTGACCAAGTTGACGATACAGAACTAAGCCTAGAAGAACTCCAAATGGCGGTCAAAGAGGCCCATTCGAAGCATATGACGGTTGCTGCCCATGCTGAAGGTGCGACAGGCATTCACAATGCGGTCGTGGCCGGTGTAGATTCTGTTGAACATGGATGCTACGTGCGGCATGAAGATATCGAGTTGATGAAACAACAAGGTACTTTCCTAACTCCCACGTTGATTGCGGGATATACAATTCCCAAATATGGTCAGGGCAAGCTACCGCAATACATGTTGGACAAGGCAGAAGCTTTTCTAGATGACTTCTTTTTACATGTCGGTGATGCAATCAAGTCGGGGGTAAAATTAGCCTTTGGAACTGATTCAGGAACACCATTTAATGAATTCAAAGATGCGCCAGTAGAGCTTAGTTTAATGGTTAAGGCCGGCGCAACCAACTATCAAGCATTACGAGCAGCTGGGCTGGGTTCAGCAACTTTACTAGGGGTGGCTAACGAATATGGAAGTCTAGAACCAGGTAAATTTGCTGATTTCTTAGTGCTCGACCAAAATCCGCTTGCAGATGTGACAGCCGTTCAACAAGAAGATAAGCAAGTGTACCAACATGGCCAACGGAAATTTTAGAAGGTGATTAAAATGACTGAAGAACGACAAGCAATTGAGCAATACGCCCTTGAACATTGGGCGGACTTTAAAGAATATTTAGAGCACCCGAGCATTTCCGCTCAAAATACAGGAATTCAAGAAACTAGTGATTACTTAGTACGAACTTTTCGTGAGCTCGGTGCAAATAATGTTGAAAAATGGGACGACCAAGGTGGGAATCCAGTGGTTTTTGCCGAATTTAAGGGACAATCAAATCGAACTGTGCTGTTTTATAATCACTATGATGTTCAACCTCCCGAACCGTTAACGGAGTGGCAATCCGATCCATTTAAGCCAACTGTAAAAGGGGATCATCTTGTCGCACGCGGCGTTTGTGATGATAAGGGCGAATTAATGGCCCGCTTAGGCGTTGTAAAATACTTTAATGAACATGGTGGCTTACCAATGAATTTGAAGTTTTTTGTTGAGGGTGAAGAAGAAACTGGTAGTCAGCATGTAGAAAAATACGTGGATGCCCATCAAGACCAGCTGAAAGCCGACGCTTGCATTTGGGAAGGCGGCGGTAAAAATTCGGCGGATCA
The DNA here is from genome assembly GCA_019114515.1 of Candidatus Limosilactobacillus merdigallinarum. GTDB lineage: Bacteria > Bacillota > Bacilli > Lactobacillales > Lactobacillaceae > Limosilactobacillus > Limosilactobacillus merdigallinarum. The sequence goes on from DXFH01000016.1 coordinate 1,990, forward strand.
TTTTGAAGTCGTCGCTGGTGTTCGGGGAATCGTCAGTTTTGATGTTCACGTCAAAACAGCGGATGCGGACGTTCATTCTTCACTGGCCAGTTATGTTCCCAATGCGGCATGGCGATTAGTCGAAGGACTGACATCATTGAGAAACCCGAAAACTGGGCGAATTACGGTTCATGGTTTCTATGACGATATCACACCATTGTCATCGGCTGAAGAAGAATCGGTGCAAAAGATGGACTTTGCAGAAGCTGAGGTAAAACAAACGTATGGATTAAAACAGCCATTAGTTACGAGTCACCCACGTGAAGAGGTTGTGAACGGCACCACTTTAACGATTAATGGTTTATCCGCCGGGTATGAAGGAACCGGGGTAAAAACCATCGTGCCAAAGGAAGCCACTGCAAAGTTGGACTGTCGCTTGGCACCAAATCAAGATCCTGAAGATATTATGACTAAACTACGACGACAATTAAGTGAAAATGGTTATGACGACTTTGAGGTTCAACTAAACGTTGCCGAAGATGCTTGGAGGACGCCAATGGATAACGAATTTGTTCAGACCGCTTTGCAGACGGCACGTGTGGTTTATGGACCGACCACTAAATACGTACCAAACACTGCTGGAGGGGGACCAGTCCGACCATTTGGAGAACTGCTTAAACTGCCCGTTGTAATGGTGGGTGTCCATTACGCGAAAAGTGGACCGCACGCACCAAATGAGCATCTGCGATTGAGCGATTATGCAGAAGGAAGTTACTTCTTAGTAAAACTGTTAACTGATTTGGCAGTTGATGATTAGTTAAACAATAAAAACGTTTGATAGAAATCACTTATGACTTCTGTCAAACGTTTTTT
>DXFH01000017.1 GCA_019114515.1 Candidatus Limosilactobacillus merdigallinarum
TTTTTGCATTCAGATCATGATTTTCGGTGCCCAATTGTCGAAGGTTATCAAATGTATCAAGCATTGAAATTGCGTCAACAACCAACTAAATTAGTAGTTTTTCATGGTGCAAATCACGATTTATCACGTACAGGGCGGCCTGATCAACGAATTCAGCGTTTAAAGGAAGTTTTAAAATGGTTTAATCAGTATCTTAAAAATCAAGAAGAGGGCGATTAAAATGACAAGTACTGTTTATCTCAATTGTAATTTATTTCAAGGAACAAGCGATCAAGTGCAATCCAATGCCTGGATGGTGGTCAATAACGAAACTGGTAAACTAACCCACGTGGGTCAAGGCAACTACTCTGGTTCTGCAGATAACACAGTGGACTTAAAAGGGCACTACGTTATGCCAGGATTGGTGGACGCACATACGCACATGTTCATGAACCCACTAACAAATAAACTGTATTATTTAACGGAAACTGAGGGAACCCTGCAAGCTTTGGAAAACTTACGAGCGGGGTTAAAAGCCGGTCTAACTTATGTCCGTGACTGTGGAGCAGCGTTTGATGTCGATGTCAAGCTGCAAAAGTACCGGGATGTGCATCCGTTTGTCGGCCCCCAGATTATGCCATCGGGACGGCCAATGTCAATGACGGGTGGTCATGGTGACTTTACTGAAGGTGAACATGGTGAAACTACATGGGGCTACTTGGTCGACTCACCAGAACAGATGCGGCATGCTGTCCGCTGTGCGTTTAAAGAAGGGGCTAAAAATATTAAGGTGATGGCGACCGGTGGGGTAATGTCTTCCACTGACCAAGTTGATGATACAGAATTAAGTCTAGAAGAACTCCAAATGGCGGTAAAAGAGGCCCACTCCAAGCATATGACTGTTGCGGCTCATGCTGAAGGTGCAACGGGCATTCACAATGCGGTCGTGGCCGGTGTAGATTCTGTTGAACACGGTTGCTATGTGCGACATGAAGATGTCGAGTTGATGAAACAGCAAGGTACCTTCCTAACTCCCACGTTGATTGCGGGATATACAATTCCTAAATATGGTCAGGGAAAGCTACCGCAATACATGTTGGACAAGGCAGAAGCATTTCTAGATGACTTCTTTTTGCATGTCGGTGATGCAATCAAGTCGGGGGTAAAATTAGCCTTTGGAACTGATTCGGGAACACCATTTAACGAATTCAAAGATGCGCCAGTAGAGCTTAGTCTAATGGTTAAGGCCGGTGCAACCAACTACCAAGCACTACGTGCAGCTGGCCTTGGTTCAGCCACCTTACTGGGTGTCAATAACGAATATGGAAGTCTAGAACCAGGCAAATTTGCTGATTTCTTAGTGCTAGACCAAAATCCGCTTGCAGATGTGACAGCCGTTCAACAAGAAGATAAGCAAGTGTACCAACATGGCCAACGGAAATTTTAGGAGATGATTGAAATGACTGAAGAACGACAAGCAGTTGAACAATACGCCCTTGACCATTGGGCAGACTTTAAAGAGTATTTAGAGCACCCGAGCATTTCTGCTCAAAATACAGGAATTCAAGAAACTAGTGATTACTTAGTACGAACCTTCCGTGAGCTCGGTGCAAAGAATGTTGAAAAATGGGACGACAAAGGCGGGAATCCTGTTGTTTTTGCCGAATTTAAGGGTCAATCAGATCGAACTGTGTTATTTTATAATCACTATGATGTTCAACCTCCCGAACCGTTAACGGAGTGGCAATCGGATCCATTTAAGCCAACTGTGAAGGGGGACCATCTTGTCGCACGAGGAGTTTGTGATGATAAGGGCGAATTAATGGCCCGATTGGGTGTTGTAAAATACTTTAATGAACATGGTGGCTTGCCAGTGAATTTGAAGTTTTTTGTCGAAGGTGAAGAAGAAACTGGTAGTCAGCATGTCGAAAAATACGTGGATGCCCATCAAGACCAGCTGCAAGCCGATGCTTGCATTTGGGAAGGTGGTGGTAAAAATTCGGCAGATCATTTTGAAGTCGTCGCTGGTGTTCGGGGAATCGTCAGTTTTGATGTTCACGTCAAAACAGCGGATGCAGATGTTCATTCTTCACTGGCTAGCTATGTTCCCAATGCGGCGTGGCGATTAGTCGAAGGACTGGCATCATTAAGGAACCCTAAAACTGGACGAATTACGGTTCATGGTTTCTATGACGATATCACATCATTGTCTTCGGCTGAAGAAGAAGCGGTGCAGAAGATGGACTTTGCAGAAGATGAGGTTAAAAAAACGTATGGATTAAAACGGCCATTAGTTACCAGTCAACCACGCGAAGAGGTTGTGAACGGCACCACTTTAACGATTAATGGTCTATCCGCCGGGTATGAAGGAACCGGGGTAAAAACCATCGTACCAAAGGAAGCCACTGCAAAGTTGGACTGTCGTTTGGCACCAAATCAAGACCCCCAAGATATTATGGATAAACTACGACGGCAATTAAGTGAAAACGGTTATGATGACTTTGAGGTTCAACTAAACGTTGCCGAAGATGCTTGGCGGACGCCAATGGATAACGAATTTATTCAAACTGCTTTGCAGACAGCACGAGTGGTTTATGGTCCGACCACTAAATATGTACCAAACACTGCTGGCGGGGGACCGGTACGACCATTTGGTGAATTACTGAAACTACCAGTTGTAATGGTAGGCGTTCATTACGCGAAAAGTGGACCGCACGCACCAAATGAACATCTACGATTAAGCGATTATGCAGAGGGGAGTTACTATCTTTTTAAGTTACTGTCAGATTTAGGTTCATAATAAAAATGCCATTGTAGCGCACGCTCCTCATGCTACAATGGCATTTTTTAACAATATTAACGCGTAAGCAGAGTTGCTGCACCCATTCCACCACCAATACAAAGGCTAGCAATTCCTGAATGAACAGCTTGCCGCTGCATTTCGTGGAGAAGGGTCACTACAATGCGTGTTCCTGAGGCTCCCAGTGGATGACCAAGTGCAATCGCGCCGCCATTAACGTTTACATTTTGCGGATTAATTCCTAATTGATGGATAACGGTTAATGCTTGGTTACCAAACGCTTCGTTAATTTCAAATAAGTCGATAGCACCTTGATCGAGGTTAGTTTGTTGTAATAGTTTTTGGATGGCATAATAGGGTCCAATTCCCATAATTGATGGATCAACGCCAACCAGACTAGCTCCAGACCAGTACCCTAAGATGGGTAAAGCATGATCTTGTGCATACTTTTCAGAGGTCATGACAACGGCCGCAGCACCATCGTTAATCCCAGATGAATTACCAGCAGTAACCTGACCATCTTTTTTAAATACTGGTTTTAATTTTGCTAACTTTGCTAATGAGGTATCTCGGATGGCCTCGTCTCGATCAATTACATCCGTCTTACCATGGTGATCACTGACCGTCACTGGCACAATTTCAGCATTAAACCGGCCCTTTTCGCGCGCCATTGCCGCTTTTTTCTGACTATTTAATGCAAACTGGTCAATTGCTTCGCGACTTTCGGGATATTTTTGCAGAAGATTTTCCG
>DXFH01000018.1 GCA_019114515.1 Candidatus Limosilactobacillus merdigallinarum
ATTTGAGATAGCTCTCAAAAATATTGATTAAGCGAATTGACTTCGCAAATGTTATTGCCTCGATCAAACGATCAAGGACCCTACACATTTGATTCGTCGAAACTTTGTTCAGTTTTCAAAGGTCTACCGTGTCGCTAAAGCATTAATTGATATCCCTTAGCGACAACATAATAAATGATATCAGGTTTAAAATGATAAGTCAAGGATTAATTTATCATTTTTTGTTTTGATATCTGTTGACCAGCTGTTAGCTAAAAGCTCATCGCTGTGACAACGGTTATAAACTATACAGAATATCGGCACCTATGTCAACACCATATCCAGACTTTTTTCATTTTTTCTTGAAATTGAACAGCAACCCGCTCTGATTAATAAATGTACCAAAAATCATGAATAAAGGGTTTGCCATAAAATACAATGTTCGGATACTACTGACCATACTTTGTGAAATTTTGTCAGTGAGCATAAAAGAAAAACCATGCGTCATCTAACGCATGGTTTATTAGCTGTCTTAAAATGCGATTTTTAGCAGACTACTTTTCAGCGTCCTTATCCTTCTTCTTGGAATCCTTCTTCGCTTCGTCATCTGCTTCGCCAGTTAATTGGTCAACTGGTTTTAATGTATCAGCAAACACCTGCTTCAAATCACGTTTGCCTGCAGTCCGGTGGTAGAACAAAGCCGTAGCAGCAGAAACAACGGGTACATATGCAAGGTCACCAATAAAGGCTAACAAAAAGCCAGCCCAAATGCAGAAGTTAGTAGCAGTATAAATGCCATAGTAGCCTAAGCCGCCAAAGATAACGTCCCACACCAATAGAGGCAATACGATTACTACAATGTCCATGAGCAATAAGTGGCGCTTTAAGCCACCCATAAAGCGGCGACTAGCAGTCAACGCATGACGCATGGACTGACCTAAGAATTGCTTGCGAGTATCTTTGTACAGGAAAAGTGACTGGGAGTATTCCAACCCCTTCCAAACCATAACTACCTGGTTAGCAACCTGGCAGATAATGTAGATAACCCGATTACGCGCAAAAATGTCAGCCACGATGGTTAATGGCAATGACCATAAGAACATAAACAAGGCCATGTACAAAACAGCCCGTAGAACTTGATTCTTGTTCATGTGCTTAAACTGGTGCCAAATACTGCTTGCGGTGACTTTTTGACTGTCATCACGGAAACGGTCTAAGTAAGTGAAGTTGAATGCTGTTCCCATAAATGAATACCAGAAACCGTTCAAGATCATCAACACGATAACCACCAGGATCTCCAATACAGCCATTAAGATAGCAGCTGGAGAGGCCATGCCGTACATTACCATCATCACATTCATCATCATTGAACTGCTTAGCATCATTAAGAAGTAAGCCAGTAATACGCCAATTGCGCAGAATAATAAAGTAAAGCCGGCGATTGGCCAAACTGCTCGGTTGTAATCATCCTTCAGCGTGGCGCGTAGTTCATTAATAAAGCTCTCAAAAGAGAACGTCTTATTCTTATTCATCTAATCGCTCCTCTTAGCTAGAATAAAGTCAATGACCATCTTATCACACCTATAATGAATGACCACAATGTTAACAAAAAAGTCATAGTTTACTTCTCTTAGGTCTAATTCTTAAAAGAACCATAAAAAACACTTTTAATCTGTCTATTTACTCCTATAATCAAGACAGTATGACCTACATTGAAGACGGAAAGGATCTTTAGAATGTGTACTGCATTAACTTATAATCCCAAGGACCACTACTTTGGCCGCAACTTGGATTTGGAAATTTCTTACGGTCAGCAAATCGTCGTCACGCCACGGAATTATAACTTTAAATTCCGGAAAGTAAACGACTTAAACAGCCACTATGCAATGATTGGCGTTGCTACCGTGATGGACGGATACCCCCTATACTTTGACGCCACTAACGAAAAGGGCATCAGCATGGCCGGGCTCAATTATCCTGACAATGCTTACTTCCCCGAATTTACTGACGGCAAAGATAACGTTACCCCATTCGAATTTATTCCATGGATTTTAGGGCAATGTGAAACAGTCGCTGATGCACGCCAGTTACTTAACAAGATCAACCTGGTAAATATCGACTTCTCAGCTCAATTGCCGCTATCACCTTTACACTGGCTGTTAGCCGATAAGAAAGAAGCTATCGTGATCGAAAGTGACAAGGATGGTCTCCACGTTTACGATAACCCAGTAGGTGTCTTAACCAATAACCCGACCTTTGATAAGCAACTCTTCAACTTAAACAACTATCGCAGCTTAGCCAGTGCCACCCAAGCTGATACTTTCGGTAAAGGAATGCCGTTAACGGATTATAGTCGTGGCCTAGGCACCCGCAATCTGCCTGGCGGCATGGATTCGGAAAGCCGCTTTGTGCGGGCAGCCTTCAACAAAGCTAACGCGGTGTGTGAAGATAACGAGGAATCTGCCATTACGCAACTGTTCCACATCATGCATTCCGTTGAACAGCAAAATGGCCTGGATGAAGTTGCTCCCGGCAAATTCGAATTCACCATTTACACAGTCGGCTATAACCAAGACAAAGGTCTGCTTTACTACACCACCTATCAAAATAACCAAATCAATCGAGTAGACATGAATAAGTGTGACTTAGATGCTGACAGCCTGACGACTTACCCATTCATCGATAAGCAGGCATTCAACGCCATTAACTAATCTTCATCAACTACTTTTACCAATCCAGTAACAAATAAAGGCTGCTAGTGCTTGCACGATCACAAGCATTAGCAGCCTTTTTGTATCGATTAATTACAGAATTGGTGACAGTAAACGAGAGAAGTATTGTTTAAACTTATGCCAATTGGTCTGAGCAGCAAAGTATTCCGGTGTCACTTCTGTTGACTGTTTCAAATCCTCTTCAAACGATTCTCGCAGTTCCTTGGCTAAGCCATGATGGTAAGTAAAGGCATTCACTTCGAAATTCAAGCTAAAACTGCGGTAATCCATGTTTGCTGAACCAACGGACGCAATCTTATCATCCGTCACCATCGTCTTGGCATGAATAAAGCCATTGTCATACTTATAAACACGGACTCCTTGTTTAGCTAGGAACTTTGCGTAGTATTCACTAGCACGGTAAACGAAGGGGTGGTCAGGCATTGATGGAAACATCACCCGCACATCAACCCCACTCTTAGCCGCAATCACTAACGCTTCCAACACTGGCGGTTCCGGAATAAGGTAAGGAGATTGGATGTACAAGTAATGACGTGCCTCCCCAATCAATTGTTGATAACCGCGGCGAATCGCAAATTCACTATTATCCGGTCCAGACGAAACAATCTGCATGGCCACTTCGTCAGGATTGTCACTGGCAGTATGTAATTTAAATTTACGGAATTCTTCTTCAGGTGTGTATAGCGGTAAGTCGGAACGACGGCAGCTCGTATTCCAATCCATAATGAAGCGTACTTCCATCATTAATGCCGCCTGACCGTCAACGCGGAGGTGCGTATCGCGCCAGTAGCCAAACTTTGGCGACAAACCTAGATATTGATCACCAATGTTGAAACCACCAATATAGCCAATTTGGTGGTCAATGACAACAATCTTGCGGTGCAAGTGGTAATTCAAACGCGGCGTCATGAACCAATGAGCAGGGGCCGATACAAACGGCTGGGCCTCACCACCTAGTTCGCGGAGGTGGTCAAAAAACTGTGGCCGGGTACCACGGGACCCACTCGCATCATAAAGGACACGCACCTTAACGCCTCTTTCAGCAGCTCTTTCCAAAGCGGCTAGCACCCGCTTGCCTAAGTTATCGGAATAAAAAGTGTAGTATTCGAGGCTAATCACCGTTTTAGCAGCATCAATATCTTTAATCAACTGGTCAAATTTCTCTTTACCATCGACAAACAAGCGGACATGGTTGTCAAATGTCAGTGCCGCTTCACTGTTGTCCAGCAATGATGTCGCGAGCATTCTCTCCATCATGTGTCGTGATGATTCAGGAAGCAACTTGTGCTTCTTTAGCAACCGTGCTTGCTTTTTTAAGAACTTGTCCCTGACCACTTGTGCTTCATGCTGCATTGTAAAGATATCATCGTGTGACAATTGGCGTCCCACAATCAGATATGCAACAAAACCGATGTATGGAAAGACAGTTAATACTAGTAGCCAAGCCCAAGTTGAAGCAATATCACGACGGCTGCGAAAAACCGTCCAGATAGCGAAACCATCGTTAATTAACCAGAGAACTTCAATGATGCGCCGAACTACATCCCAAGTTAAAGCCATTTTCTCCACTCCTATCTAGAGGGCAATTCTATCATAGATTAGGAAAGGGCCGGTAAAGCTCAATAAGGTAAACGCTCAATAAAGGTGACCACAATAGTTAAAATAACTTTTGTTGTTTAATATTTAAATTGGCCATCAGTCCTGTTTTCGGCTGTTTTCATTTATATTCTGCACTCTTCATAATTTGACAATATTGAATAAATTATTAGATAGATTATACATATTAGGCTTAGAAATTATTTATATTAACTTGAAAATATTATTTATAACACTAAATGTGATTGCCTCAGAATTAATGGTAGCGCTTGCAATTACGTGTTCGATATGCTACTTTAAAAGTACACTCATAATGTAAATTTCACCTAACTAATAAATGGTCGGCAAATGCCGGCCTTTTATTTTTGTGTTGCAAACGTTATGACCGATGTATCATTATGAAGATAAGGAGGAATCGGAAGTGAAATCATTTAAAAGCTGGCCGCAAAAAATAAGCAAAGTTCTGCAAGCCATCAGCATCATCGCACTCGCCATCTTGGGATTTGCAATTACGGCATTCCTGGTAGAAGAATTAATTGCCATCGTTCAATTAGCTGCCAAAACATACATTGCTGATGTTTACAAGACTGCTTTACAAGAAATCATTACCTTCTTCTTGTTCTTTGAATTTCTAGCAATGGTTGCATCCGCTCTTAGTCATCATGGTCATCTAACGGTCGACTTCTTAATCAGCCTGGGAATCACGGCCCTTTTACGGGGACTGATTGCCTTTCATGGTGAACCGTTGGAAAACCTGCTCACGGCCTTAGCCATCCTCGTCCTCATCGTTGGCGATATCATTCTTCATCGCTTCTTAGATGAAGACTCTCATCCATAAATTAACGGTCATCTATTGGCATTACTAGGATTCTGGTTTAAAATAATTGCGTATTGTTGTGAAAATCATAACTAATTTATCAAGAAAGAGGTTAGTTGAAGAATGGCAAAATTAGTACTAATTCGCCACGGTCAAAGTGAATGGAACCTTTCCAACCAATTCACTGGCTGGGTTGATGTTGACTTAAGTGAAAAGGGTGTTGAACAAGCTAAGGCCGCTGGCCGTGCTCTGAAGGAACACGGGATCGAATTCGATTACGCCTACACTTCAGTTCTGAAGCGTGCCATCAAGACCCTGCACATTGCTTTGGAAGAATGTGACCAGCTTTGGATTCCTGAATTCAAGACTTGGCGTTTAAACGAACGTCACTACGGTGCTCTGCAAGGCCTGAACAAGAAGAAGACCGCTGAAAAGTACGGTGACGAACAAGTTCACATTTGGCGTCGTTCTTACGATGTTCTGCCTCCACTGCTGAAGGCTACTGATGAAGGTTCTGCTGCTAAGGACCGTCGTTACGCTAACCTGGACCCACGTACCATTCCTGGTGGGGAAAACTTAAAGGTTACCCTGGAACGGGTTATTCCTTTGTGGCAAGACCAAATTGCACCAAAGCTGCTTGATGGCAAGAACATTGTGATCGCAGCCCACGGTAACTCACTGCGTGCCCTTTCTAAGTACATTGAAAACATCTCTGATGAAGACATCATGAACCTGGAAATGGCTACTGGTCAGCCGGTTGTTTACGACTTTGATGATAAGCTTAACGTTTTGAGCAAGGAAAAGTACGACATCGACTAATCCAATCTCATAATTAAGAAAAAGGGATCGCTAAATGGCGGTCCCTTTTGTAGTATCATAAAGGCATAATATGCTGGAAAGGAGCTTATTATGACCGAACTAGATAAACTACAGGCGCACAAACGCTTTGTCTTTAATGATCCTGAAATCGTCAAAATCAAGCGTCACGCCGCTCATCTGGCTCAAGAATACAGCCAGATTTCAGAAGAAGAACCTGAAAAACAAGAAGAGATGGCGCGACAAATTTTAGGCGACGCTGGTGAAGACCTCAACATCCATCATGGCTTTAACTTCGATAACGGTAAGAACATTCACGTTGGCGACCATTTCGTGGCTGACTATAACGTGACGATTGAAGATGTCGCGGAAGTAACGATTGGCAACAACGTTTATGTCGGCCCTAACGTTGGTATTTTTACAATGAACATGCTGGGCACGGCCGGTGCACGACGCCGTCACGAGGCACGCGTCAAGCCCGTTACTATTGGTAATGACGTATGGATCGGTGGCAATGCGACCATCCGTCCCGGAGTAAAAATTGGCGACAATTCAATCATTGCTGCTGGTGCTATCGTGGTCCATGATGTACCTGCCAACACTATGGTGGCTGGTGTACCCGCCGAAGTGGTACAACCACTCTCCAAAGGTAATCTAAACTAATCCAATAATCTCTATAAATACAACAACGGCCTGCAGCTTAGATCTGTTATATAGATCAATAGTTAACAGCGCGGTACACAAACGGCCTCAAATACTCGGCAAATCCGAATATTTGAGGCCGTTTGTGTTAGTGGGGACGTTCACGCTCCCCGTTTTTTACTTTTTAGAATAAACCAGTAATCTTGCCATTTTCATCAATCGTCATGTTAACTGCCGCTGGCATCTTGGATAAGCCCGGCATCGTCAACATGTTACCAGCTAGAGCAACGATGAAACCGGCACCGAGTTTCGGCACAAATCCCCGAATGTGGAATGTAAAGTCACTAGGTGCACCCAACTGACTTTGATCATCCGTAAATGAGTACTGCGTCTTGGCAATGCAGACAGGCAAGTTCTCCCAGCCTAATTCTTGGTATTGTGCCAATTGCTTTTGGGCATGCTTGCTAAAGTCTACCTTGCCGGCACCATAAATCTTTTTCGCCACCGTATTTACTTTATCTTCAATACTGTCATGAATATCATACAGTTCATGAAATTCACTTGGCTGATTACACAGACGGACAACTTCCTGTGCCAGGTTATGCGTTCCTTCACCGCCTTTAGCCCAAGCATCAGTAGTGACCACATTGACGCCCCGCTGCCGGCAATTATCTGCAATCATTTGCATTTCCACATCAGTATCGGCATCAAAGTGATTAATTGCCACAACCAATGGCAGACCATAGCGCTGCATGTTATCAATGTGACGGTTCAGGTTGGCCATGCCCTTCTTCAACGCAGGCAGGTTTTCTTGAGTTAAGTCCTTCAAAGAGGCCCCACCGTTATATTTCAGGGCACGCACCGTAGCTACAATTACCACTGCATCAGGACTCTTGCCTAAGACGCGCCGCTTGATGTCTAAGAATTTCTCAGCCCCCAGGTCGGCGCCAAAGCCCGCTTCCGTCACCGTGTAGTCGGCCAAATTCATTGCCGTCTGAGTTGCTAACACTGAGTTGCATCCATGAGCAATGTTAGCAAATGGTCCCCCATGAATGATCGTCGGCGTGTGATCCAGCGTTTGGACTAAGTTTGGCTTCAAAGCATCCTTCAACAAGATGGTGATTGCATCCGCAAAGCCGAGTTCTTTAACCGTTACCGGTTGTTTGTCATAAGTATAGCCAACCACAATTTGGCCAACCCGCTTCTTTAAGTCCATTAAATCTGTAGACAAACACAAGATCGCCATTAACTCTGACGCAGCCGTGATATCAAAGCCGGTTTGCCGTGGCACCCCTTGCATCAAACCACCAAGTCCGGTGACCACATTCCGCAGTGCCCGGTCGTTAACGTCTTCAACCCGTTTCCAAATGATGCGTCGTGGATCCAAGCCCAGCTTATTTTCCCGCATCACATAATTATCAATCAGGGCCGCCAATGTATTATTGGCACTAGTCAACGCATGGAGGTCACCCGTAAAGTGCAGGTTGATATCTTCCATTGGTACTACCTGACTGTAGCCCCCACCAGTTGCACCGCCTTTAATGCCAAAGACAGGGCCCATTGAAGGTTCCCGCATTGCAATGATTGTCTGATGGCCTAATTGGTTCATCGCATCGCCTAAGCCAACCAGAACCGTCGACTTACCTTCACCTGCTGGCGTCGGGTTGATGGAAGTCACCAGCACTAATTTATGTTTCTTGCCAGCCGCTGCTTTTATTGGCAAGTTAATCTTCGCTTTGTAATGGCCGTATTGTTCAATCTGGTCATCTGACAAGCCTGCCTTCGCTGCTATCTCACTAATGGGATGCATCTGTGCCTGATCGGCAATTTCAATATCTGTCATCATAGGTGGGATCCTCCTTTAAGTAATTCTGACTGACGTTGCTTAAAAGCTATGCAATTTCTTTTATACTGTTGCAAAAACAAAGTTATTCAAAACTTGCGAAAGCTCGGCGGTCTGAGCAGTGAAATTCAACTTAGCGAGCATTCGCTTAGTCGAAGCCTCAGTTTGAAGAATGGCATAGCTAGGCTTCAAATGATGGCCACTGCGATCCAGACCGCAACGAGCAAAGCAAGTTCTGCATTAATTAAGTCTTTCTTTGCATGTTTCAGCTTGATTTAACTTTAACCAATAAAAAAGGAGCTGTAAAGCATCCCCTCGATTAACTATTGTTTTTTCCAACGATAACGATGTTGTCCGCGACCAACCGGTTTAACCCCAGCAATATCTAATAGGAAGGTAAAGATCGGCACACCGACGATCAATCCCCATGTTCCGAAGAAGTGTTCACTGACCAGCAATACCACAAAGGTAAAGAAGATTGGCAATTCAGTACGACTAGACATAAACTTCGGATTTAACACATAGGCTTCCAAAGCGTGGATACACATAATCATCACGATAATGTATATAACGTAGCGGATACCACCAACGGAATAGCCCACCATACTAAGCGGGATTAAAGAAATAATTACCCCCGCCACTGGCACCATGCTTAACAGGAATACCATCAAACCTAAAGCAAAAATCTGTGGCATCCGCATAAAGAACAGGCAAATCATGGTTAAACAAGTATTGCAAATAGCAATAAAGAACTGTGCTTCCAGTACCACACCAAAAGTGTTGACAAACTTTTGACCAAAGTAATAAATGTCTTCAAACATCCAGCCTAAGTAGGTCGATGTCAAGAAACTTTTAGAAAATTCGTTCATTCGGTCAAGTTCAATGGTGTAGAAGAAGGACAAAATCAGCGACATCGCAACGGCAAATGTTAATGTTCCAATGCTAGTAACCGCATCGACCACTAGCTGTACCCCATGCTTAGCTTGGCCAAACAACGAATCCGTCGAAATATAACGATTGATATAACGCATTAGCCAATTCATATCGTTACTCTGGTAAAACTTTATTAATGAATTAACCATCTTCACGATTTCTTTGACCAGGAGCGGGATATAATCAGTAATCACAAAGTATAATCCCACGACAATTAGCAGGTAAACAACCGATACAATCAGCCACGTCGGCATTTTGGGCACCTTTTTCTGTACCCAGCGGATCAGGTGCACCACGATATAGGTAAAAACAAAGGTAATCAAGATGATGTTCATCATCCCGCGGGCATAATAAAGAACGGCAATGATCATCAGTAATACCACAAAACGATGAAGGTGGACGTTACTGACGAACCGGTTCCATGCTTCCTGCATCAAAATCGTCTCTTTTCTCTCGTTTGTTTCATCACATTATTCTACCAGAATTTCTCCAAAATAAGGTAGCAGGACGTGGACAAATCTCAATAAGCATTCATTTTCTTTAGGTTTTCATGGTGTATAATTGTTTTTTCTATTAGCAGAAAGAGGGACAGACATGTTAGAAAAAACATTTTATAAAACATTGCTCAGCCATTCATTCAGTATCCCCGTCAAGATTGTGTTCTAGGATGGCAGCTCTGTCTCTTATGGCGAAGGCGAACCAGAAGTAACGGTTACCTTTAAGGAAAAATTCCAGTAAAGGACGTTACGCGCAACGCTTCAATTGCGTTAGGCGAAGCTTACATGGACCACAAGATTGAAATTGACGGTTCGATTCAAAAGCTGATCGAATCCGCCTATAAAAATGCTGGCTCCTTCATGCGTAATTCCAAACTGCGCAAATTTATGCCTAAGCAAAGCCACACCGAGAATCAAAGTGAAGATGACGTTCAAAGGCACTACGACATTGGTAATGACTTTTACCGTCTGTGGCTTGATGACACGCTAACCTACTCTTGTGCCTACTTCACTGGCGGCAACCAAACTGATCTGACGGCTGCTCAGATGGCTAAAGTGCACCATATCTTAAAGAAGCTGAACCCACAGCCTGGCAAGACCTTGTTAGATATTGGCTATGGCTGGGGCACACTTATGCTGACGGCAGCCAAGGAGTACCATCTGAAAGTCACTGGGGTTACTTTGAGTGAAGAGCAATACCGCTTCGTCACTAAGAAAATCCAGGATGAAGGTCTAAGCAACGTTGCCGAAGTTAAGCTGATCGACTACCGGGAATTAGGTAACCGCAAGTGGGACTACATTACCTCTGTGGGCATGTTTGAACACGTTGGTAAAGAAAACATGGGAATCTACTTCCGCGATGTGGCCAGCTACATGAAGGATGACGGTGTCGCCTTGATTCACGGGATTACCCGTCAACAAGGTGGGGCCTACAATGGCTGGATCAATAAGTACATCTTCCCTGGTGGCTACATTCCTGGCTTAGCAGAAATGGTTGGTCATATTGAAGAAAACCACCTGCAAATTGCTGACATAGAAATGCTTCGTCGCCACTACCAGCGGACTCTGGAAATCTGGGATCAGAACTTCAATGCCCACCGTGATACGATCGAAGGCATGATGGGTGACCGCTTCACCAGAATGTGGGACCTGTACCTGCAGGCATGTGCCGCTTCCTTGGAATCTGACAATATTGATACCATTCATTACCTGATTACCAAGGGTGATTCTGGTAAGAACTTACCAATGACTAGTGATTACATGATGAATGAAAAGTAAAATACTATCGCTTTAAGTATTTAAACTGAAAAAGCGTTGCTGTTTGGTATTAGCCAAGCAACAACGATTTATTTTTATTCCATAACGCGCCTAACTTCTTTTGAAACCAATGGGAATGGTGTATAGCCATCGGAACTTAAGAAGTGACCGCCATCAGGTTGGACAATCAATTTGGCTCCCAGCTGATTAGCCACGGCAACGGCATACTGGTAAGGCGCGATCGGGTCATTTTGAGCAGTAATGACGGTTGCCTTACCCAGTTTATTTTTAATAGCCGCATAATCTACCTGTTCTGCCATAAACTGATCTAGCTGCGGATACGTCGGCAATGGTTGCGCAAATGCACCAACAAGTACCAGGTTCACCCGGTCCAACGGCTGCCGTGCGGCATAGCGTAATGCCGTTACACATCCCAAGCTATGGGCCACTACGGTTACCTCTCCATCATGGGGAAGCTGGTCATCAACCGCCCCATCCCAAGCCGCTTGTTGTGGCCTAAACGGATCCGGGAGAAAGATACGGTCTAATTCAATCTCCGGCTTCAAAGCCTGTTCTAACCAGGGAAACCAGTCATCATCCCGCGTAGACGTGCCATGAATCAAATATGCTTTTTCACTCATAATATTGACTCCTTAATTAAAAAGCCGACGGAAAAACCATCGGCAGATCTCAGTTTAAATAAACGATAATAGCCACACTACCAGCAGGCCAACAACGACAGAAAAAGCCATTGAACGGGTAAAGTAAGCTACCAGCATCACAAAAACGGCTGCAATCAAATAAGTAACATGGCCATATACCAGCACATTTCCCAGCCAACTAACATGCTCAGTAATGAGACGGTACTTGGAATCGACAAAAATTCCCTTGACCACCAGCGCCGTAAATAAAGCAACCGGCACATACTTCATCCATTCATCAAACCATTCCGGAATCTTCCGGTTAGTAAAGAAATGCAGCGGGAAGTAACGGGGAATAAAAGCCGCCAGTGCCGCAATCAAAATAACAATTAAATGGTAAACCAAATTGTGGTGACTAGGAACCATGGATGCCACCGTTAAATTGTTAAACATCATCATGATCGATCACCACGCTCGTCTTTATTGTCGTCAACGTCATCGGCCTTATCGGTATTTTCATCAGCCTCTTCAGCTTCTTCCTCCAGCTGTTTTTCCACTTCGACATCTTCTTTAGTCGTTCGGGTAGTTCGTGGCCGGAAAAGTTTACCAAGAATCCAGGCATCATCTGGATTGGCATGATGCTTCCGAACCTCGAATTCAATCCAAAATCCTAACAAAGACATGAGCAGAGTAGAAACAATAATTCCAATTGTGCTGCGGGTGATCAACAAGCAGAACAACGAGACAAAGACTGACAATATACAAATAAACAGACTAAGGCGCCGCTGTATCTGCATCACGATCATGTATAAGAATAGCGCCGTTAACGCAAAGTCCACGATATTTAAATCAATACTGATCGTGTTACCAATCAGACCACCGATCATGTTACCACCGGCCCACGAAATCAGTGAGTAGTGTTCCACCATCAAGGCATCACGGGTAGTCCAGTGCTTATCAGTAACAAACTTTAAATAGTTAACAGCGTAGTTTTCATCATTCATTGAAAACGAAAAAAGAAAAATCATTGCTGGAGATTCATTGCTTAAGTACTTCGAAAGACTGGATCCCAGTAATGCATAACGTAATTCTAGGAAAAAAAGCGTAATAAAGATCGTCGAAATTGGCGCATCAATCACCAATAATGACGCGAGAATAAATTGCGCTCCTCCTGAAAAGACAACGATCGACACCAGTAATGTAAGCAGAAAATTCATTCCTGCCGCATGCAGCAAGATACCACAAGCAATACCGATCGGGAGGTAGCTTAAACACAGGGGCATTGCAATTCCCAGGTTCTCAAGCCACCGGGCCTTTTCCGGATTGATTTGGTGTGCTTTTTCTTGCAACGGATTCTCCTCCATTATGCTCGATTTACTATCATTCAGCTATAATGCCTACCTTTAAGTGTATCATATTAATTTCTAGCAGAAATAGTCAATTAGAATTTTGTGAGTCTATCCCATAATCCTAAAATACCAGACCGGATAACGCGGCTCTGGGCATATGCTTTGATCTGCATTGGGTGTCCATCAATCGTCATAACAGTTGGATAAGTCAGGTAGCCAACCGGTTTCTTAGTGCCAACGGGAGCCTTCAATGACGTTATATCTTTACCCTGACCATCTTCCAACAATGGGGTAACCGTTCGCTTAGCAGGCAGCCAATACTTAGTCGATTGTTTGGCCTGTACCACTACGTTTGCCTGCCGTCCCTTGTTAACCACCATCACTTGTTGAGGACGCTGCTCTTTTAATTGCCATTCATTAGCCACATACTGGTACAGCTGCTTAGTGCTGGCAAAACGATCGGCCGCATGCATCACCACCGTCACAATTGGCCGGCCTTCATAATAGCCCAAACTGATAAAACACTGCCCCGCTTTATCGGAAGTTCCCGTCTTCAATCCCGCAATCTTTACCTGGCGCGGTGCATCTTTTTGGCCCGGGAGCATTGTGTTCAACGTCGGGTATTTCTTACCATCGACGCTGACACTGGTCTGCTTAGCATATTGCAAAACCAAAGGATCATTCTTTTGCAAGTAGCGCCCCATCTTTGCCACATCAGTCGCCGTCATGGAATTTTCGGCGTCATTGCTGGCATTTTTCAGTTTAAACTGCCCCATATCACCATTTTCCAAGCCAACAGGGTTATAGAAACGATATTTTTTCATTCCCATCTGAGCGGCCATCTTATTCATTTTCTGAACAAATTCCTGACTAGAATCACCATTGGCCCTTGCCAATACAACGGTCGCTGCATCCGCTGACTTTATCACTGACATCTGCATTAGCTGCCGAACAGTGTAAGACTGACCATCTCTTAACGGAATATTGGACAAGTCTTTGTTCTCAGACATCTTGGCCTCAGCTTTGGTTACCTTCACTTTTTGGCCCAGTTTAAGTTTGCCCTGGTTAACTTCTTGTTCAATGATTGCTAACGTTACCAGTTTACTCATGGATGCAATTGGCAATTGCTGTTGGGCATTTTTCTGATACAAGATTTGACCATTCTGTGCGTCAACTGCAATGGCTGCTCTTACGTTTACTTCCGGCGCATCTGCCGCCTTAACGTTGAGCGTGCCGATCGGTGCACTGATCGTCGCAAACAGGATGGTGATCAATAATACTAAAGCCAGCCACAACCGTTTAATTGGCTTCATTTTTATTTACCTCCTCGGATTCTTTCGGCTGTCTGATTGGCAGGGTCACAATAAATGACGTCTCATCTGGATTTGACGTTACTTCTACCGTACCGTGGTGCAGGTCAACCACACTTTTGACAATTGCTAGACCTAAGCCCGTCCCGCCAGTTGCTTTGGAACGTGAAGCCTCAACTCGGTAGAACCGCTCAAACAAGTGTGACAATGACTGTTCCGGAATTGGTTCACCATCATTAGCAACCTTAATCTGCACTTTTCCTTGGTGTTCCACCGCATCAATATGGATATAGCTGGCACCCATACCGTACTTAATTCCGTTAGCAACCAGGTTACTGAAGACCCGTCCTAATTTTTCTGGATCTGCTTCAATCATTAAAGGTGTTGGCCGTGTACTGCTGGTCACCTCAATCCCCTTATTATGGCCTTCCAATTCAAAACTGGCACTCACTTGCTCCAACAGTTGGTTCAAATCCAACTGCATCATATTAACTGGAGCTCCATGCTGTTGCACTTTAGTATATTCAAAGAGGTCCTCAACCAAATTCTTCATCTGTTTGGCCTTCTCATAGGCAATGTGGCTGTATTTCAGAATGTCTCCTTCTGAATGATACTGCTTGTCTTCAATCAGCCGCAGGTAGCCAATAATTGATGTTAATGGTGTCCGCAAATCATGCGAAACATTAGTAATCAATTCATCCTTAGATTTTTCAATTTGGCGTTCATCATCCATCGAACGTACCGCACTATCAACCAAGGCGTTAACACTGGTCACCACGTGCTGGGTACGGCCCTTTAACCGGAATGGAATGCGGTGATCCAGGTGGCCTTGTGCAATGTAGTGCAGTTCTTTAATAATATGGTTCATCTGGTATTGGTGGTAACGCCGAACAAGACGCCACCACACCACTAGCACATCAATCACCGCAAACAATCCCATGACGATTCGCTGATAAGACCAAATCTGCGCATGGAAAGGCCCAAAGTGCAGTGACTGCTTAATCATAAAAATACCGCTGGCTACTCCCGGGTTGGTCTGGATAACGTTTTGAATCAGCACGATTAATGCCAAGTTAATTAAAATCAACAGGATAATCGTGACAATTCCCTCGAATACCAGCGAGCTTTTTTCTCTTGTCGTTAATTTGAGCATATTCTCCCCCGTGCCGTTAAAATCAATTCCGATTATACCATCAAAAAAACATGGTCTAGGGATTGCTCCCTAAACCATGTTGGATTCTTAATTATTTTCTGATATTTACGCCAACCTGTCCCGCTCCCGCTCATTGCGGTCTATATCGTAGGGGCCATCATTTGAAGCCCGTCTACACCGGTCTTCAAACTGAGGCTTCAACTAAGCGAATGCTCGCTAAGTCGAATTTCCCTACTGAGACCGCTGAGCGTTCACGAGTTTTAAACAATGATCAGCTTGTGCACTGGAGCTCAGTGGTGAAATTATCGTTAGCGCTGTGCAAACAACGCTTACGATAAGACCAAGCTCGGAGGGAGTGGGAAAGAAGTCGCTTGTGACTTCGTCTTCCCACCCCCGCGAGGATGGCTAGGTATTCTGGGCATTGATTTATCAACGTCCGGAATCCATCCAGCTACCGCGTTAGTATATAAATAACTTTAAAATAGTAAAGAGACTAGGTTAAATCCCAGTCTCTCAAAGTTGTGTACACCACGATCCAGCTCCAGGAACAGCACAAGCAGATATGTATAAATTTAACAAAATAATCTAACTAAGTAACGAGCAGCACACGTTTTTAATCAACAATGCTAGTCACTAGTGAGCCTCTACCTTGTAGCCGACGCCCCAAACGGTTTCAATAACCTTTTCGCCACCGGTAGCGGCTTCGATCTTATCACGCAGGTGGCTTACGTGGACCATCACCGTCTTAGCAGAAACAACGGATTCCTGTTGCCATACCCGTTCAAAAATATCGTCAGCCGAGAATACCCGGTTCGGGTGTGAAGCCAGCAGGTACAGGATTCCAAATTCCAGGGCGGTAAGTTGAATCGTGTCACCATTGATGGTCTTTACTTCATGACTGTCTTTATTGATCTGCAGCGGTCCGACATTCAAAATATCCGGCTGGTCATTAGTAACCTGACCAGAACTTCGCCGTAGCAATGACCGTACCCGTGCCATCACTTCAAGCGGGTTAAACGGCTTTGTGACATAATCATCGGCACCTGTAATCAAGCCTTGAATCTTGTCCATATCGGCTGTCTTAGCCGACAGAACCAGGATAGGAATAGATGAGTCCTTGCGAATCTGCTTAATAACTTCGATGCCGTCCATCTCTGGCATCATGATATCCAAAATAATTAAGCCGATATCAGGCGTGGTATTTAACTTAGTTAGGGCTTCCTTGCCGTTGTATGCTGCTACTGGTTCATAGCCTTCGTTACGAACGTAGATTTCCAACAGTTGGACGATTTCTTTGTCATCGTCGACAACTAAAATTTTCATGCCTATTCCTCCCTATGCCAAAAACACTGCTTTAATTATACGCTTACACGGGCTGAAGTTCGAATGTTAAACGATGAATTGGATTTTTCTTAAAAGAATTATCATTAAAAATACAAAAAGGCCACTGTCAGCACTTAATTTGCCGCCAGTGGTCTGTAGCTTAGAATCTTAATGTTTATTTGTAGTTAGGTGCGGCCTTGGTAATTTGGACATCGTGTGGGTGTGATTCGCGCAGACCAGCATTAGTGATCTGTACAAATTGTGCCTTCTTAATCAAGGTTGGGATGTCAGGTGCACCACAGTAGCCCATGCCAGAACGCAGGCCACCAACCATTTGGAAGACAACGTCAGCAACGTCGCCCTTGTATTCAACCCGCGCTTCGATCCCTTCTGGAACCAGCTTGTTAGCTTCATTTACACCAGACTGGAAGTAACGATCAGATGAACCGTGTGCTTGAGCCATTGCACCAACAGAGCCCATCCCACGGTAAGCCTTGTACTTCTTACCGTGGTCTTCAAAGACTTCACCAGGAGCTTCGGTCGTACCAGAAAGCATGGATCCCAGCATTACGGCGTTACCACCGGCGGCTAATGCCTTAACGATGTCACCAGAGTACTTGATACCACCATCGGCAATAATGGTCTTGCCGTATTCTTGGGCCACTCCAGCGGCATCATAAACAGCAGTAATTTGCGGAACACCGACACCAGCGACCACCCGCGTCGTACAAATAGAGCCAGGGCCAATGCCGACCTTCACGATGTCAACCCCTGCGTCATACAAAGCCTTAGTGCCTTCAGCAGTAGCAACGTTACCAGCAATCAAAGTAACGTCAGGATAGTGATCACGAATTTGGGCAATCTTCCGCAATACACCAGCTGAGTGACCGTGGGCAGTATCGATAACGATAGCATCCGTGCCAGCCTTCAGCAATGCTTCGGCACGTTCAAAAGTATCGGAAGTAACCCCAACAGCAGCAGCAACCAGGAGACGACCCTTGTCATCTACAGCCGCCATCTTCTTATCATCAGCGCTTAACTGGTATTGCTTTACCTTAGCAACTTCATCCGCTTGGGCCTTGATGGACATATTCTTGTGAATAACACCTAAGCCACCCTGCAGGGCCATAGCTTTAGCCATCCGTCCTTCAGTAACGGTGTCCATCCCAGCACTCAGGAAAGGAACATTCAGCTTAATGTTCTTTGCCAGTTGAACACTTAAGTCTACTTCGTTCGGCAATACATGACTCTCAGCTGGAATTAAGAGCACATCGTCAAACGTTAAACCCTTCTTTGCGAACTTTGTATCCCAATTTGACATCCTTAGTACACTCCCTTGTTAATGATTGCGTCTAGCTTACTAGCTATTCAAAAAGTGGTCAAGCATTCAAATAAATTATTTTCGACTCTGTTGACGTTGACGCTCCCGTTGCTCACGTTGACGAGCACGACGAGAATCACCAAAGACATTGTTAACAATGTGGAAGTGTGCCCGCAGCCAGAGGTCAATGGCAAAGACGACGACGGCCATGACCAAGTAAGACCACTTAGATGGCTGTGGGTTGATAGAGTTCGGCAATAAGCTGACGAACATGTAGATCCCAATCCATGCCAAGAAGGTCAAAGTGATCATGATAATCCGGAAAATCCAGCTCCGGTTCTTGTATTCACCAGTTTCGGGGTCCTTGTAAGGCTGCATCAAAGTAGAAATGTAACCAAAGAGCAGACCACCAGTAACGGCAACAATGATTAAGGCGGTCAAACCAGAACTACCATAGTGGTACTTTGGACTTACCGAGCCAGGGTTCATGACGGCTAACAAACCAAACATGAAGGCAAAGATGGCAAAGAACATTAAACCATTATCCAAGGCCAGCAAGTAGTAAGGACTGTTGTTAGCAGCAGCGATCTTATTTCTGTCTGGGTGGCCCAGTTTATAAACATAAGCGGTTGGCGTACCGAATAATTGCTTAGCCGTTTGGCCCTTCTTTTGCCCTTCCTTTAATTGCTGGATCGTATCATCGAGCACTTCTTGCTTAGTGTCGTCATGCATACCATGAGCAATCAGCTGCTTGTTTAATTGGTAAATGAAATCTTCATTCTTACGCGTCAATCCATGACTGTTCAGTGTATTCTGCTGTTCAGTCTTTACTTTTTGCGCATACTGCTTCTGCCGTTGACCAGCGGCAGCATTTCGTTGATTATCACTCAATGTGTTATTCCTCTCTTCTCTTTGCCATTAGACGTTGAACCGGAATTCAACAATGTCCCCGTCCTGCATTACGTAATCTTTACCTTCCAGACGCAGCTTACCGGCTTCCTTAACCTTAGCAGCCGAACCCAGTTTATCCAGATCATCAAAGCTCATTACTTCGGCGCGAATAAAGCCTCGTTCAAAGTCGGAGTGGATGATCCCGGCAGCTTGTGGGGCCTTCGTGCCCTTCTTAAAGGTCCAGGCACGGGTTTCTGGACCACCAGCGGTGAAGAAGGTTTCCAGGCCCAGCAGCTTGTAGGCAGCCCGAATCAACCGGTTCAATCCTGGTTCCTTGACGCCTTCCATTTCCAGGAAGTCAGCTTTATCAGCATCGTCCATTTCCGCAATCTGCTCTTCGGCAGCAGCAGCAACGCCGATAACTTCGCCTTCACCAGCGACGTGCTTCTTGATTTCGTCCATGTACTTGTTGCCATCAGGGTTAGCCATATCGTCTTCACTAATGTTGGCGACGTAAAGAACTGGCTTGGTCGTCAGCAGGAATAATCCCTTTACAATCGGCTTTTCGTCGTCAGTAAAGTCAATCGTCCGTGCACTCTTGCCGGCTTCCAGGACTGGCTTAATCTTGTTCAGTACTGCTAATTCGGCTAAGGCTTCCTTGCTGCGTCCCTTAGCAGCCCGTTGCACCTTACCTAACCGATTATTAACTGATTCCAGGTCAGCCATAATCAGTTCTAGGTTAATCGTGTCAATGTCTTCGATTGGGTCAACCTTACCGGTGACACTGGTGATGTCGTCATCATCAAATGCCCGGACAACGTGGACAATTGCATCCGTTTGCCGAATGTTTTCCAAGAACTTGTTACCTAAACCTTCACCCTTGCTGGCACCCTTAACAATTCCGGCGATGTCGGTAAATTCAAAGGTCGTCGGCACAATCTTCTTAGCGGGGATAATGTCATTGATTCGTTCCAGACGCGGATCTGGAACTTCAACCATCCCGACGTTCGGGTCAATCGTTGCAAATGGGTAGTTGGCCATTTCAGCCCCTGCCTTAGTGATTGCGTTAAATAAGGTTGACTTACCGACGTTTGGCAAGCCGACGATTCCTGCTGTTAATGCCATTAATCTTCACATTTCCTTTCTATCGCTGATTATTATCAGCTTTTTCCAATACTTTTTTGACACGTTTATTGAAGTTATAGCGGCTCATCATCACGATATGACCACAGCCGGTGCACTGGATTTTAATATCTGCACCAACGCGAATAATCTGCCAGCGGTTGGTACCGCAAGGGTGGGGTTTCTTCATCTGCACAATGTCATTCAGTGCGTAATATGCATTTTCCATTGGACAGCCTCCTCTTAATCAAATGAAATACCTAAGAGTTCCAAAATCCGGTTCAAATCATCCGTCGAAGTGTACGGGATTTCAATCTTACCGCGATCCTTCTTTGCTGATGGTGAGACGGCCACCTTCGTGCCAAAGCGGCTTTGCAGTTGGTTTTCTGCTTCCCGCAAATATGGTGACTTGCGCTGCTTACGGGGCTTTGCCTTATGCTTGCCCTGCTGGTTTTGCTGGCCAACCAGTTCTTCCAGCTGCCGCACTGTTAGGTTTTGACTCACTGCTCGTTGTGCTAAAGCTGCCAATGCCTGCTTGTCTTTTAATCCCAGCAGTGTCCGGGCCTGCCCCATCGATAGCTTCTTGGACTGAAGCAGGTCCTTAACTGACTGCGGAAGACCCAGTAACCGCAAGTAGTTTGCGATGTAGGGACGACTCTTGCCCAGCCGGGTAGCAACCTGTGCCTGCGTCAATGATAGCTTATCCATCAATGTTTGATAGGCCTGTGCCTCTTCAAGCGGGGTGAGGTCTTCTCGCTGAAGGTTCTCCAACACGGCCACCTCCATCATCTGCTCATCATCAAAGTAGCGGACAATCGCCGGGATCGTATCTTTATGAGCGAGTTTTGAGGCTCTGAAACGGCGCTCACCAGCAATGATCTCATAACGTTCAATGCTCTTATCCGGCTGACGAACCATGATGGGTTGGAACACGCCCGACTTTTCGATCGACTTAGCCAGTTCTTTTAGTGCATCTTGATCAAAAACTCGTCGTGGCTGATAAGGATTCGGACGAATCAGCTTCAGGCTTAATTCCTGAACGGTCTCATCAGCATTTGGTTCCTCCACATCATTTTCTGCAAATAATGCTTCAATGCCGCGGCCTAAGCCCATTTTTTTATTCTTTGCCATGTGCTGCCAACACTTCCTTTGCTAACTGCTGGTATTCGTGTGCACCCGTCGACCGTGGATCGTAGTCAACGATTGCCAAACCATGACTTGGCGCTTCTGATAAACGTACGTTACGAGGAATCACGGTCTTATAAACCTTAGAGCCAAAGAACTTCTGCACTTCCGCGTTAACTTCCTGACCGAGGTTCGTACGCCGATCAAACATCGTTAGTAGCACGCCTTCAATCTTCAGGTTGCGGTTAAAGTGCTTACGGACCAGTTGGATGGTGTTCATCAACTGACTTAATCCTTCTAGGGCATAGTATTCACTCTGTACTGGAATGAGAATTGAATCAGCTGCCGTAAAGGCGTTGATCGTCAACAGGCCCAGTGAAGGCGGACAGTCAATCAAAATAAAATCATACTTGTCCTTCACATCACCAAAGGCATCTTTCAGGCGAGTTTCCCGCGCCATTAAAGAAGTCAGTTCCACTTCCGCACCCGAAAGTGCAATCGTAGTAGGGGCAATATCCAAGCCCTTGTGACTGCTAGGCTGGATAACATCAGCCAGGAGTACATCGTTAATCAAAACGTCATAAACGCTCTCTTTAATCTGTTTCTTATCAATCCCCAAGCCGCTTGTTGCGTTGCCCTGCGGATCTAAATCAATTAGCAATGTCTTTTGACCGGCATCAGCCAGAAAGGCGCCTAAATTAACACTCGTCGTTGTTTTACCAACGCCGCCCTTCTGGTTTGCCAGCGCAATTACAGATCCCATATCGTCAGCTCCTTCCTATTTATGCTTCCGCTTGTTTTTTGCCGGAGCCTTTGCAATCTTAATTGTGATCTTATAGCTATTCTTCAAAGTAGTCTCGGTCATATCGGCATCCAGGCCACCTTCATTGATCATCTTGACAGAATCCTTGAGCGTATTAATGGCAATCCGCGGATCACTAACGTTGATTACTTCATGAGCCTGATTTGTTGAGTGAGCAGTCTTTTTAATGGTGGTCTTCTTATGATTTGCCGATTTATGGTGAACTGGTTGTTCTTTGGGTTGTGGAGCAGGTGACTGTGGCGTGTTTGCGGCCTGACTTGCCAACCGTGCCGTCTCTTTCTTGGCTTCTACTTCCGCAGGCACTGGTTTGCCCAGATAACGGGCCACTTCATCCTCAGTCTGGCGAACCGTCCATTTTTCATTAACGACCCGCATCAACATTTTGCGCTGCCCATCGGCGTCTAAAGGCAGCAGTGCCCGACCGTGCCGCTCACTAATCAGGCCGTCCAAAATAGCGTTTTGTACCGGCTTGATCAGTTTTAATAACCGTAACTTGTTAGCCACCGCTGACTGACTAATCCCCATACCCTTTGCCAGGTTTGCCTGGGTCATATGGTTCAAGTCCATCAAGCGACGGTATGCTTGGGCCTCTTCCACGGAACTTAATTCTGCCCGTTGCAAATTTTCGATCAGTGCTAGGGAAGCCGTCTCATGGTCATTCATCTTTTCCACGATGGCCGGCGCCTTTTCCCAGTTCAGTAATTTCATCGCCCGGAAACGACGCTCACCAGCGATAATTTCATACTTAGCTGGTTCATATTCCCGTAAGATGATCGGCTGCAATAAGCCATGTTCCTGGATGGTCTGAGCTAATTCTTGGATTCCCTGCTTATCAAACACCTGCCGTGGCTGGTAACGGTTAGGCTCAATTTGATCTAAGGGGATCTCAACCACTTGATTTTTCGCTGGTTCAGCTTTTTTGCTAAAGCCGAAAATTGAAAATGCCATACTCATCCTCCCTTAATGCAGCGGCTTTTTAGCTGGCGTCCCAGCTCGCCGTGGATATTGTGATGGAGTATCTTTAACCTTATCAATTAATATCAGGTTGCGTTGTTCAGCAACTGGCTGAGTTGGCAACTCTAAGGTCACCGTCTTTTGGTAGTGCCCACCCAGCTTATTAATCGCTGCTTCTGCATCCTGCAATTCATCTTCCGCTGCGGCTGCTTTGTAAGCTAAAAATACGCCGCCCACTTTTACCGTTGACAAACAGTATTCCGCAAGCACGCTCATTCTGGCGACCGCTCTCCCTGTCGCTACATCGAATTGCTGCCGATATTGACTACCATGCTTGCTGAAATCTTCCGCGCGTGCATGTACTAAGTCCACGTTGTTTAAATTCAAATTACTGATCAAGTCGCGTAAGAAATTCAAGCGCTTATTTAAGGAATCAACAATTGTAATTTTTAATTGGGGAAAAGCTAATTTCAATGGTAATGAGGGAAAGCCGGCACCGGCACCAATATCCACTAAGCTCAGTTTTTCGGTCTTCAATGGTGCGTAAGCAAACGCCCCCGTTAGTGAATCATAAAAATGCTTTAGGTAGACGTCTCTTTTTTCGGTAATCCGGGTCAGATTCACCTGCTTATTAGCCGCAATCAACTGCTGATAATACTGCTGAAACTGATCCATCTGCTTGTCTGTGAGGTTAATCCCCTGTTTAGCTAATGCTTGTTTAAATTCTTCTGGAGTCATCCTACCGTCCTTCCCGTGAAACACATAATTGTTTCACGTCACCCTTTTACTTTAACCTAAAAAAGCCCCCGTTTCAACCAAACGGGAGCCTAAGATCAGTTAATTTCTTTACTTCATTTTGCTTAATTTGTCTGTGATGATCCACTAGTTGCTTGACTAGTCACATCATCATCATGACGGTAAGCAAAGAATATTAGGACAAAGCCAAGTACAAAGGAAATTAAGGCATTGGTTAAGATTGGCAAAAAGGCCGTATGGGTCTGATTCAACATTGTTGGTAAGCCAAAAATTCCAGAACCCATCGCATACTTTCTAATTCCCCACCAACCAGCAAGGGCACCAACAACCGCACTTGCTAATGCCGTTAACCGGAAAAGACGCTTACGCGGTAGCAATAATCCATACAAAGCTGGCTGAATGACACCAAAGATAGCAGTAACACAAGCAGGATAAGCATCATCACGCAATGATGGATCCTTAGTTCTGAATGCAATAGCTAGTGAAGCTCCGGCAACAACTAAAACGTTGAAGATAGAAACAGCTAATGTAAGGTCACCACTGCCATTAAAAATATTGATGACAACTACAGAAATAACAATTCCAAAAAGGCCGTATAAAGTGACATACATCCATAATGCACCAATTACCGCTCCGGCAACAATCGGATTGAAGTTGTAGAACCATTGAATGCACCAGCTAAATCCATCCGCGAGTGCGTTTGATGCCGGACCAACTGCTAACAAACCAATTGGCATCGCAATAACTAAGGAAACTAATCCCGGCAAGAAATTTCTGACGACCTTTGGTGATTTAGGCTGTACCCACTTAAAAATCGGTGCCATTAAAGCGACGATTAAAATAACGGGCAGGAAACTGGAAACGTAACGTGACCGACTCATGATGCCCCAGAAGTTTAATGCTTTACCCGTAATGGTCGGGTAAACCAGTGCAGCACCAACTAAACCACCATAGAATTGCGGAATGCCTAACCGCTTAGCAGTAGTGCAGCCTAAGAATACAGGCAGGAAATAGAAGACTGCATCACTGACAGCATACAAACTGAGGTACAGGCCGCTCTTAGAACTCATCAGATGAGTCTGTAATGCTAAGATCAGTAGACCCTTCATGATCCCACAAACAGTAATGATACCTAATACCGGGATGATAACGTCCCCAATAAAACGGGTGACAAAGTCGACCGGTCCTTGACGTTTCTTCTTCCCCTCATCATTAAAATCAAGGGTTTTAATTAATGCTTGATAGTTCTTTTGCACATCACCACTTAGTAATAATTGAACTTCGTGATCGTTCACTTTAGCCAGTTTAATGTTCTTTAATTGATTCAACATGTCAACATTAACTGATTTTGGCGATGAGACTTGGACGCGTAAACGCGTGCTACAGTTGGCGACTACTTTGATGTTATTTTTACCGCCCATTAATTTAATGATGGTCGGCATGATTGATGCATTATCCATTGTCACGATCTCCTTAATAAGCAATTTTTGGTTAATCAATTTCCCAGTGGCTTATTGCCGTTGATCGTATCATTGCCTGTAACCGGTTTCAAACATCACCAAAGAGTTTAGCAGGCCGCTTTTAGCACCATACTAACGATAAAATTTTTTCTTTTAGCACTTGTTTAGCACCATCATTTTTGAGTGGTTTTTAACGGTAGTTTGCTAAACTTATTTAGCAAAAATATTTTCTATTCCTACAAACTCTGCTACTACAGTCTGCTAAACCTGCTAAATGGCTTTGACTATGTAACCGCTTTTTACTATATTAACGGTGTAATCACTTTCCCAGCATGCTTAACAAACCATCCGTTTTCTTTAAGGAGTGAATTAAACATGTTATTTCCCCAACTAAATTCAACCCGTACTTTGACTGACCTCAATGGCATGTGGCAGTTTCAAGCTGACGAACCCGCAATTGATTTAAACCAACCCTTACCGCATCCGGAATGGGTCGCTGTCCCCGGTTCCTTCAATGCCCAACTGTTAGGCCCGCAATATACTGATAAAGTTGGTTATTTCTGGTACGAAACCCACTTCCAACTACCAAGTGAACAATTGCAAAGACGCAATGTGTTACGGTTTGGTGCTGTGACCCACGCTGCTGAAGTTTACTTAAACGGGCACTTAGTAATGAAGCATAAGGGTGGCTTCACACCATTCGAAGCGCAAATTGATCAGTTTCTGCAAGAAGGCAGCAATGACCTAAAAGTTAAGGTTTCTAACATTCTTGATAACACGACCCTTCCTAGCGCTGATTATCACGGTGACGGTAAAGAAACCTACCGCTTTGACTTCTACAACTATTCTGGTATCCAACGGTCAGTCGTTATTTATTCAACGACCACATCTTATATCGATAGTATTACGATTCCTTACCAAACCGACTTGGTCCATACAAGTGTTAAGCCCGTGGTCAAAGTTAATGGCGACTTTAATCACGCTGAGTTAACTGTATTTGATCAAGATATGAACGTAATTGACCAGCAGAATGGTCTGGATGCGCAACTCAACATTGATCAAACGCACCTATGGCAACCCGGCCACTCTTACCTTTATCATCTGCAAGTTAAGCTCTTCGATGATAACAATGAGTTGCTGGACATTTATACAAAGGAATTCGGTGTCCGCACGATTAAAATTGAAAATAACCAGTTTTTGATCAACAAAAAGCCGTTCTACTTTAAGGGGTTTGGCAAACATATGGATTTCTTCGCGTCTGGTCGGGGGATGAACCTCCCACTAATGAACTGGGATAATCATATTTTGCAATCGATCGGTGCTAATTCTTTCCGGACTTCACACTATCCTAATGACGAAATCACTATGCAACAGGCTGATCGCAATGGACAAGTAGTCATTGACGAAACCGCAGCCGTTGGTCTCTTTATTGGCTTTAACGCCAACGTTGAGGTCTTAAAGAATGATCAGACGACTTGGAATACACTAGACACAACGGCTGCCCATCAGTTAGCCATCAAGGAACTAATTGAGCGTGACGCAGACCACCCTTCCGTTGTGATGTGGTCCATTGCTAACGAACCAGCGGGTGGTCAACCTGGAGCTCGCGAATACTTTGCCCCACTGGTAAAACTGACCAAGCAGCTTGACTGGCAAAAGCGGCCCGTTACCTTTACCAACATGATGCGTGATGATTATCAGGATGATGACATTGCCGACTTATTCGATGTTGTCTGCCTCAATCGGTACTATGGCTGGTATACAAGCCATGGTGACTTAAAGGCTGCCGAGAAAGAGCTGCGCGATAACATTATGCATTGGCACGAAAAGCTGCCAGACAAACCGTTTATTTTCACTGAATTTGGTGCGGACACTGTTCCTGGCCTGCATAGTTTGGAGCGCTCTCCTTATTCTGAGGAGTACCAAGTCGACCTTTACAAGACTTACTTCAAGGTATTTGATGAGTTTTCATATATTATTGGTGAACAACTATGGGCCTACGCTGACTTCCACACTCAGGACAATATGATTCGGGTCGATGGCAACTTAAAGGGCGTCTTCACTCGCGATCGGCGGCCAAAGGCTATTGTCTCTTTGTTAAAGCAGCGCTGGCTTAAAAAGTAGGATTGAAAACTGAGGAGGAATTACAATGACTGTTACTATTAAGGATATCGCCAAAATCACTGGTTTCTCCTCAGCAACCGTTTCAATCGTTTTAAACAATAAACCATTTCGTATTGCTCCAGCGACAAGAAAAAAGATACTGGAAACGGCTAAGGAATTGGGATACATCAAGCCGCAAGTCAGAGCATCATTAAGTCAATCACCCGCAACCAACATCGGACTACTCATCCCCAAAATTAACAGCACTTTTAATGATTTAATTGCTACTGGTGTCGAACAAGCCTGTCATGAACAAGGATGGGGCTTAATTGTTGAATCCACCAATAATAATTCTCGTTTGCAGAAGTCTTACCTATATGGCTTGCAGTCGGGGATGGTAAGTGGGGTTATCATTACCGGTCATTTTGATAATTTAGTCCAGGCTGGCCTGGATCAGGTCAAGCAACAAGGACTCCCCTGTTTAACGGTTGGTAGTCAACCAATCCAAAATAACGCGGTCATTTTTGATAACAAACAAGGTGGCTACCTAGCTACCAAATATTTATTATCAATGGGACATCGTAAAATCGCCTGCTTAACTGGCAATCCGCACCTGCAAGTGGTTAAAGATCGCCTGGCTGGTTACAAAAAAGCGCTGCAAGAATTTGGCGTTACGTACGACCCAAGCCTTATTTTCGAATCTGACTTTTCATATCGAACTACTTATCCAATAGTGCCCACCCTGCCACTGGATAAATTCACGGCACTCTTCGCTTTAAGTGACCTAATGGCATTTGCCTGCTATAACTACTGGCGTTCACAAGGCATTCACATACCTGATGACATCTCATTAGTCGGTTATGATGCAACCAATGCAGGTTTCTTGACCACACCACCGTTATCTTCAGTTGATCAGCGTGCTAAACAAGCGGGATACACTGCTGGTAAAATTTTGATTGAGCAAAGCATTAATAGCCAACCATTGAATAAGCCCGTCACAATCGCGTCCCACTTAGAAATCAGGCAATCCGTTCGCGTCATCAAATAGCGTCAGCCAAAACGAAAAGCATCTCAGCACTCGTAATTGATGAGTACTGAGATGCTTTTTAAGTTAATTTCTTTACTTCATTTTGCTTACTTGGTCAACGAACCATTTGTTGAAGAAGTCGGCATCGATATCGACACAAACTTCAGCGTTGGTCTTGCCATCGTGGTAAGCACCACGAATGTCGCCGACCATGCAGCCAATAGCTGGGCCATCAGTCTGAATGTCGATCCACATCTCCTTAGTGGTAAATGCTTCTGGGTGGAGTAGGTAGAAGATAGTGTTAACGTCGTGCATTGGACGACCATTGGCACCACCGGACATGTCGTTGTAGTGGCTGATCAGGCCATACAGCATCTTACCAGTTTCATTCATGTCCTTCAGCTTGTTCAAGCTTTCGTTAGTCAGCAGAGCCTTCAGGGTAACATCCAGGCCAACCGTAACGATCGGAACACCAAACTTGTACATAATTTCAGCAGCGTGCGGGTCAGTGAAGACGTTAAATTCAGCTGCAGAAGTCATGTTACCACCGGAAATAGAACCGCCCATGGCTACGATCTTAGAAATGTGTGACTTAACTTCTGGGTATTCCTTGAACAGCAAAGCAATGTTGGTGTAGGAACCAGTTGGTACTAAGACTACTGAATCTTCTGCCATGATAGCATCATGTAATGCTTCAACGGCATTCTTATTAATCGGCTTGCCATAATCGGTGCCAAAGTCGTATCCTTCCATCCCTGATTCACCGTGAATCCGGGCAGCATCTTCAAAGTGCTTGATTAATGGTGAGTGTGCACCTTCAGCAACTGGAATTTCATTATCCTTGCCAAAGAAGTGAACGATCTTCAAAACATTGGCAGTGGTCTTATCAACCGTAACATTACCAGCAACGGCAGTGATCAGCTTAACATCCAATTCTGGACTGTTAATTGCCATTGTCATTGCAGCTGCGTCATCAATACCAGGATCAGTATCCATAATAATCTTCGTAGTCATAGCTTTTCCCCCTTCTGAAAACGCTTTACTTGTTTTTTGAAGAAAAAGTAGGGCACAACAACTGCCGTTCCCTACTTCTTACATTATATTACCAAACGAACAGGCCGACCATTGCAGCAGACAGCAGAGATACCAAGATACCAGAAAGGATCAGGTAAATGATGTTGTGAGCAATGTAGTCGTTGGTCTCGTTGTCAACTAAGCCCTTGAAGACCCCGATGATCATACCAAGAGTACCGAAGTTGGCAAATGAGGTAACGAATGTGGTCATAACAGCTTGGAAGTGTGGGCTGAAGGTGTGAATCTTGCTGCTCATGTTACCCATAACAACAAATTCGTTAGTAACCAGCTTCATACCCATGTTTTGTGAAAGAATCCATACATCGTGTGGGTTCAGACCCATTAACCATGCGAATGGGTACATGATGACACCCAGGATGCTTTCTAGTGACAGTGGCTTCCAGAAGAGGCCTAAGATATTGTCGATCAGGGCTGCCAAAGCAACGAAGGCAACAACGTTAGCGATAACAATCAGGATCAGACGACCGGCACCCAAGATAGAGTCACCCAGGAAACTGAAGAATGGTTCACGCTTGCCGCCTTCTTTAGAAACACCGATGATAACATCTTCTTCTGGAGTAACCTTAACTGGGTTCAACAGACTGGTAGTGATCAGTGAGTTGATGATGTTAATCGGAATAGCAGTCAGAATAAATTGACCAGGCATCATTTCAACATAGGAACCAACCATGGCAGCAGTGATACATGACATACTCATCATGGCCAGAGTCAAGTTACGAGCCTTTGACATCTGCTTCAATTGACGTTCGGAAACGGCCAGAACTTCAGTGTTTCCTAAGAACATCATTTCAACAGCAAAGAATGATTCGAACTTTGGTTGACCAGTAATGAATGACAGACCACGGCCGATCCACTTGATGACCCATGGCAAGAAGCCGATGTATGTCAAGATATCGAACAGTGGAACAACCATCAGGATTGGCATCAATGCAGAACAAATGAAGTTTAAGTTCTTAGTATTGTACCAACCACCTAATGCAAAGACACTACCTTTGGCAGAAGCATCAACCAACCATACGAAACCATTGGCTGCAGCTTCAACACCAGAACGACCGGCTTTAGAACCAGTCAGGAACCAAGCAATCAGCAGGTTCAGGACAACCATAATAGCAACTGCTTTCCAGTTGATTGCCTTCTTGTCCTTGGAAAGTAGGAAACAAATCCCCAAGAATACTACTAATCCAAGGATGTTAACAAGTAAATACATCCCTAAACACCCTTCCTAAAAAACTAGAAATGAGAAATAATTGCTAGTTAGCTTAATGCTAACTTACACTTCTAAATATATCGAAAATGGAAGCGCTTGTAAAGCGTTTTATCAAAGATTATATAAGAAACATTAAAGTTTGGTAAAACAGCCTAGAAATTTTATACCATACCCGGTTTTGTTTGTAAATACCGTAATAATAAAATGTGATATATCAGATTATTTAAACAAAATCCGAACTATCAAACCGTTTTACCGTCTTAAAAATCACAAAATTCACGGGAGCTTTACGCAGTCACTGTCCATTAAGTAAAGGTGTTTTGGTAACCATCAGCATAGTGACTAGCGGTTACCTAAATTAATGAACAAGGATTTTCACAAGATTTAATTTTGCTTTTTCGTCTTACTAGTGAAGCCATAGCTGACAAACAAAGCAATGATAAAAATCACGGAAACTACTAATGAGATCAGCGTTGACGGAATAAAAATCAAGATCACCAAAATGGCCGCAAAGAAAATGATCGTTGCCCAATCGGTAACTGGGTAACCTGGCAGCGTAAATTCTGGCACCCCTTCTGGATGCTTGCGCCGGTAACGCAAGTGACAAGCCGCAATGAAGATCCACACAAAGATGAAGTTAATCGTGGAGACTCCTGAAATCACCTCAAAGATCCCTGCAGGCATCAAATAATTTAAGATCACTACGACTAATAAGATAAGGGAAGAAAATTGCAACGCTGCATTCGGCACCGCTTTGTTGCTCAATTTACGGAAGCGAGCCGGTGCATGGTGTTCCTGGGCCAATGAATATAGGGAACGGCTAGTCGAAAAGATGGCACTGTTAGTCGCTGACATTGCCGCAGTTAACACCACAAAGTTTAAAATCCCTGCTGCGCCAGTTATGCCGATGCCTGCAAAGACTTGTACAAACGGGCTGGAACTGGTTTGGATCTTTGTCCATGGATAAATGGACATGATTGAAAGCATTGAACCAACATAAAAAAGACCAATTCTGACTGGCAAAGTATTAATTGCCTTTGGGATGTCCTTTCGCGGATTTTTGGTTTCACCGGCCGTTAAACCAACCATTTCGATACCAACAAAAGCAAAGGCGACCATTTGAAAGGATAATAGGAAACCTAAGAAGCCCTTAGGAAAGAAACCACCATAATTAACTAAGTTGGCTAAACTGGCATGACCCGTTGCAGTTGGCACGCCAAAGATCACCATAATGATCCCGACAACAATCAACGCCACAATCGCAAAAATCTTAATCAGTGAGAAAGCTGTTTCCAGTTCCCCAAAAAGACCGACGTTAACCATGTTAATCAGCATCAACAAGACAATGATGGTTAACGGCCCTACCCATTGCGGCAAGCTTGGAAACCAGTAGCGCAAATAGATCCCGGTTGCCGTTAAATCAGCCATCGCCAAGGTTAGCCAGCACGACCAGTACATCCACCCGGCAATGAAGCCCATCCGGTCACCCAGATACTCTTGAATGGAGTCGATAAAGGAATGCTTGCTAAGGTCAGCCAACAGAAGCTCACCAAGGGCACGCATCATAAAGAAGCAAAAGATACCGACAATTAAGTAAGTCAAAATAATCGACGGCCCTGCCGCTTTGATGGCTGAACCAGATCCTAAAAACAACCCGGTCCCAATTGCCCCACCAATCGCAATCATTGTGATGTGTCGACTCTTTAAAGAGCGTGATAGTTTTTGTTCGTCTTGTTGATCCATCTTTATGCTCCTTTCATGCTGAAAACAAAAAAACGTCCCTGGTAAACTTACCAGGGACGTTTGCACGCGGTTCCACCCTTATTGCGGACGATCATCATCCACCACTTTACGGTCATTAAGGGAACCGCCCCATTTCTCTCTTCATGCCATTCACCGCCACCAAGTTCCAGCAAATCTTGGTTTCTCTGTTGACCGCTTTAAATTGCTAATTAGTATACTCTCTCCCGCTG
The DNA here is from genome assembly GCA_019114515.1 of Candidatus Limosilactobacillus merdigallinarum. Taxonomy (GTDB): domain Bacteria; phylum Bacillota; class Bacilli; order Lactobacillales; family Lactobacillaceae; genus Limosilactobacillus; species Limosilactobacillus merdigallinarum. Next base: position 32,746 of record DXFH01000018.1, read on the forward strand.
TTTTGTCAATCGTTAAGCATGATCTTTTTAATTGCCAGCTTGACTTCAATTCTGAATTGCGTTTAAATACGGATAACTACCAGGAGAGGTCGAGTAAGTGGGCGTTCCCCGTTTCAGAAAGCTAGCGGCAGCTGTAAGCTAGTACAGAGCACACACCGAATTACGCCTTAGTCACCCTGGACACTTATTTGAACAATACTTAATGAGGTACAAGTAACGTACAAAAATGGGTGGTACCACGGATAAATTCGTCCCAGGACTGAGCGATCGGTCCTGGGATTTTTTTACGTTACCGCAACGAACGGAGGAAGTTATATGGATATTATCGAAGATTTGAAATGGCGCGGCGCCATTAATCAATGTACTGACTTAGATGACTTAACCAAATTGCTAAGTGAAAGGAAAATCGCCTTGTACTGTGGGACTGACCCTACCGGTGACTCCTTGCACATCGGTCACTTAATTCCATTTATGTTGTTGAAACGATTCCAGTTAGCTGGTCACCACCCATACATCATCATTGGCGGTGGTACCGGGTTCATCGGTGACCCATCTGGCCGTAAGACGGAGCGGCAGTTGCTGTCACCAGAGCAGCTGGACCACAACAAGCAGGCATTGACCAAGCAAATGACCCGTCTGTTTGGCACTAAAGATTTCCATATCGTTGATAACTACGAATGGCTAAGCAAAATTGACCTACTGACCTTCTTGAGAGACTACGGAAAGTTATTCAGTGTAAACACCATGCTGTCAAGAGAAGCCGTCGCCAGCCGGTTGAAGAACGGGATCTCCTTCACTGAGTTCTCCTACCAAATCCTGCAATCCATTGACTTCCTTCACCTGTACGATGAAGATAATGTGCAACTGCAAGTCGGTGGGGCTGACCAATGGGGTAACTTAGTCGATGGGGTCAACCTGATTCACGATAAGCACCCCGAAGCTAAGGCATTTGGTCTGACTATTCCATTGATGGTTAAGGCTGATGGAACCAAGTTTGGTAAGACTGCCGGCGGCGCCATCTGGTTAGACCCAGAAAAGACGACACCGTTTGAATTCTACCAATTCTGGTTGAACCAAGACGACCGTGACGTGGTCAAATACCTGAAGTACTTCACCTTCTTAAGTCATGAAGAAATCGATGACTTAGCAGAAAAGGTCAAGACCCAGCCATGGAAACGGGAAGCACAACGACGCTTAGCCGAAGAAGTTACCAAGTTTGTCCACGGTGAAGATGAAATGAAGAAAGCTGAACGCATTTCGCAAATTCTCTTCAAGGGCAACATCCAAGATTTGGCAACCGATGAAGTCGAATTGGCCTTCCATGGTACCCCTTCAATTAGCATCAGCAGCGAACCGGTTGACTTAGTTCGCCTGCTGACTGACAACGGCGTGGAACCATCACGGCGGCAAGCGCGTGAAGATATCAAGAACGGTGCCATCCGCATTAACGGCAAAAAGATTACTGACATCGAGGCCACCATTGATCCCGCTGACAACTTTGACGGTAAGTTTGTCGTTATTAAAAAGGGTAAGAAGCACTTCACTTTAGCTAAGGTTAATAAGTAGGCTTGTTTTTAACGCCAGCTAGTTTATAATTAAAAGCAATTAATCACTGGTAAAGTAGTAGTGACACCAACTAACAGAGAAAGTCCTGACCCGCTGAAAGGGACCCCGGTTAAGCGAATTGGAAGCCAGTTTTCAACTGAATAATTCAATGAGTGACGGGCATGACTCGTAAGATAGGTGGCACCACGGTAATTCGTCCTATTCCAATTGCGGAATAGGGCGTTTTTCTTTACCGTTTTTACACGAAAGGATTGATTTAAATGACAGAAAAAACAGTTATTTTAACCGGTGACCGGCCAACCGGTAAGCTTCATATTGGCCACTATGTTGGTTCCCTGCGTGAACGGGTAAAGATGCAAAACAGCGGCAAGTATGATCCATACATCATGATCGCCGACCAGCAAGCATTAACCGACAACGCCCGTGACCCCGAAAAGATTCGCCGCAGCTTGATCGAAGTGGCGTTAGACTACCTGGCAGTTGGCCTGGACCCAGAAAAGTCAACGATTTACGTTCAATCACAAATTCCCGCTTTATCGGAATTAAACATGTATTACTTAAACCTGGTTACTGTGTCACGGTTGGAACGCAACCCTACTGTTAAATCGGAAATTCAGCAAAAGCACTTTGACCGTTCCATCCCTGCCGGTTTCTTAACTTATCCGGTTAGTCAAGCCTGTGACATTACCGCCTTTAAGGCTAAATTGGTACCAGTTGGTGATGACCAGGAGCCTATGCTGGAACAAGCACGCGAAATCGTCCGTTCCTTCAACTCAATCTATGGCCCCGTATTAGTTGAACCAGAAGGCGTCTTCCCGCCAAAGGGTCAAGGACGGATTCCTGGGCTCGACGGCAACGCTAAGATGAGTAAGTCATTAGGTAACGCCATCTACTTGTCAGACGACAAAGACACCTTGCGTAAGAAGGTCATGTCCATGTACACTGACCCGCAGCACATCCACGTTGACGACCCTGGCCACATTGAAGGCAACGTCGTTTTTACCTACCTAGACATCTTCGCCAAAGATAAAGATACGGTGCAGGAAATGAAAGATCATTACCGTGCCGGTGGTTTAGGTGACGTCAAGATCAAGCGTTACCTCTTTGATGTCTTGAACGAAGAGCTTTCCCCAATCCGTCAGCGGCGTGAAGAATTCGCTAAGGATATCCCTGCCGTTTACGACATGCTGCAAAAGGGTTCTGAGAAGGCCAATAAAGTTGCTGCCCAAACCCTGCATGAAGTTAAGGAAGCAATGGGTCTGAACTACTTTGAACAACAGCACTAAACAAATGCTGTGATGACTGCTACAGCGGATTTAAAATAATTGCCACTGCAACCAGCTAAATACGATCAAAAAAGAACACAAAAAACGCGTCTGTCCTCTGGAGAATAAGGACAGGCACGTTTTAAATTGGAAAATAAACTAGCAATACTAAGGAATCATTTCCTACCTAACATTTAATATTTGCGGATTATCTAGGTGTATTTGTGATATTTGCTAAAGGAGAAGCTAATGGTCAGCGTGGTAACTAAAGTTAGTGAACCGCGCTTGTGTGTGGTTTCGCCGGTGCATATCAATGGCATCCATCCCAATGAAGTCACCAGTGAAGCCACCTGACAGGAAGGAAACATCCAAAGTACCCAGGTGCTGTTCGCCATCACCATCATCAACCCAGAAGTCGGCTTTGGTGTCGTCAATCTTAATGCGGAAGTGATAGTGACCCTTGCCGTTAGTCTTGACGGAAGCGACCCGCTTGAATTCTTGCGCAACTTCTTCTTGCAGAACAACCACTGGTTGATTATCTTCATCAACGGTAGCCATTAACAAGATGTAGTTGGACAAGTCAAGATACATGGTCATCCCTGCCAACTGCAGGTAAGTAGTTGACGTGTATTCCATGTCAACACTAGCGGTAACGCCGAAGTCATATTGACGAGTAGCAACCAAGTGCTGGTCGAAAGCTGATTGCGGTGATTGACCAGCTTTAATCGTCAAACCATTGACATCGGCATGGAACCAAATAGGATCAGCAAACTGACGGTAAGTGTTCCAGTAACGTGGATCGACACCAAATTGCAAATCATCAGTGAAGCCATGGTGAACTGGTTTTGCCGGCGTACCACCCTTTGGTGCAGGTACTTTCAATGCTGGAGACTTGCTTCCAGAGCGCAGACGGATCCAGCCATCATCAGTCCATTCAACCGGTTCAATCGCTGTTTCACGACCCAGAATCGGATTGTTGCCTGGCAATGGACGGGTACACAGGTGAGCAATGTACCATTCATGCTCCGCCGTTTCAATCAGACTTGAATGACCAGATTGCTGTAATGGCAGTTCGGGGTGACCCTTTGAAGTGATCAATGGGGTGCCAGGATCAACTTCATATGGACCCCAAATTTCCTTTGAACGAGCAACCGTTTCCTGGTGGTTAATGCCCGTGCCACCTTCAGCAGTGAACAGGTAGTAGTAATCACCATGCTTGTAAATCTGCGGTGCTTCCGTCTTCGCTGGTACAGTACCGTCAAACAGCTTCTTTGGTTCACCAATCAAGTCGAATGATCCGGGGTCGATCTGTTGCATAACGATCCCACATGACTTGTTGTGGGTTTCCATCCGGTAATCCCAGATTTCGTTTAAGAAGTAAGCCTTGCCATCATCGTCAAAGAAAATTGATGGGTCAAAACCGGAACTGTCTACATAAACGGGCTTAGACCATGGGCCGTGGATATCCTTAGCAGTAACGATGTAGTTATCAACGTCCTTGTAAGGTACCCGCGTCTGGTTAACGTTCGTGTAAACAATGTAGTAAGTACCATCATGGTAAGTTGCGTATGGGCCCCAGATTGAACTGAAGTGCAATACAAAAGTTGGACAAAATTAAATAGTTAAGCTGCTAAGGCATGATTCCGATATTCAATTGGAGTCATGCCTTTAGTCTTTAAAGAGATTCGTTCATGGTTGAAATAGTACACGTATTGAGTAGCTATTTGCTTGAATTCTGCCAAGTTCTTACATGGTGGTAAACCGTTAAGCAGTTCAGTTTTAAAAAGATGGAAAAAACTTTCTACGGGGGCATTATCCAAACAGTTGCCTT
>DXFH01000019.1 GCA_019114515.1 Candidatus Limosilactobacillus merdigallinarum
AGCAAAGGTAAAGATGGTCATTGCCAGCCATAATTTGCCTGCTTTATAAAGCTTTTTATGTTCTTTCATCAATAAAACCCCTTTAAATGTAAATAATCCAATAAACATGTCTATTCTATCACGTTATATAAAATAAAAGCCTAAAATCCCGAACAATGGAAATTTTAGGCTTCTTATCAGTTTATTTAGCTATTTTTGTTAAGAAAGATGCTCTTTGTAAATAGTGGTGACCCGCCGTTAAGTCATATTGAACTAATTGATAATCATGAAGAAGTTGTCGCTGTTGCTTGGTCAATTTGACCGCTTTGCCACGTTCATTAACAAAGGTCATCCCACCTTGATGGGCTGAGTTATTCCGTGCCGTTCCGTTAGTTGGCAAAGACATTGCGGGGAGGTCAGAGGCTTCTTTAGTTAAAAGGGCCAAGTAAGGGGAGACCTTCACGTTCATCACATTGAAAGCTAAAGCAGGAAATTCGTTGGGACTAACAATTCGATGCGGCATTATTGCAGCACCGGCATCCGCCTTCTTAGCGGCTGCATTTTGGTAAATAAAGTAGTTGGTTTCATGCATCTTAACGCCGTGGCGACCCATTAATAGACCACTGTAAATGCCGGGAAGGTGGTCACCGTACCAGACTACTGTGACGGGTTGCTTCAATTGGTCCAACTGCTGGATCCAAGAACGCAAGGCCTCGTCTGTATAGTGCAGTCCTTCAGCGTAAGCAGCGATGGTATCCGCTTCTTCCGGGTCTTTAATCCATGGCGCACTGACGTGATAATTAACGTGCTGATAGTACTCGGGTTTATAAGGCATGTGGTTTTGCATTGTGGATAATTGAATGAAGCGACCGTGAGTGTCTTTCAAATGCAGGGTGGTTTCTTTATACGCCGAATCGTCACTAATGCGGGGACTCTTGTTGATGTGGCGAGTGTAGGTTAAGTGATCTCCGCCATCTAAGTGATAAAAGCGCTGAAAACCAAACTTACGAAATACGGTTTTACGGCTATAAAGGTTAGCCGAGAAAGGATGAATACCAACAGATGAATTAAATAACTGGTTGATCGAGAAGGGATGCCTTTGATAAGGCACTAACTGTGAATAAGGCGTCGGCATCGTTGGCGAGAAGTTGGCTATGGAAAAACCGGTTAATGATTGGTACTCCATGTTAGCTGTGCCACCGCCATAGCCTGATGACAACATCAATCCACTGGTCGTGTGTTTGGCTAATTGATCATAGTAACGAGTAGGGTTACCACCGGTTATTTTCAAGTTCGGCAGTAATCGTGGATCAGCATAGCTTTCACTGAGGACAAATACAAGGTCTTGCGAATTAACATTTTCGTGACGGCGCTGATGGTTAATTTGCAGGGCTTCATGCTGGTATTTTTTCTCCAGTTTTTCCATGCGGCTACGCGAATATCCTGCTGGCTTCTTCATTGCCGTCACGTCGACATTATTAGCAAATTGTAGGATGGTACCGTTCATCCGTGCTCCCCGCAGTTGGGAGTAGAAATATGGAGTGTCATTAATTGATTGTAAATAGCGAAAAGTTAAGGATTGGCTATGGTTAGCCAAGGTAAAGCTGCCTAAATAAAGACAGGCTAACACAGCGACAATAATGCGGCTCCATGGCAACATGTAGAAAGAATGTGCATGACGTTCCAGATAAATAAAAGCAAGCAGAACGATGATGATTGCAATGATGGCGATCATCAGGACTAGCGGGTTAACCATACCTAACAACTCTTTCGGTGCTGTGGTGGCTGATAAGTCCGATGGCAGGATGGGTTCATCCCGAGTCTGAATCTTTAAAATCGATGCCACCAACCATCCGAGATAGCTAATAATGACGATTCCAGAACTAAGCCACCAACGATTGCAGATCGCCATTAATATTGTAACTAACCCAAAAACAATCCAGACATTGACAATGATAATGGGGGCGCGCTTGGTAATCATCCATTGCACCATCGTCCATTTGTGGTCATCCCACAAAAAATAAAACGAAAATGCGGTGATGCCCCATAGAAGGATCCAGGTAACTAATACTGGCCAGTAGGCAATTAAACGTCTGCTGCGGTCCAACCATGCATTTTTCTTATTTGATAAGTGAAAATCACGGCCAAAAAGCTGGATTATTTTTGGCAAGCAGGCAATGACAAGAAAACTAATGGTTCCAATGATGAGCGCGGTTGGCCATGACCATTCTGGTAAAAGAAAGCTATTAATGGTGCGGGGAATAGCCAGCAAGTTAAGCAATAAGATCAGTCTAATCAAACGTTGCTGGTCAATCTTTTGGATGACCACACGGTTCCACCAGATAAAAGTGATTAACACGGTCAATAAAAGGATTGGTTGGTATGGCGGAATGGCGTATAAGTAGTGGATGTTTTGAGTGAAATCATTGTGTGGGTCATACTGAATCACATTCATCTTGAGCCACGAGGCCAAGATACTAGCCACCCACATGACCAAACAAAGCAGGCTTAGTTGGATGGAAGATAATCGCCAGTGACGTTTTGGCTGCCAATTAACTAGCAAGTCGCCTAAAGAAAAGAGAAACAGGAACCATGTACCACTGGTAGCACCACTGAAACCAAATAAATCATAATGAAAGAGCCATCTACAGAAGCATAAAAGGCCTAGAATAGCAATAATAACGGGGCCTCGTTGTTTAACCGACCAGTGGTGCAGAATTGTTTGTAATTGGTCATGCAAAAGCCAGAGTAGGGTGCTCATAAACCAAGCAATGAACACATTCTGGACCACATACAATTCAGGTGATTTTAAGGTGCCTACAAGGCGAACAGTGACTGGTTGACTGGCAAAACGAGAACAAATTAGTGACAAGAAACCAATGATCCACAGACAAGCAACGTTCCAGCCATTATGCTGAAATGGCCTTTGTCGAGCGCCAATGGCTAAGGGAACTAATAAAGCGAGGCTTGCTACCACCACTTTAATGATCCATAGGCCAACAAAGACAGGACTTCCTATGGAGAACGTGGTGAGCTGCTGACTAGCGCTGGCAATAAAGATAATGATTGTCATAATGACTAAAAACCAGTGCCAAATATTTACGTACTTACTTAAAAAGGACATCATCAACCTGCTTTCTTGTGTCTTTGTGTCTCATTATAGGAAGAATGTCTACACTCTGACAATGGTCAAAGCGGTGTGAAGTGTCGCATTAGTATTGTTAGCAGTTGCATTGATCAGTGATCAGCAGGATAATGAAATCAGTTTACTAAAAGTAAGTAGGAGACATAACAATGATCCATAATACAACTATCGATACACAGATGAATCACCGGTCCATTCGTGCTTTCAAAGACCAATCGTTGACGACAGAACAGCTAGCTACCTTATACGATGTTGCGCGCTGTACTTCGAGTTCACGCTTTTTGCAGCAATTTTCCATCCTGCATTTAACTGATGCAAAGAAGCGGGCTGCTGTGCGGACAATTGCAGGGCAGCCATATGTGGGCGCAAATGGTGATCTGTTAATCTTCATTGCTGACTTGTATCGTAACCAACAATTACGCCACGATATGGGGCAAGATGATGGATCCTTGCACAGCTTTGATGAGTATATGCAGGCGGTTGAAGATACAGTGCTGGCAGTGCAGAATACGGTGATCGCCGCTGAGAGTATGGGACTGGGAGCTGTCATTTTGGGCTCGATCATGAATGATCCGGCACAGTTAGTTAAGACACTCGAATTGCCCCCAATGACTTTCCCTATTTTGGGAGTGCAAGTCGGTATTCCGGATCAGGAACCACAATTGAAGCCCCGCCTGCCAATTGCCAATATGGCCTTTGAAAATGATTATCCACGAGGAATCAAGGCAGCTGACCTAAAAGAATATGATGATGTGGTTACTACCTATTACGATTTACGTGATGCTAATCGCCGGATCGACTCCTTCACCAAGCAGGTGGCGGGTGCTAAATTGGCGCACACCGACCACCATCGTGATCAATTAGTGCAGTTGCTGCATGACCAAGGCTTGGCTTTAGATATGAAATAAACAATGCAATAATGAAACAACCTCCGCTGACCTTTGGCGGGGGTTGTTTAGTTTGGCTTACTCATCTTTAAAAATGGTTGTGCGTGACAATCATGTATTACAATGTTTTAAGTAAATTCCGTGGTACTGAAGGTTTTACCACGCTGATATGAAGGAATTGAAATGACCAAAAAAATTACAATTGGGATTATTGCACCGGTAGATGCCGGCAAAACTACTTTATCGGAGGAAATGCTCTTTCAAACCGGAATGATCCGCCATGCAGGTCGGGTCGATCATGGCGACACTTTCTTAGATCCGGATAGTATTGAAAAACAGCGCGGGATCACTGTTTTTGCGCACCAGGCACAGTTAATAATGGATGATTTTACTATGACCCTGCTTGATACGCCAGGTCATGTTGACTTTGCTGCAACGACTGAGCAGGTTTTGCCAGTCCTGGACTACGCTATTTTGATCGTATCAGGAAGCGATGGGGTAACGGGCTACACGCGACTGTTGTGGCGACTATTAGCGCATTATGACGTACCGACATTTATCTTCGTCAATAAAACTGATGCACCTGGTTTTGCTCGTCAACGGATATTGAAAGAAATCCAAAGTTTGGATGACGGTTGTTTACCATTTAGCCCAAAGCTGGACGAGACAACTATTGAAGACATTGCCAGTCAGGATGAAACGGCGTTAAATCAATACCTCGAACAAGGTACTTTAACTACGGAACAAATCCAACGCTTAATCGCCAATCGAAAAGTTTTCCCTACTTATTTCGGTAGTGCGCTGAAACGGACTGGTGTAAAAGACTTATTGGCTGGCCTAAAGCAATGGACGCCTACGCCACAGTGGTCAGAAAAGTTTGCTGCCCGTGTATTTAAAATCAGTCACGATAAAGATGGCCAGCAACTAACTTGGCTGCGGGTGACAGGGGGCTATCTGAATGCCAAGCAAACCTTAGTTGATGATCAAAAAGCGGATGCCCTGCGTGTGTATAATGGTGAAAAATATCAAGTAGTGCAAAAAGTTAATGCCGGTGACGTTTGCGCGGTGGTCGGGCCCGCAAAATTGCTTGTTGGCCAAGGCCTGGGAGCTGATCATACTGACAAACCAGCGCTCTTAAAACCTGTTCTGTCTTATACCGTGGCGACTCAGCATGACCTGCATGACTGCTTGCAGAAGCTGGAAGAATTGGCACTAGACGATCCCCAATTAACGGTAATTTGGAATAGTGAATTGCAGGCAATTGAAGTGCAAGTCATGGGTCCTATGCAATTGGAAGTTTTGGCACAATTGCTTAAGGAACGGTATCAAATTGCGGTCACTTTTGAAAAGGGCACTGTGCTTTACCAAGAGACGGCGACTAAGTCTTTTGAAGGAGTAGGCCACTTTGAACCCTTGCGTCATTATTCTGAATGCCACCTGTTAATTAAGCCGGGTACCCTCGGTAGCGGTTTGCAGTTTGGAATTAAATGTTCTGTTGACGTTCTTGGTCATAATTACCAGCAGCAGATTATCACGGCGTTAAAAAGTAAATTGCAGCGTGGCGTGTTGATTGGCGCACCACTGACCGATGCGCAAATTACATTGGTTGGTGGTCGGGCCAGTGTAGTCCATTCGGTGGGCGGTGATTTTCGTGAAGCGGCTAATCGTGCATTACGTCAAGGGTTGATGGAGTTGAAACAGCGTGGTGGTTGCCAATTATTAGAACAGTGGTATCGGTTTACGTTAATTGTGCCTGATGATCAGGTAGGACGGGCACTGAATGATATTCAACGGTCTAGTGGCGACTTCGACAGCCCGGTGCAGTTAGCAAATCATCAGACCGAAATTACTGGCCATGCACCAGTCAGTGAATTTCGTGACTATGCGACCACCTTGCGTGGCTACAGCCATGGTGAAGGTCAGCTTACGTGTGTACCGGATGGTAACCATCCTTGCCATAATGCTGATGAAGTGATTGTCGCTGCTGCTTATGATCCAGTGGCCGATTTAGACAATACACCGGACTCGGTCTTCTGTGCTCATGGGGCAGGCTACCCGGTTCACTGGGATCAGGTGCCACACAAAATGCATTGTGCATATTTTACTGATCAACACTAAAAAAACGTGATTGTGTCCTTGGTAGAGGATCAATCACGTTTTTAAATCTTCATCAAAATATTCGCTAGCAGCAAGTTAGGTAAATAATATTTGCTAATTAAAAGACAAACATAACTGCAATCAGAGCCAGAATCGCCGGCAGCATTTGCATCAGCCAGATTTTTTTGCTGGTAGATGCACCACCATACAGTGCAACAACAATCACGAATAGCAGCAATAAAGAAGTTATGACAAGGTGATAAGCAGCCGGCAAGAACCAGTAACTGATCAGGATTAAAAGGCCGAGCATGCCGTTATAAACTCCCTGATTAGCCATTGCTACTCTAGCCTCTGGCTGTTGGGTATAGTTGGTACTTAATTCGAAGAGTGCGGCCTGCTTTTTCGGACTGGCAAACATTTCTAGGCCCATGATCACCAAGTGCTCTAATCCCACTAAAGAAACCAGAATGGCGGCAATGATTTGCATAAAGATAACCTCCCAGTAGTAACAAACGGATAGTATGGAAAAGGCGGTTGGAAGTACTCCAGCCGCCTTTATACAAGAGTGGGTAGGTTTACCCATTACCGACGTAAATGCCGGTACTCGCTCCATGCCAAGGGTGTAAAACGAGTATAGCATACACAGTTCATCAGCGGACGATTTTATAGACAAAGCACGGTTGTTGCAAGAAAAAAGCCTATAATAAAGGATGAGGTGATCGTCATGGATAAGAATTTGCAACCAAGTATCACTCTGAATAATGGGGTCAAAATCCCGCAGCTCGGGATGGGTGTTTGGAAGACACCCGTTAAGGAAACGGCCACAATGGTACAGAATGCGTTAGAAAATGGCTATGTTTTGATTGATACTGCTAAGCAATATGGTAACGAAGAAGGTGTTGGTCAAGGCATGCAGGCTGCCATTCAAGATGGTAAAGTCGCTCGCGATGATATCTTTTTGACTACTAAGATTTTTAATGGTGATCAAGGCGACTATGATCATGTTCGCAAGGGCGTTGAAGGGCAATTAAGGGCCCTGCAAACCGATCATGTGGACCTGTTGCTTGAGCACTGGCCGGTTAATGGTCGCTATGTTGAAACCTGGAAGGCGTTGGAAGCCATTTTAGCCGATGGCCAGGCCCGGGCAATTGGGGTCTGCAATTTTGATAATGGCCGGATGATTAACCTGATTGACCATGCTAAAGTAATGCCAGCAGTAAATCAGATTGAGTTTAACCCGGGCATTTTACAAAACAATATTCGAAAGTTTGACCAGTCTGAGGGCATCAAGATTGAGGCATGGTCGCCGTTAGGTCATGGTCGCTTATTAAGTGCACCGGTTATTATGAAGATTGCTCAGGATCATAATAAGACCGTAGCGCAAGTTATTTTACGCTGGGGACTGCAGCATGGTGTTATCGAATTGTCTAAGACGTCACATGTGTCACGGATGAAGGAAAATGCGGACATTTTTGACTTTACGCTTACCCCATATGAAATGATACAGATTGATGCATTAGACAAGGACCAGCACGCTATTTGGTATGACAAATTTAAGTGGTCTGGCAATCCTGACGGGGTTGATGACTACATTGGCGCACCAGGCAAGTGGTAATTAACACCCATATTGAAATCATTACCGTCCGACAAAATTGTAATTGCCGGAAGGTTTTTTGTTGTTTCCTGGGTCTTTTATCCGTATATAATAGTTAACGACTTTTCTTTTTAATATTAGTATGGAGGAACATTTATGGAATTTGTTGGTGCTTTAGCTTTAATCCTGTTAGGCACTCAGTTAGTGGGACAATTATGCATTCGTGCAGGAATTCCCGACGTCATTGGCCAAATTGTCTTTGGCATTATAGTGGGGCCGGCTGTTCTAGGGTTGGTGCAGCCTAACGCCATGATCAATGAATTCCAAGAGATTGGTGTGATCATTTTGATGTTCATTGCTGGTCTCGAAAGTGATTTGAGCCTCCTCAAAAAGTATTTAAAACCAGCAATCGTGGTGGCTTTGTTAGGAATGCTGCTGCCGGTAATTGTGATGGGCATTGCGGCGGATATTTATGGGATGCAGTGGTTTGAATCCCTGTTTATTGGGGTGATTTTTTCGGCAACATCAGTCAGCATTTCTGTCGCCGTTTTACGAGAATATAACCAATTAGGCAGTAAAGAAGGTGCTACGATCCTTGGTGCGGCCGTGGCTGACGATATTGGCGGCGTAATTGCGTTAAGCCTGTTAATTGGAATGATGAACAATCAGGGTGATAATGCAGGCAAGCATAATTTACCGCTGACTTTGATTATGCAGGTTGTCTTTTTTGGCGGTACCTACCTGTTGATTCGTTGGCTTGCTCCTTACATGATGCATACTAGTGAGCGCCTGGAAACAGTAGCCGCGCCGTCCGTCATGGCGATGGTTATTTGCTTAGGAATGGCTGCACTGGCAGATGCTGTTAACTTAAGTGGTGCAGTCGGCTCATTCTTTGCTGGCATTGCAGTTGCTAATACCAGAAAACGCGCTACGGTTAACCGTAGTTTTGAACCGATTGGCTATGCCATATTTATTCCGATTTTCTTCGTAAACGTCGGATTAAGCATGCGTTTTGACCACTTCCTTAGTTCACTAGGATTTATCGTTATGATGACGATCTTAGCTTGTCTCACGAAACTGTTTGGCTGTGGTGGTGGAGCCAAACTGATGGGCTTTAATTTTGACAGCTCCTACATTATCGGCAGCGGCATGATTGCTCGTGGAGAGATGGCTTTGATCACTGCACAGGTCGGCTTTCAAGCACATCTGTTATCGGAAAAATATTATTCTGATATCATTACGGTAATTGTGCTAGCAACTTTGTTAGCACCGTTTATCTTGAAGCACTCCCTACGTCGCGTTCATGATCGTTAAGAGGTGAAAAGAAAATGAAAAAGAACCGCGGACTCATTAGTTTAACCGTCATTATAGCTATCCTTGTTGGTGGATTTGCATACTACAATGGCTCATTGTTGCGTACGTCTGTCCGTCATCAGCAAGCTAAGAATGCACCGACTGTGGGTACGCCCACCTTCTTTTTTCATGGTTATGGCAGTAGCTACCATGCCGAAGAATACATGGTTAATGGTGCCATTAAAGAGGGCTTGCTTAAAAAAGATGACGTGTTAATTGCGCATGTGCGGCCAAGCGGTAAGGTCACAATTAGTAGCAAATGGAAGGCCCATGTAGCGCACCCCGTGGTCGAGGTGAATTACGATAATCCGCGCGTAGGCAATAGGCATACAGATGCACGCTGGGCACGCAACGTGATTGTGAGTGTACAAAATCGTTACCGCTTTAAGAAGGTCAACCTGGTGGGCCACTCGATGGGGAACCAAGATATTGCCTTTTACCTGCTGTACTACTATCGCCAAGATAAACAATTACCACGTCTGAATAAGCAAGTGGCTCTAGCAGGTCCATTTAACGGTTTGGTAATGGATGATGACAACAAAAACAACGACCGGGTAGACAAAAATGGGAAGCCTAATAATATGCAGAAACAGTATAAAGAACTGCTGTCTTTACGTGATTTCTACCCCCGGTCGGCGGAAGTACTGAATGTTTATGGCAATAAGGGACATGGCACGGATGGTGATTTGACAATTCAGTCTGCGCAATCATTGCGCTACCTTTTGAACAACCGTCCGAAGTCATACCAAGAAAAAGAGATGCATGGCAAATACGCGTCACATAGCCGCTTGCATCATAATGACGATGTAAATGCGCTGCTCTACAACTTCTTATGGAACCATGCCGTCTAAAACAAACAGCACCGCCTAGCAAATAATGCTGGACGGTGCTGTTTTATAATGGGCAAATTAATGATGCAGCCTTAATTCAGTTGGTGAGTAATCTTTAAGTGACGACAAGCTTTATCAGTAAAGACATCAGACACTGGGCCAAGACTGAGAATGCTTAATTGGTGCATTGCCCGACTGGCCATTGTGTACAGCAAACCAGTAGCCTTTTCTCCGAGTGCCTGAGCACTGCTGTTAGCAATAATGACAGAATCAAATTCCAGTCCCTTGGCTAGGTAGGCCGGTAAAACAAGAACACCATCAGGCATTTGCTTATTATGAGCGTTAAGGCAGTGAATGTTATCAAAATAACGATGGATTAATGAATAAATTGATTGTGCCTGCTGTTCAGTACGGGTCAAGATTGCCACGGTCGGATACTGCGCAAGTCCTTGGTTAACGGCCTGAATCAAATCTTTTTCCCATTGGTCGTGATGGTAGGACATGGTGAGACTTGGCTTCTCGCCATGCCGGTTAAAAGCATGGATCAAGTCGCCATCAGGCAACAATGACTTTGCAAATGAAGTTATTTCATAAGTGGAACGATAGCTTTGTCGCAGGGTGATTAAACGGGGGTGTTTCGCGTGCAGTTCTCTGGATAAGCGCTGCAGCAAAGCCTCGGGCAAAGACAAAGGGTAAAAAAGAGCCTGTTCGCTATCTCCCAGAATGGTGAACTTGGCATTGGCGAATACATGGCGGAAGTACATGAGCATAGCAGGTGAGTAATCCTGCATTTCGTCAATAAATACGTATTGGAAATCATGGTTTTGCCCTTCACCAGTGATTAAGTCCCGTAAAAGCATCAGCGGTGCCGCATGCACAAGCTTTAACCGGTGATATTCCCAATCATGCTGGAAGTCTTTGATCAATGCAGCAATCAGTTCATCATCAATTTGCTTTCCCCAGCCATGATTATTTCCCAGGAAATTTTGATATTGCGCATTGAAATTCAAAAAGTAGTTATTGTAAATTGCGTCAGCAACTATGCGCAGACGTTCATGAGCTAAACGACGGGCGAGGTAGCGATTCATCGCTTGCTCATCTTTGAAATTATCTAGGTGATGTTTACCCATTAACCGGCTAATTTGTAAACGAGTAAGGTCGTTCAACTCTTTTTGCAGCCAGTCTTTGTTGGCCTCCGTCCGCGTACGTGCTTGCAATTCGCGAATGAGACGATTTTTGGTGCGTACTAAACGGTCTGGAATACTCATTGCTGCCGGCTGACGTGCGAAAATATCAGCGACGTGCTGGGCAGAGAAGAAGGTCTGCTGCCGGAAAGTAATGTCGCGGAAAAAGAGTTCATATTGCCCATCTTGCACCTGCTGACAATAGTCAATCACGGCTTGCATGAAAGCGGGTGATTCCATTACCGCTTGCGTTGGGCCACCATCCATGCCAACTTTTTCATAACGATCAAAGATGGACTCCACATTCAGCCCCTCAAAGCGCCGTTTTAAAAAGCCATCGAGGGTTACTTGCCGCATGTTTCGTTCACCTAAGCTTGGCAAAACTTGGGAAATATATTGGCTAAAAAGCCGGTTAGGTGAAAACAGTACAATTTGATCCGCATTCAAAGATGCCTTTGCGTGGTAAAGCAGGTAGGCGATGCGCTGCAAAATAGTAGAAGTCTTGCCGCTACCAGCAACCCCTTGAACGATCATGAGGTCACTGTCAGTGTTACGGATAATATCGTTTTGCTCATGCTGGATGGTAGCCACGATGTTTTGCATGTACTGATCATCGGTATGACCCAGAGCACTTTGCAGCATTTCGTCACCGACTGTTTCGTTAGTGTCAAACATGTTGGTGATTTTGCCATCAACGATCGTGAACTGACGTTTCTTTAATAGTTGCGTTTGCCGAAGACCACTGGGTGTCTGGTAACTCACAGTACCCAAAGTACCGTTGTAATAAATTCCGGAGATTGGGGCCCGCCAATCGTAAACCAAGAAATCGGTACGATCATCGTTCATTAATGATGCGACCCCAATATAAAGACTTTCTTGTTCGTCTTCGCCAGGGTCTTTGATATCAATTCGCCCAAAGTAGGGTGATTTTTTCAGGATTTCCAATGTATGCAGCTGTCGACGCAGGATGTCTTCATTTTCGGCTGCCCGGGAAACTAACTGTCGTTGCTGTTCGATCGCTGATCGTGATTCGGCAATATCATCAACTTCGTACCGGTTGATGGAGGCATTTTCACTGTAGTTTTTTTCAACGGCACGGGTTTCTTTGTGCGCGGCTGCCAATAATTCCTTGGTATGGCCAATTTGGACGTTGATTTGTCGAATTACATCGTCAACTCGTTTTTGTTCTTGCGCTAGTTCTGCCTGATCTGCCAAAGCGATCGCTCCTTTCAAATGCTAACTAATTTTATCACGCTCATTGATGGTCTTAAAAAGAAATGAATTTTGCACTGAGAAGAGTTTAGTAATGTTTCAATGGTCATAAAATGGTAACATTAAAGAGATTGAAAAAACGACTAATTCACAAAGTAAAAGAGGTGATGAGCCGTGGAAAACCTTGCAATTGTTGATCTGGGGTCGAATTCTGCCCGAATGGCGATTACCAGAATCAACAACGATGGCTGCTTTCATGAGATTAAGCGGGTGAAAGAAGATACACGTTTATCTGAGGGCATGGGTGCGGAAAAAGTATTGCAGGAACCAGCAATTGAGCACACAATTCAAGCTTTAAAACGGTTCAAAGAGGTATATCAAACTTATCCGAATCTTAAGGTGGCTGGCATTACCACGGCGGCAGTAAGGCAGGCTAAGAATCAACAGGAATTCTTACAGCGGGTCAAACAAGAAGTGGGACTAGATCTGCGTGTCCTGTCTGGTCGACAAGAGGCCTACTATGACTATTTAGGAGTAATTCGGACGCTGAAAATGGACCATTGTTTGATCCTGGATGTTGGGGGTGCGAGTTGTGAGCTGGTTTTAGTTCAGCATCGTCAAGCACGTGATTTGATTTCCATCCCATTTGGCGCGGTTAATCTATCCGAACAATTCCACTTAAGTGGTTACGTACGCTCGGCTGATTTATTCCGTGCACAGACACTGGTGACCGGGCGGTTGAATAAGATTCCGTGGCTGCGATATGCTAACCGGGTGCCAATTGTGCTGCTTGGTGGTGCTAATCGTACTTTAGCGCGGATGACAAAGGCATACCGTCATCAACACTCCCGTAGCATTCATGGTTACCGGCTGACTTCACGGGTAGTTTATGCGACCTACCGCGAGTTGTTAAACCGGAATTTAGCGCAGCGCAAACATATGCCGGGGCTGGAGCCAGACCGGGCAGATATTATTGTCGGTGGCATGTTGCCTTTGATCTGTTTACTGCAGCGTAATAGTGACGGTCGCGTGATCTTTTCGGAAAGCGGTGTTCGTGAAGGAATTATTACTGAATACATTCAGCAGCGGGACCATAAAAAGGGTAAGAATAATGACTGATCAGCGACCTTTTTATCGTTTAACGCCGGAAAAGAGGCGTGAGCGATTGGCACAACAAGCCAATTTAAGTAAAGAACAACTGGACTGTTTGCAAAAGCAGTCCAGTCGTTTTGGTAATGAACTAGTAGAAAATTATGTGACCGATTACCGCCTGCCAATGGGGGTGGTGACTGGCTTGATGGTCAACAACAAGACGTATACGGTGCCGATGGTGACGGAGGAACCTTCCGTGATTGCTGCGGCAAATAATGGGGCGAAACGGGTCCGTTTATCCGGTGGTTTCCATGCGGAAAAGCAAGAGCACCAAGTTATCGGCCAAGTGATCATCAGCCCGGTTAAGGATTCAGCTAAGTGCATACGCTGGTTAGCCCAGCATACTGCGGAGATGATTAAAGTAGCGAATGCGGTTCGCCCGTCGTTAGTGAAACGCGGCGGTGGTGCGTGGAAAATTGAAGTCCGGCCACTTCCTGATTATCTTAGTGTGGATATTTATATTGATGTACAAGAAGCAATGGGCGCTAATAGTGTTAATACGATGGCAGAAGCAGTTGGTCAATACCTAATCAACGAGGGCTTTCCTGTTTTGACGGCTATTTTAAGCAACCTTTATTTGGGAAGTTTGCAAAAGGTCAGCTGTTTGGTTCAGACTGACTATCTAAAGACGGCAGCGATGTCGGGATTACAAGTAGCTAAGCGGATTGCTAGCTTGAGTAAACTGGCCCAAGTTGATGTATTACGAGCAGCAACGCACAATAAGGGTATTATGAATGGTATTGATGCCGCAGTCATTGCTAGCGGTAACGATTGGCGTTCAGTAGAGGCTAGTGCCCACGCCTATGCTGCCTATGGTCATCCCTATCATGGACTGGCTACTTGGCAATTAACCAAGCAAGGCTTGCGTGGGGAGCTAACTTTGCCAGTATCATTAGGTGTCGTTGGCGGATCGATTAAATTAAGCCAACAGTCCAAGATTAACTATCAGATTAGTGGGATCCGAACAAGTGCTGAACTGGCGGCAGTCGTTTTAAGCATCGGACTAGCACAAAATCTCGCAGCATTGCGGGCGTTAGCGACGACTGGAATTCAGGCGGGCCACATGCAGTTGCAATACCGATCATTGGCCGTTAGTGTGGGTGCCAACGCCGATGAAGTGGATAAGGTAGTTGACGCTTTAAAGCCAATGGACCAAGTTGATCAAGCAGCTGCAAAAAAAGTATTGCAAAAGATAAGGAGAGAGTAGGAAATGCCAGAAGAGATTAAGCTGAACGCGGCATCACAAAGTTTATTGGATCAAGTGAATGAACTATTCCCGCGTGGAAACGTATTTGTTCAATTTGATGAGCAGCAAAAGAGCGGCTACGTTCGCCACGATCAAGCAAAAACGGGTACCTTGCCAGGCGGCATTTGTATTACGGTAACGGATGTCACGGCACCTAATTACACTGCTTCACATGAGTTACTGCACCTACTGATGCTTTTGCGCGGATTTCCGCAGATCTTTTTTAACTTGTCGCTGGGTAAGGAAGAATTGGATGATCAGTTGATGCTGATATCCACTGACCTCTATGACACGGCCATGCACCGGGTGGTTGTTAGCGAACAACGTAAGCACAATCTAATTGATGAACAAGTGGAGGAAGAGTATTTAAGGGGCATCAAGGCAACTATTGATCCCGAAAAGGATGGTAATGATGGCATGGGAACCCTGCGTCTTTTAACTTTATTGGATGCCATGGTTTTCTATGGTGATCATTTGGACCAATATAGTGCTCAATTGCAAAAGGACTACCCAATTGCTTATCAAGCTGCCGCTAAGATGTATCAGGAAATGATGAAGCACGACATTAAGTCTCCTTTTGATATGCGGCGGCAAATTGTGCTTTTATACCGGCTTTTTGATCAGCAATTGCTGAATTGGGGATTACCCGCTGTACATAATAACGAGTTTACGACCCTGAACCCGGTTCTTTCTAAACGCCAGCTTCACTTGCAGGTTCGCCAGGTGTTTGAAATTTTTCACTCTGATATGAAAGATCGTCATGGTCATAGCGATATCTATGTCGGCTTAATGCGCAATGATCATCAAAATTCTTTTGTGATGAAAGCACCAAAGGGTACAGGTGACGCACGTGCCCAAGCATTTGTTAAAATCTATGATGAATCGGTTGCCAAATTATTAACCAATTTGAACATGCCATATGGGGTAAGGAAGTGATCAAATGGCTGTTGAAGAACAATCTTTATTTGATAATGCACAGCATATTGTTTTCTTAACTGGTGCCGGTGTTTCGACCGCATCCGGCATCCCAGATTTCCGTTCGCAAAATGGATTATATAAGCAAAATAAAAATGCGGAATACTATCTCAGTCACCGCTACTTTGAGTCGGATCCGGAAGGCTTTTATGAATTTTGCAAAAAGAACCTTTACTTTCCGGATGCTAAACCCAATGTAATTCACCAAAAACAGGCTGCCTTCACTAAAGAAGGTAGGGCAACGGTGATTACGCAAAATATCGATAACTTATACGAAGAAGCAGGGACCGAGAACCTGATTGATTTTCATGGCAATCTCTACAATGTCTACTGTGAAAAGTGTGGTGAAACAGTGCCGGTTGCTGAATACCTGCAGAGTCGCATTCACAGCAAAGATGGTGGCAATTTGCGACCAGATATTGTTTTGTATGATGAAGGCATCAAGCAGGACAACATCTCGCGATCGCTAAACGCAATGGCTAACGCGGACTTGGTAGTTATTGTTGGGACTTCGATGAAGGTTTACCCGTTCGCCGGGTTACTGCAATATGCTAACCCGAATGCCCAAATTGTGGCGATTAACCAGCAGACACTGGATTTACCAGTGAAATTTACAATGATTCAGACGGATGCAACCAAATATTTTGCTGATCTGGAAGTTAAATGATAGACTATTGTTAATTTGAAAAACGGTGCAGTTAATGGCTGCACCGCCTTTTTTGTATTAATTCTGAAACTGGAGCGTAATCACTTTGTGTGCAACTTATTTTTGCTAAGACAAACTTCATTTAAGATTGGCGAGTTTTAATAGGTTGCAATCACAGGTCAATATGATTTTTGGTAATCAAACACTACCTACAAGGTGGTTAGTAATATTATGTCTTTTAGTTTTAGATAAATAGCAGAACTAGGAGGATTAAAAATGACCAAGCAAGTTAAGCACACAATTGCGATTGTATTGTTTTGTCAATTCTTAATTTGTCTCGGAATGAGCTTAATCTTCCCCGTAATGCCGTTTATCCGTAATGAATACCACTTCTCGGCTTTTGATATGGGGATAATGTCGTCACTGTTTGCACTGGCGCAGTTCATTGCTTCCCCAATCGTGGGTCGGCTATCAGACAAAATGGGACGGAAGCCAATGCTGGTATGGGGATTAGTCGTCTTTGCACTAGCAGAATTTGTTTTTGCAGCTACCAGCAAGCTATGGCTATTTGACCTGTCACGGGTAGTTGATGGTCTCTCTGCAGCGATGTTTGTACCGACAGCGATGGCACTAGCTGCCGATATTACGACTAAGGAACAGCGGGCCAAAGTGATTGGCTGGCTGTCCGCTTCATTTAGTGGCGGACTGATGCTGGGACCTGGTCTAGGCGGTATGCTTGCTGGAATTTCTTACAAAATGCCATTCTGGGTGGCTGGAGTGTTAGGAATTGCCAGCGCAGTGGTAGCTGCCATCAATTTGCCGAAAGACGCTGATGAAAAAATCTATGATGATGTTGAGCCCCGTAGAGTATCAGGTGGCAGTATGCTGGCGGACCTAAAGAAGATGACCACTCCATCCATGACGATTCTGTTTGTGATGATCCTGGTATCCGCCTTTGGCTTAGCTGGTTTCGAAAGTATTTACAGTTTGTACGTTAACCAGGTACACCACTTCAGTCTGGCTGCAATCGCCGGCGTATTAACGGTTAATGGCTTGTTATCGTTGCTGTTGCAGGCCTTTTTATTTGATCAGCTGGTAGTCTGGATCGGTGAAATCCGTATTATTCGCTGGGGCTTCTTGTTGAGCGTTATCGGTACAATCTTTGTTATTTATGACCACTCCCACTGGCAAATCTTTGTGGCTACACTGGTCGTATATGAAGCCTTTGATATGCTGCGCCCAGCGATTACGACATTGCTGACGAAAATGAGTGAAGAAAATCAGGGTCTCCTAAATGGAATCAACATGTCCCTGACCTCCATCGGCAACATTGTCGGTCCACTATTATCTGGCGCTTTGCTAGATATGAATTACCAATATCCATACTGGGTCGTTTCCATTTTCTTAATGGCAGCATTCTTTATCACCCTGAAAATGCATGACCATCCGGATCAAATTGATTAATAAAACAAACAAGGCCACCAGTGCTTATCTAGCACTGGTGGCCTTGTTTCACTCATAATGTAGTAGTCATTTGCTGTTAGGCATCAAAGTTGATAGCCTTGCCCCCAACTTTCCAGATGCGGGGAAGACCATTCTTCTGTTCGTGCTGAACTTGTTGACGACTACGACGGTTCAATAAATTCTTAAACATAATCATGTCTCCCTTCCTTTTTTCCAATACTTAATCTAACATGCATTGATAACCAAGAAAAGAGAAATATGGTACTATTAGAAACTAGTAATGACGCGGGTTTTACGCACTTTTAAGAACTTGCAAATTTACCCAGCAACACGCCAACAACTTGAAATTATATGCACTTATTTCGTTAATATTATTGTAAATATTCATTAAAGTATTTTCTTAGAATTGTCACGTTTATGAGCAAAAAAGAGATTTTTTTAATTTTTTAAAGAGGATTGAAGAATGAAAGTAACCTTGGCATTGACAACTTGGACGGAACATCCGGCTTTAATTGACGGACAAAAGCGGACGGTCACTTTAAATGAGTACGCCCAAAGAATGCTTGCAGTAGAGATTGATACCTTTTTCTATGCTTTGCCTAATGTAAATACGGTACAGAAGTGGGTTGGCGAAGTGTCACCGGAATTTCAGTTTATTGTTAAGGCCCATCAATCAATGACAAAACATCCCCAAGCACAGTTACCAACAGGAGTGACAAGCTTAGCGGAAGTATTTCAGCGTTTTAAGACGGCTGTTACGCCCTTAATAGCTACCGGACAGCTGAAGACAATTTTGTTTCAATTTCCACCATCGTTTGTGCCAACTGTGTCTAATATTGATTACTTGATGAAGATCCGGCAATTCCTGGGTAATTTATCGGTTGCTATTGAGCTGCGCAATCAAGCTTGGTATCGTTCAGGCGTATTAAAGTCACTGGTTGATTATTGTCGCGAATTGCACTACACATTGGTGGCAGCTGATGAAGCACAGTCAACGCAAGCTTCGGTACCGTTTTACCTAGTCACTACCAACCCACAATTAGCCTTGCTACGGCTGCATGGACGTAATCAGGCTGGCTGGCGTAATCCGGGTAAAGCTTGGCGCAAGCAGCGGACGCTTTACCGTTACTCTGATCAGGAATTGGCTGACTTT
Source organism: Candidatus Limosilactobacillus merdigallinarum (assembly GCA_019114515.1). Lineage (GTDB taxonomy): Bacteria > Bacillota > Bacilli > Lactobacillales > Lactobacillaceae > Limosilactobacillus > Limosilactobacillus merdigallinarum. Next base: position 18,918 of record DXFH01000019.1, read on the forward strand.
CAGAGGCAAATTGAGCAGTTAACGCCAGCTCCACAAGAAGTCTGTGTAATTTTTAATAATAATTCGGCTGGCGATGCGGCACCGAATGCCTTACGTCTGCAAGAGATGATGGGTCTGCATTTTGACGGACTGGTACCACGCAGCCCCGAACAATTAAATCTGTTTTAATCTTTTAATCGAATTTACTCCGTTTCTTTGCTATACTAACTGTAATTATGACTACGAGAGAAGGATCCAGAATGGCAGCAAATAAACCAACTTATTACATTACGACCCCGATTTACTATCCATCGGGCAAATTACACATCGGTAATTCTTATACCACGATTGCTTGTGATGCAGAATCACGATTTAAGCGTCTGAATGGTTACGATGTTTTCTTCCTAACCGGGACTGATGAACACGGTTTAAAGATCGAACAGAAGGCGGAAAAACTAGGTATAAATCCGCAAGCCTATGTTGACCAAATGGCCGCTGGGATCAAAAAACTATGGAAAACATTAGATATCACGAATGATAAGTTTATCCGGACAACTGACGATTACCATGAAAAAGCTGTCCAGAAGATTTTTAAGCAGTTCATGGACCAAGGCGATATTTACAAGGGCAAGTATCGTGGTTGGTACTCAGTGGACGACGAGGAATACTTCACTGAAAGTCAATTAGCCGAAGTTTACCGCGACGACCAAGGCAACGTCATCGGTGGTAAGGCACCTTCTGGCCATGAGGTGCAACTGGTCGAAGAAGAATCTTACTTCTTTAAGATGAGCAAGTATGCAGACTGGTTATTGCAGTACTATCGTGATCATCCAGACTTCATTGAGCCGTCTTCGCGGATGAACGAAATGATTAATAACTTCTTGAAGCCAGGCCTGGAAGACTTAGCCGTAACGCGGACTTCCTTCAACTGGGGGGTCAAGGTTCCTGGCGATCCAACGCACGTTATTTATGTTTGGATTGATGCCTTGTCCAACTATATTACGGCCTTAGGATACGGCTCTGATAATGACAGTCTGTTCAAGAAGTACTGGCCAGCGGATGTCCACATGGTTGGTAAGGAAATTGTCCGCTTCCACACTATTTACTGGCCAATTATGCTGCACGCATTGGGTCTCCCATTGCCAAAGCATGTGATTGGTCATGGTTGGTTAACGATGAAGGATGGTAAGATGTCCAAGTCCAAGGGGAACGTTATTTACCCTGAAACCCTGGTTGACCGTTATGGCCTGGATGCCACCCGTTACTACCTATTGCGGGCAATGCCATTTGGCAACGATGGGGTCTTTAGTCCGGAAGACTTTGTCGACAAGGCGAACTTTGATTTAGCTAACGACTTAGGTAATTTACTTAACCGGACTGTTGCGATGATCAACAAGTACCAGAATGGCGTCTTGGAAGATTCTGATGCTACCACTCCTTATGATGAAGATTTGGAAAATACTGCTCAGGCTGTTTGGGCTGAATATCAAGGATTGATGGATAAGACCCACTTTGCTGATGCATTGCGTAGTGTTTGGAAGCTGATTGGCCGGGCTAACAAGTACATTGATGAAACCGAGCCGTGGACTTTAGCAAAGGATGACAGCAAGAAGAAGGAATTGGCAGATGTAATGATGCACCTGGCCAAGAGCCTGCGTTTCGTAGCCGCTCTGCTGCAACCAGTAATGCCAAATGCACCGAAGGAAATTCTGACGCAATTAGGCTTGCCGGCTGAACAAATCACCTTAAATGATCTTTCATTTGATGACCTGCCAGCGGGCACAAAGGTGATTGCCAAGGGAACGCCAATCTTCCCACGGCGGGATGTCAAGGAAGAAGTGGCTTTCCTGAAGTCTAAGATGACGGCCAACACGAAGGCTAAGGGTCGTAAAGTGATGGAACAGGCTAAGAAAAAGGTGCAGGAAGCAGACGCCAAGAAAGATGCTAAGAAGGAAATTCGAATAGAAGCCTTTGATAAAGTAGCATTGAAGGTAGGCCAAATTACGGCTGCCGATCATGTTGCGGGTGCTGACAAGCTATTGAAGTTCCACATTGATGATGGTACTAAAGATGGTCGTCAGATCCTGTCCGGAATTGCCCAATGGTACCCAGAACCAGAAAAATTGATTGGCCAAAAGGTGCTGTTCGTGGCTAACTTAAAGCCACGTAAAATGCGTGGCGAACTGAGCCAGGGGATGTTGCTCACAGCAGAGCATGACGGCAACGTACAATTGCTGAGCTTACAGACCGATCTGGTTAATGGTTCCGAAGTTAAGTAGGCGTGAAAATGGAGCAGTTATTACAGGTGCCACTTTACGATTCACATACCCACCTGAATGACGATGCCTTTTATGATGACGTGCCGGCCTTCGTGTCTCGGGCACGTCATTTTGGGGTTAACCAGATGAATATGGTGGGATCCAATGCACAATTGAATGAACGCGCACTTAAGCTAGCACATGACTATCCCGGTTTGCATGCAGTGATCGGCTGGCATCCCGAAGATAGTAAAAATTATGATGCTAAAGCGGCCAATGTTTTGATAGAACAGCTGCACGATCCTGAAGTAGTTGGCGTTGGTGAAATTGGACTAGATTATCACTGGGATACATCACCGGTAGACGTGCAAAAGAAGGTTTTATGTGAGCAACTGGAGCTGGCGAAGACATTCAACTTGCCGATTTCAGTACATTGCCGGGAAGCATTAGACGATCTTTACCCTATCTTGCAGAAATACCATGTGGGTGATTTTGGCGGCGTGATGCATAGCTTTGCTGGTGATCCGACATGGGCACAGAAATTTCTGGACTTAGGGATGTATCTGTCTTATAGCGGTGTTGTTACTTTTGGCAGCGCGGAAGATGTCCGTGCCTCAGCAAAGATTACGCCTGCCGATCGGATCATGGTGGAAACGGATGCCCCTTATCTGACACCAAAGCCTTATCGCGGAAAAATGAATGAGCCGGCATTTACGTACTTTACGGTGTTAGGGTTAGCAAAATTACGTAATGAAGATCCTGTTAAGCTTGCACAGCACACCTTTGATAATGCGCAACGCCTATTTGAAAAGAGATCACTATGAAAAAGATCAAAGAAGTCATTGTCGTTGAAGGCAAAGACGATACCAAACAGATTGACAAGGCAGTGAACGCCGACACATATGAAACCAATGGCTCTGCTTTATCGGCGGATGACATTGCTCACTTAAAGAAGCTACAGGCAACCCGGGGTTTAATTGTATTTACGGATCCCGATTTCAATGGTGAACGGGTGCGTAAAATGATCAGTCAAGCCATACCGGGGGTAAAACACGCTTTTATCCGTCGTGATCAGGGAGTGCCGACGGAAGCACACGGTTCTTTGGGGGTTGAACACGCCAACCCGGAGGTCATCAAAGCAGCATTGGCACATGTGTATACCGAAGAAGAACAAGCAGATGCCCAGTACTCACGCCACGACCTAGCCGCGGCAGGCTTATTATCTGGTAAAGGGGCCCGTACTCGTCGGGAACGCTTGGGGCAAATCCTTGGCATCGGCTATGGTAATGGAAAGCAATTACTACACCGACTAAACGTATTTCGCATTGCTCCTGCACAATTTCAGGCGGCCGTTCAACAAATAAAGAGGGAGGAAGCAGATGGCAAAATCAGCAATCGGTAGTAGTAGTCGTACCAAAGAGATTATGCGTCAGTATGGTCTGCGTGCTAAGAAAGGCTTTGGTCAAAATTTCTTAACGGACCAATCAATTCTGCAAAACATCGTTAGTGCTGCAGAGATCGGTAAAGATGACAATGTGATTGAAATCGGTCCCGGCATTGGTGCGTTGACTGAACAATTAGCACTAGCTGCTGGACAGGTCGTGGGCTTAGAAATCGATGTTGACTTGTTACCCGTCTTGAAAGACGTTTTGGAGCCATATCACAACGTTAAGATTCTTCACCAAGACGTATTAAAGGCTGATTTGCCAACTCTGATTCAGCAAGAATTCGATCATCCGGAGGCACCCATCAAAGTAGTGGCCAACCTTCCTTACTACATCACCAGTCCAATTTTGATGGGCTTATTGAACAGTCCTGTTGACTGGGATTGTATTTGTGTCATGATGCAGCGCGAAGTAGCCGATCGCTTAGTGGCCAAGGTGGGAACCAAGCAATACGGCTCGCTGACCTTAGCAATTGAGATGTCCATGGATGCAGAAATGGCCTTTGGGGTATCGCGCCACTCCTTTGTGCCGGAACCAAATGTGGATTCAGCAATTGTGACTTTGCATCGGCGAAGACAACCTTTACCGGTGGCCCCGTTTGACTGCGATAAAATTCTAAGCTTGATTAAGATCTGCTTTGCCCACCGGCGCAAGAACTTAGGTAATAACTTGAAGGCATTGTCGGGCAAGGATACAGATAAAAAGAATGCTGTTTTAAAGGTGCTCGACGAATTACGGATTGACAGTCGGATTCGTCCTGAACAATTGACGCTAGAAAAGTTCATTCAATTGGGTAATGCGTTGCATGATCATGATTTGTATTAAGAAATAAAGCGTTAGCATTTGTGGATCGCAAATGTTAACGCTTTTTGTGAATTCGCAGTGCTTGCGCGAGCTTTTTAGACAGGTTACTATTATAGAAAAGTTAATTAGAAAGGGAGGGATCAGCATGATCGTCACGGAAAAAGCACCCGCTAAAATCAATCTGTCTTTAGACACCCCCATGCGTTACTTCGATGGTTCACCGCGCTGGGACATGGTGATGACTTCGATTGATCTTGCTGATTACCTGACCATTGATATCCACCAACGGCCACAAACCATCAAGATATATACCGACAGCGGCTTCCTTCCTAATGACCAACGCAATCTAGCATATCAGGCCGTGCATATTATTAAAACGCGCTTTCATCGTTCAGAAGGGGTAACGGTCAGAATCAAGAAAAAGATACCGGTGGCAGCCGGGCTTGGTGGCGGCTCTTCAGATGCGGCAGCAGTTCTGCGCGGCTTGAATCGTGGCTGGCAACTGGGTTTGTCACTAGATGAGCTGGCTAAATTGTCATTGACGATTGATTCCGACGTTCCCTATTGTATCTATAATCACACGGCCCACGTCACCGGACATGGTGAAAAAGTGGACCTGCTAAACGCAATTCCACATTACTGGACAGTGGTCGCTAAGCCTAGTGTCAGTGTATCAACCCCCACGATTCTGCGGCAGATTAACTATGAAAAAATTGAGCATTTGGATAATGGCGGGATCATGGCGGCGATTGAAAACAACGACTGGCGCTTGGCTTTTGCAAAAATGGGAAATGTTTTGGAACCAGTCACAATGCCGCGTTATCCATCAATCAAATTTCTAAAGGAACGGATGCAGAAATTAGGGGCAGACTTCACCCAGATGAGCGGTACTGGCCCGACAGTATTTGCCTTATGTCACAATGAATCGCGGGCAAAGCGGATTTATAATGGCCTGCGTGGTTTCTGTACTGAAGTTTATCAAGTAATGCTACTGTAAAAAGCTGGGGCAACGTCCCCAGCTTTTTTGTTGGTGAATAACGGGTCTGGTTGCAATTCAGAATGATCTTTAGTATCATAATTTTGATTTAATAGTAATGATTACTATTAAGAAACGACTAATGTTTGGGGGATTAGCATGATCAAGAAAAAATGGGGCTGGTGGGCTTTAATTGGCAGCTTGCTAATTATCTTGCTGCTAATGATTGTAACTACGCCTGCAAAGTCACAGTCTAAGAAGCCAATTAGAGTCGTTGCCAGCTTGAATTTTTATGGCGAAGCAGCACAGAAAGTTGCTGGCAAGTATGGTCAAGTAGAGTCGCTGATTAATAATTCGGCGGTTGACCCACATGATTACCAACCGTCAATAAGACAATCACAGCAGGTTAGTCATGCAGATTTCATTATTGAAAACGGCTTAGGCTATGATCACTGGCTGGATAAAATGGTGGCTGCCAATGACAATCATCCAAAAGTGATTACGGTGGGAACCACAATTGCCCATGCTAAGAATGGTGATAATGAACATGTTTGGTATCAACCACAAGTAATGATTAAGCTCACCAACCAGCTGACGGATGAGTTTGCCAAAAAGGATCCTAAGCATAGCGACTATTACCATAAAAATGCAAAGACTTATGTCCACCAATTGAACCAACAGGACAAACTAATTCGCCAAGCCAAAGCAAATGTTCATCAAAATGATCAGGTGGCGGTTAGTGAACCGGTTTTTGATTATTCATTAGCGGCTATGGGCTACCACATCACTGATTCTCATTTTGCCAAGGCCATTGAAGATGGTGACGATCCTTCCACACATGATATTAGTGCGATTCAAAACGATATTCGTCACCATCGTCTGGCTTTCTTCGTTGAAAACCCCCAGTCAAGTTCAAAAACCGTTGATAATTTAACGCGTTTAGCGAGAAAGCATCATGTGACGGTGATTCAGGTGACGGAAACCAAGCCGGATGATGAAAGTTATACTGAATGGATGAGTCGGCAGTATCGCTTAGTGTTAAAGGCACAAAGGAGTGAATAATTATCGCATTACTGACTATCAATGACCTTACGGTTGCCTTTGGTGATCAAGAAATCATCAGTGATTTAAGTTTCGTATTGAACGAGGGCGATTTTCTTATCGTTGTCGGCGAAAATGGGGTGGGTAAGACGACCTTGGTCAACGCCTTGCTCAACCGCATTAAGCCGCGTTCTGGCGATATTTCTATGGCTAATCACTTACGAATTGGCTATGTCCCACAATTTCGCAACGTCGATATTGATTACCCCTTATCGGTCCGCAATTTTGTCAGCTTAAACTTGTTGCATAACTGGCGGCCTTGGTTAAGCCGTAAAGAACGCGCACAGGTGAAACGAGTGCTGAAGCAGGCTGATCTAGAGAAGATTGCTGATCGACCACTGGGTTTAGCTTCGGGAGGCGAAAAGCAGCGCGCCTACCTGGCACAGGCACTGTTGAGCCGCCCGCAATTACTGATTTTAGATGAATCGACCGCCAGTCTGGATAATGAGATGAAGTTTGAATTGTTAGACCTGGTCAGTCGCTTTCAGCAAAATGGGCTGACGGTTATCTTCATTACTCATGATATGGATTTGGCGCAACGCTATGGTACTCGTTACTTGATGATGAAAAAGGATGGCTACGAGAGCGGTCCGATTAACGAGTTGGACATTCTCAAAGGAGGACAATCAAATGTTTAGTCTTGCCTTTATGCGGCACGCATTCGTTGCCAGTACTTTCATTGCAATTGTTAGTGGGGTCATCGGAGTTTTTGTCGTTGCCCGCAATATGTCGTTTTTAACCCACACTTTATCTGAAATTGGCTTTGCAGGGGCGTCCTTTGCCGTTTTTATGGGCTGGTCACCGCTAAATGGGATGCTGATCTTTACGATTTTGAGTTCAGTTATGGTTGGCCAGCTTAGTAACCAGGGCTCCCGCCGTGAAGCCGTTATTTCCGCAACATCGGCTTTGTTCATTGGCCTAGGGATTCTCTTTTTATCGCTGTCTAGTCAAATGGCGTCCTCAGCGACCAGCATCCTGTTCGGTAGCGTGGTGGGCATTTCTGCTCATGAAGTGCGGCAATTGATTGCTTTATCACTGATTGTGTTATTAGTCACGCTATTAATCTACCGACGGCTTAAATTCTCATCGTTTGATTCGGTCGGTGCCAGTGCGGTAGGTATTAATGAAATGACTGTTTCAATCGCCTTTTTACTGCTACTAGCAATGAGCGTCAGTGTAGCCGCTCAAATCGTGGGTTCACTATTAATATTTATCCTCTTAACGCTACCGGCCGCTAGTGCCAAATATTTCACCCATAGTGTTTCGAGCATGATCCTCCTTTCGATCCTTTTTGCCTTGTTAGGAACCTGGCTGGGACTGTACTTGGGATATCTGAGCAACTGGCCGGTGTCATTCTTCACGGCAGTTTTAGAGGCGGGTATTTATGTGCTTTCCCTGGTCTACCATCGTCGACAAAATGAATAGGATCGCTATTATTTAGTGGATGTCTGACTAACTTTGATCAGGCACCGGACGTTTTTTATTGGGATAGACCCGAAGAACTAGCCGATAATCTAGAACAAATTACAGATATAATGACTAAAAGACGAACAATTATGCTATTATTTACACGTATACTTTTGTTCGTTGAATGTTATTGCGTGATCAAGGTTTGAAAAAGGAGAACAAAGATGAAAGTCAGACGTAGCAATCGTTTAGTTGATATGACCCGTTACCTAATGGAACACCCACGGGACTTAGTTTCCCTGAAGTTCTTTGGCCAGCGTTACGGATCAGCTAAGTCTTCCATTAGCGAAGACTTGAGCATTATCCGCCACACTGTGTCCAGTTGGGGAGTAGGCCGCCTGGAGACATTGCCCGGTGCAAGCGGTGGTGCCCGCCTGACACCACTTTATTCCCAGGAAAATGCGGAGGCGGTAATTAAGCAGCTAACGGCCGCGGTCAATGATGACAGTCGTTTACTGCCTGGTGGCTACGTCTACTTGTCTGATTTGCTGGGCCGTCCTGATATATTGCGCGAAGTAGGTCGTTTGATTGCCACCCAGTATGTGGATCAAGATGTCGACGTAATCATGACCGTTGAAACGAAAGGAATCCCGATTGCCCAAAGCGTGGCCATGTATTTAAACCGGCCATTTGTAATTGTGCGGAATTCTTCTCACATTACGGAAGGGTCAACAGTGAGCGTGAACTATGTTTCAGGTTCATCACGTCGGATTAAGAAGATGGAGCTGTCACGGCGGACAATGCGTGAAGGTGCCAATGTGGTGATTGTCGACGACTTCTTAAAGGGTGGCGGTACTATGAATGGTATGCAGTCACTGATTCATGAATTTGGCGCGCACGTTGTTGGGATGAATGTCTTTGCGGAAGGCCAATTCAAAGGCAGCCGTTTGGTTGATAATTGCACTTCATTGATTGAAGTACAGGCTGAAGATGGCCGCAACAAGCACATTTCGGCACAAGCTGGCAATTACTTGGAGAAAGTATTTGGAGAAAAGAAGGAGAACTAATATGCAAAAGAGTGCAATCATTTTAGCTGCCGGTAAAGGTACGCGGATGAAGTCAAAGCTGTACAAGGTCTTACACCAGGTTTGTGGCAAGACCATGGTGGAACATGTTTTAGGCCAATTGGAAAAGGCGAAGATCGATAACATTGTGACGGTTGTCGGCTATGGTGCTGAAAGCGTAGAAAACACGATTGGCAAGCGGTCTGCCTTCGCACTACAAAAGCAGCAACTGGGTACTGGTCATGCGGTGATGCAGACGGAAAAGCTGTTGGGTAATGTTGATGGTGAAACCTTGGTAGTCAGTGGTGATACGCCGTTATTCCGGGCAGAAACCTTTAATAAGCTGTTTGAATACCACCATCAGCGGCATGCGGCAGTAACGATTTTGACGTCTAATGCCCCAGCCCCGACTGGCTACGGCCGCATCGTCCGTAACGATGTGGGCATTGTTGAACGGATCGTTGAGGAAAAAGATGCCTCTGCTAAGGAAAAGGAAATCCACGAAATTAACACGGGTGTCTACTGCTTTGACAACCAAAAGCTCTTTGCTGCCTTAAAGAAAATTAATAATAACAACGCTCAGGGTGAATATTACCTGACCGATGTGATTGGGATTATGAAGCAAGCCGGTGAAATTGTGACGGCATACCGGATGCCTGACTTCAATGAATCAATGGGGGTTAACAACCGGGTGGCACTGGCACAAGCTAACCGGATTATGCGTCAGCGGATCAATGAAGAATTGATGATGAACGGGGTCACGATGATCGATCCTGCTACTACTTACATTGACGCGGGCGTACAAGTTGGTCGCGACACAGTCATTGAAGGCAATGTCGTAATCAAAGGCAACACCAAGATCGGCAGTGACTGCTTCATTGGTGCAGGATCCCGGATTATTGATTCCACCATTCACGACGGCGTTAAAGTTATTTCTTCCACTCTGGAAAGTGCTGAAATGCATGACGGTTCCGATATCGGCCCAAACAGCCACCTGCGTCCGTTAGCTGAAATTGGCAAAAATGTCCACATTGGTAACTTCTGTGAAGTCAAGAAAGCTTATGTTGGCGAAGGCACGAAGGTTGGTCACCTCACTTACATCGGCGATGCTACCTTAGGAAAGAATATCAACGTTGGCTGTGCAGTGGTCTTCGTCAACTACGACGGCGCTAAGAAACACCATACCAATGTTGGTGACCATGCCTTTATCGGTAGCAATTCAAACTTAGTAGCACCAGTTAATATTGCGGCAGATTCCTTTATTGCAGCTGGATCAACGATTACTGACAATACGGAACGGTTTGACATGGCAATTGCCCGTCAACGGCAAACAAATAAACCTGATTATGCGAAAAAACTCCCCTGGTAGTCATTGCAATTTACGGCATATACCAATATGATGGTTATGATTACGAGCAACGAGGGGAATGGAGGACACATGAAACAAAAATACTTTGACCCGAAACTCAAACTGTTTTCACTGAGTTCCAACCGGCCATTAGCGCAGAAGATTGCAGATGAAGTCGGTGTACCACTAGGAAAGCTGGCTGTTGATCGTTTTAGCGATGGTGAAATCCAAATCAACATCGAGGAAAGCATTCGTGGCGACAATGTCTACATCATTCAATCCACGTCTGCACCAGTTAACGATAATCTGATGGAACTTCTGATCTTGGTTGATGCATTGCGGCGAGCCTCTGCCAACACCATCAATGTTGTTATGCCTTACTATGGCTATGCACGGCAGGACCGGAAAGCACGTTCACGGGAACCAATCACGGCAAAACTGGTAGCTAACATGCTGCAAAATGCCGGTGTTGACCGTGTTGTCGCATTGGACCTTCACGCTGCCCAAATCCAAGGTTTCTTTGATATTCCGGTGGACCACTTAATGGGAGCTCCATTATTAGCCAACTACTTTATCAAAGAAGGCGTGGCTAAGGATGCCGTTGTTATTTCACCAGACCATGGTGGCGTGACTCGGGCACGGGCATTGGCTGAATTCTTGAAGGCCCCAATTGCCATTATTGATAAGCGTCGTCCACGGGCCAATGTTGCTAAGATTATGCACATCATCGGTAACGTTAAGGGCAAGAAATGTATTATGATTGATGATATGATCGACACGGCCGGCACGATTACCTTAGGGGCCAAAGCATTGATGGATGCTGGTGCGACGGAAGTGTACGCATCATGTTCACATGCCGTACTGTCTGGACCTGCTATCCAACGATTGGAAGACTCACCGCTTAAGCAGGTCGTTGTTACTGACTCAATCATGCTGCCAAAGGAAAAGCAGATTGATAAAATCGTGCAAGTATCCGTTGCCCCATTGCTTGGTGATGCAATTAAGCGGATCAACGAAGACCGGCCAGTCAGCCCACTGTTTAATAAACTATTTAAGCAAACTGGCGAAGAAGAATAAGATGTTAGAAGAGGAGCTGGCTTTAACTGCCAGTGCCTCTTTTTGTTTACATTAATCGGATGGCTGATCATTGAAATGAATTGTTGATTGGTTTGATGTTATAATGTGAACATAGTTGCAAAGGAGGATATTTCGATGAAGAAAGGCTTTTGGTCTAAAGCGACCGTTTCTGCAGCAGCTTTAGCGATGATTTTTGGTCTAGCTGGTTGTGGACAAAAGAGCAGTTCCAATCATTCTTCCAGTAGTCAGCGCACCACTCAAAGTGCTTCAGCCAAGGCTTACACTCGTGCAAATGAACTGATTGCTGATGGTAAGTATGGTCAGGCACTTGACCGCCTGGATGAAGTCGACGAACCAAATAAGAATGTTGAAAACTTAAGTACTGACCTGGAGAACTACATTAGCGCCCAGCGTCAATACCGTCAGCATCATTACCAGCAGGCATCGACCAAGCTGTCGACAATGCATTCGCACAGCAAGCCGATGCGCAAGGCATTTAAGGCACTGCGGGTAAAGCTGACTAAAGCAATGGAAATCAGTAATAGCAGTAACTCTAGCTCCAGTACTACTAGTCAATCCAATGGTCAAACTAATAACCAGAATCAAACGGCAGCCAACGCTAAGGCAGCTAGCCAAACCAGCGAAAGCGTCATTGGCGATTTTGCAAACAAGGCTGGTTATAACAAAGAAGGCTATGGTATCATGCCAATTTCTCGAAACGGTAATGTCTACCGCTTCGAAGTACGGCAGAGTAACCCTGATAACACGGTTGCTAACTTAATTGGGATATTTGATTATAATTCCAGTACTGGTACCTACACCAAAGTTGGCTAATTGATAAGTTTGTATGTAAATGAAAAATCTCCCCGTCATTATTGATGACAGGGAGATTTTTTGTATCAGTTACCAACCAGCTTTGCCTATATCAAATGTGTTAATGGGTACTCAGATAAATGTGGTTAGGTAACGAGTATCGTTAATTATTTTGGCGCAATCACGTGGCCATTTTGTAAGTATGATTGAAATTCGTCGTATACGGGTTGGAAAATCTCAATATCGTTATCTTGCCGCAGCATTTCTTTCGGGAAGAAGAAACGCTGGTCACCAGCTTCTTTACCTGCAACGGCGGCTACTAACGTGCTGACAGCCGATAGCTCTACTAATTCGCCATCGGGCTGGATTAATTCAATCTGGGTCTGTGGCTTAGAGTCTTGCGGGTTGTAGGTATCATAGGGCAGCTTATAGCTGGAGTTGGTTGCTGTGTAGTAACGATCATCAAAACCAGCAGTGGAAATCAATTCACGCAGCTTATCTAAGTATTGCGCGGTTTGGTTATCATACTGCACTGATTTTAATGGGCGGCGGTTCAAAAAGCGGCTGCTTAAGTCGGCTAGGATATCATCGCTGTCATGCTGCCAGTGCTGGAAGTAGGTGGTCAAGACGCCATCATCCAGAGATAAATAGTCCTGCAGGGTAAAGTGATTATTGAAGAATGGCATCAGCATTTTAGGCGTGAACTGTGGACGGTATTCATTGGGATGTTGGTAGAGATATTTTGCCCGCATTAATAAGTGATCCAAAATGACTTCCATGGCCCGTGAAACGGGGTGGAAGTAAATTTGTAGGTACATTTGCAGCCGGCTGATGATGTAGTCTTCAACAGCATGCATACCCGAAATTTCAAAGGCAATCCCGTCTTTGACTGGTCGCATGACCCGCAGTACCCGGTCCAAGTCGTATTTACCATAATTGGTGCCGGTGTAATAGGCATCACGCTGTAGGTAGTCCATTCGGTCCGCATCGACCTGGCTGGAAATCATCTGGACAACTTGCTGGTTATGATAAGTGTGATCAATTACGCTAGCTACCTGGTGTGGAAAGTCTGGGCTTACCCTACTCAGAATACGGTTAATGTTAGTCTCAGGGCTGGTAATGATTTTGCGGGTAATTGCTTCGTGGTCTGTATGGAAAATATGTTCAAAGGTGTGAGAATACGGACCGTGACCTAAGTCATGCAGAAGGGCTGCACAAAGAGCTACTGAACGTTCACGATCATCCCATAAACCATCGTCAGGATTTTGGCTAGGGTAGTTGCGTTGAAAATGATTGCAGATTCGACGGGCAATTTCGTAAACGCCAAGGCAGTGGCCGAAGCGGGAATGTTCAGCACCGTGAAAAATCAACGATGAGGTACCTAATTGTTTAACTCGCCGTAAGCGTTGAAATTCCGGTGTATTAATTAGGTCCAGGATAATTTGGTTATCGACGATGATTTGCCCATGGATCGGGTCACGAAATACCTTTTCTCGTGGCAAACATTCGGCATCAAAATTCATTTTGTACTTCCTAACTGGTTAAAACCACTTTTTATTTCTTGTTTAGAATTAAATTAATAGTTTGATTTGTCCGCAATAATTGCAGGTTGCCAAACTTGCTTAACTCGTTGCGGTCTGGATCGTAGGGGCCATCATTTGAAGCCTGGTTTTGCCAGTCTTCAAACTGAGGTTTCGACTAAGCGATAACTCGCTAAGTCGAATTTCCCTACTGAGACCGCCGAGTTTACACAAGTTTTATAGGCATCAGTTTGCGCACTGAGGCTCAGTGGTGAAATTATCGTTAGTGATGTTTTAACAGCACTTACGATAAGACCAAGCTTTGAGACAATTGGGTGATTGGCTCAAAGTTGTGTCCACCACGGTCCATCCCCAGAGCAGCACAAGATAGATGTTATTTTGATAATAATTTTAAGTCTATTATACATAGATTCAAGCGAGATCGTTGGGCTTTCCCGTCGACCAGTTTATAATAAGGTAGGCAAAAAGAGGAGGTGGCGGCTATTAATCAAGCAATACCTGTAAAAGTGCATTTGACAACCAGCATGGAAATTGATGGTAACCGAGATCATTTTGAATTCGCTGAAAGTGGCGAATTAGTCCACCTAACTAATAACCATCATTTCCTGCGTTATACTGAGCATCAACAGGGCCAGGCAACACCAGTGCAGATAGCGATCCATGGCGACCAGGTACGGTTGACGCGTAAAGGCCCACGACAGACAAAACTGCTGTTTGTGGCAAATGGCGAGACGATTAGCAAGTATCAGACTGAATATGGGATGATTCCTCTCCACGTTGTCTGTGACCAGTTGATCCAGGAAATTGATCAAGTAGAGAATCGTGGTCAGCTGGAAATCCATTATCGGTTAAAAAATAACGGTCAAGTATTAGGAACTTACCGGATTAAATTGCAATTTGAGTCTTGATATTGTAGTATGTAGGATAGACTTTTTTGAAGGGATGTGCACCAGTTTGGAATTAAAAGTTTTCGATGGTCAAGATAAGTCCGAGCTTTCAATGATTGAAGTTGCGCACGCGATCTTAGCCTACCATGGTGAAGCAATGGCATTTGCTGACTTAACAAATGAGGTTCAGCAGTATCTTGGCAAGAGCGATGAGGAGATTCGGCAGCGTTTATCACAGTTCTACACGGATCTAAACATCGACGGCAGCTTTATTTCCTTGGGTGACAACACCTGGGGCCTGCGTGCATGGTACCCATACGACTCAATTGATGAAGCCACGGTTGGTGAATCCGAAGAAGATGACGATGAAGAACCAGAGAAGCGTCGTCGTAAGGTTAATGCCTTCTTATCTGGTAGCGATTCTGATGATGACGTCATTGACTACGATAATGATGATCCGGAAGATGACGACTTAGACGATACTGATGATAACGATACTGACGATTACGATGATGACTACGATGACGATAACCCAGTCGATGAAGACGATGATGATTCAGGCATCGAAGATCAATTGTCTGAATTAAATAACGATGACGATGATTATGGTGACGATGACGAAGAATAATATTTAGTCCTTGACTATCGCCGATTGGCTTTGTATTATTTTTGTTGGGCTCCCAAGATTTGCTTGGGAATAATCTCGATATAAAAGCTCCCTATTTCCGTGGAAATGGGGAGCTTTTTACTTGTTGCTGAGTAGTTTTGCAAAGGAGAGAAAAAAATGACGAAATACATTTTTGTAACTGGTGGGGTTGTTTCATCGTTAGGCAAAGGGATCATTGCTGCATCGCTAGGTCGCTTGCTGAAAAACCGCGGCTTAAAGATTGCCATTCAGAAGTTTGATCCATACATTAACGTGGATCCGGGAACGATGAGCCCATACCAACACGGTGAAGTGTTCGTTACCAATGATGGTATTGAAACGGACCTGGACTTAGGTCACTATGAACGTTTCATTAACAATGATTTAAACAAATATTCCAACGTTACTACTGGCAAAATCTACTCAGAAGTTTTACGTAAAGAACGTCGTGGTGATTACTTAGGACGGACTGTTCAAGTAATCCCGGATATTACTAACGCCATTAAGGATAAGATCAAGCGGGCTGGTGAAAGTACTGATGCCCAGGTAGTCATCACCGAAATCGGTGGGACGGTTGGTGATATTGAATCCCAGCCATTTATGGAAGCCATTCGGCAGATGAAGAAAGAAGCCGGTGTCGAAAATGTTTTGTACATTCACGCAACCTTAATCCCTTACCTGCGGGCAGCTGGTGAAATGAAGACGAAGCCAACCCAACACTCAGTTCGTGAATTGCGTGGCTTAGGGATTCAACCAAACATTTTGGTTGTGCGCACGGAGAAGCCAATCACTGATACTATGCGTTCAAAGATCTCCTTGTTCTGTGACGTTGAACCAGAGGCCGTTATCCAATCTGTCGATGTGCCTAACTTATATGAAGTACCATTGATGTTGGAAAAGCAGGGTATGGACCAACTAGTTGTTGACCACTTCAACTTAGACGTACCAAAAGCTGACATGCGCAAGTGGACAGCAATGGTTGATCACATTGAGCATGA
Source organism: Candidatus Limosilactobacillus merdigallinarum (assembly GCA_019114515.1). Classification (GTDB taxonomy): domain Bacteria; phylum Bacillota; class Bacilli; order Lactobacillales; family Lactobacillaceae; genus Limosilactobacillus; species Limosilactobacillus merdigallinarum. Next base: position 35,262 of record DXFH01000019.1, read on the forward strand.
TCTGAACAAAACGGTTAAGATTGCGATGGTTGGTAAGTATACCGACTTGCAGGATGCATATATTTCAGTCAATGAAGCCTTACGCCATGCCGGTTACCCAGTCGATGCTGATGTGAAGATCGACCACTTTAACGCTGAACACATTACACCTGAAAATGTTGCAGATACGCTGAAAGATTACGACGGTATCTTAGTGCCAGGTGGTTTTGGTAGCCGGGGAATTGAAGGAATGATCACCGCGATCAAGTATGCAAGAGAAAACGATGTGCCATACTTTGGTATTTGCCTTGGTATGCAAACTGCCTGCATCGAATACGCACGTGATGTGCTGGGATACAAGGATGCCAACTCCACTGAATTCAACCCGGTCACTGAGCACAACATCATTGATCTGATGTCTGATCAGGAAGATATTGAGGATATGGGTGGTACCCAACGTTTGGGTGCTTATGCCTGCAAGCTGATCCCCGGAACGGTTGCTGCTGCCGCTTATGGTAATAAGCCAATGATCAAGGAGCGTCACCGTCACCGTTATGAATTCAATAATAAATATCGTGATGAATTAGAGAAGGCAGGCTTGGTTGTTTCTGGTATTAATCCTGAACGCAATCTGGTTGAAGTCGTCGAGCTACCAAAGAATCGCTTCTTTGTGGCTTGCCAATACCACCCAGAATTCTTGTCACGGCCTAACCACCCAGAAGGTCTCTTTGCTGCCTTTGTTAAGGCTGCCTTGCAGAACCACGAAGATAAAGAAAACTAATTATTGATGAAGCAACCACCAGCGTTTTTCACTAATGTTGGTGGTTGTTTGTTATTTTTCTTACGTTGTAAACAGTAATATGACCACCCTAAAACTTAAGAAAGTAAATCGCTTAACCGACTGTCAGACATGAATGACAATTTTAATTGATAGTTACGGTGCTTAATTCTTAATAATTCCTTCAAACGCTTGTAATTTTGCTAAGCTTTCTTTATGATATCTACTGACTGTATATTTATCACTTTGATAACGAATACCGTGAAATCAGCGATTGAAACGAGGAAAGACAATCATGAAAAAGTTGATCATTCAAGGAGGAAACCGGCTTGCTGGTGAAGTAACTATCGGTGGTGCCAAAAATAGTACCGTTGCACTTATCCCAGCAGCAATCCTTGCTGATACGCCCGTACAGTTCGATACCGTACCAGACATTCTGGATGTTCACAATTTAATGATTATTTTGCGGTCAATGAACGTGAAGTCTTCCTTCATTCACGGAGTTTTGGACATTGACCCAACACAAATCATTGAAGCTGAGTTACCAAGTAAGGCAATCAAATCATTACGGGCTTCTTACTACTTTATGGGCGCTTTGTTAGGGCGTTTTCACCGCGCAACCGTTACCTTCCCTGGCGGGGACAACATTGGTCCGCGACCAATTGACCAGCACCTGAAAGCTTTTCGCGCATTAGGTGCGAATGTTTCAGAGAGTGCAGGCACTGTTCACCTAGATGCTCCCCATGGCCTTCATGGAGCCAGAATCTTCCTGGATATGGTTTCCGTTGGTGCCACAATTAACGCTATTTTGGCTGCTGTTCGTGCAGAAGGAACGACGGTCATTGAAAATGCGGCGCGTGAGCCAGAAATCATTGACTTAGCCACCTTCTTAAACAACATGGGTGCTCAGATTCGCGGTGCGGGGACCGATGTCATTCGGATTAACGGGGTTGATACCCTGCAATCGATGAACACACATACGGTTATTGCTGACCGTATCGAAACAGGTACTTACCTATCGATGGCTGCTGCACTGGGTGATGGTGTTATGCTGAAAAACGTCATTCCAGAACACCTGGAGGCTTACACTAGTAAGTTGATCGAAATGGGTGTCGACTTGCAGATTGATAGCGATAAGATTTACGTTCCACCGGTTAAACATTTAAAGGGTGTCCATGTAAAAACCATGCCATATCCAGGTTTTGCTACTGATCTACAGCAGCCATTAACGCCATTGATGTCAATGGCTAGTGATCAAAGCGTGATCGTGGATACTATTTATCCGAAGCGGGTAGGCCACGTCCCAGAACTGCAAAAGATGGGCATGAATATCCATGCTGAAGACGGCAAGATTACGATCGAGCACACTAACGAATTGCACGGTGCAGATGTTTCTGCGGGTGAAATTCGTGCTGGTGCTGCTTTGGTTATTGCTGGTTTGATGGCACATGGCACAACGGTTATCCATAATGCAGATAACATTTTACGTGGCTACGACCGGATCGTATGGAAACTCAACCGGTTAGATGGCGACGTTTCGATTGAAGACGATGACTAAGAGTAGTTGCGTTTAATTAGCTTTTATGTTATCCTTTCAGGGTTATGATTAATAATCTATGTTTCAGGCAATGATTCATGGCAAAGGAGCGTATTAAATTATGAAACAAGGAATTCATCCAGATTATCACTACGTAGTATTTCAAGATGCTTCTACTGGTTACAAGTTTTTGACTGGTTCTACGGCTACTTCTAAGGAAACCATCAAGTGGGAAGACGGCAACGAATACCCACTGATACGGGTTGAAGTTACTTCTGATTCTCACCCATTCTACACTGGTAAGCAGAAGTTCACCCAAGTCGATGGTGCGGTTGACAAGTTCAACAAGAAGTACGGCTTGAACAAGTAATTGCGATAATCATACTAAAAAAGCGCTGGTGCGGAATATCCGTACCGGCGCTTTTGCGTTTAAGTTAAAGCTTATCTTTTTAGACTATAGAGAAAGCATTTATAGATTTTTGACCACATAATGATGTGCATTTATAGAATTGAACGTAATAATTGGCATCCGCTTTTGCACTAGGGCTCAATGTTATATCCACAATGTTCCAACCCCAGGAAGAGCGAAAAGCTGATTTTGAAAATAGTCATCAATTTCAGTTAAACTATAAATTTTGAAATTTTATTGATGAATGGTCAAATTGATCGTACTTACAAAGGGTTAGCGGTATACTTATAGCTACGATAAAGGTTATGGAGGGAAAATAACCATGAAACGAAGAAATTGGCTTCGGTGGACTGCTGTTGTCATTTTGTTAGTTGTTAGTCTGATTATGATTTTTAATAATCAGATTAAATATTATTTAGTCAATGGCTACCGTCCACAGGTGACCAGGCAGTCAATTAAGAAAAACCAAAGTAAGAAGGGAAACTACGATTTTTCTAACGTGAAGGACCTGAACTTGCAGACGGTTGCTAAAAATCGTGCTAATAAGCAGAACGTGAATGTCATTGGCACGATTGCCATTCCAGATATTGATATGTCGATCCCGATTGCAAAGGGTGTTGATAACAATACGTTGGCTTTGGCTGCTGGTACGATGCGCGAAGATCAGGAAATGGGCAAGGGCAACTATGCGTTAGCAGGACACAACATGGCTAATGGTTCAAAAATTTTGTTCTCGCCATTGTATTACCACGCTAAAGTGGGACAAAAGGTTTACATAACTGATTTGAACAAGGTTTACACTTACAAGATTACCCAGCGGAAGTTTATTGATGCCGACCGGGTGGATGTAGTGGATAATACCCAAAAACCAATCATTACTTTGATTACCTGTGATTCTACGGGTGCTCGGCGATTAATGATTCGGGGCAAATTAGTGAAGGTCCAAAAGTTTAAGAATGCGCCAGTGAAGGTTCAAAAGGCGCTGAGCTCCAAGTACACTAACCAGTAATCAACGGACTTGTTTTGCCACGTAGTCTAACCAAGACGGTAGGGCTAGTTGTAAAGCATCATAAGTTGCCTGGAACTGGTGCGTGTACCAGGGGTCAGGGATAGATTGACCCTTTAAAGTGGGGATTAAATCATAAATCCCATGAATTTTGTCTAATGCTTGACTTGGTGCCATGGCACGGATGTTGACTAGGTTCATGTCATCCATCCCGATGATCAAGTCACTGGTCAAAAAATCATGCCGGTTAAGCGGCCGGGAGACGTGGCCACGATCATCTAGATGATATTTACGCATGATTCGGCGAATGCCCGGATAGGGAGGATTACCCTCTTCTTCAGTGCTGGTAGCTGCTGAATCCACCGATACTAGTTGATCCAGATCCTTATCAGTGAGAATTTGACGAAACATTGCCTCAGCCAGTGGTGAGCGGCAGATGTTTCCTAGACAGACAAATAGTACTTTCATATGAATTAACACCTCTTAAAGTAATGATAACCAATCGTTGCTTTATGAATCAATGGACGTCATTCAATTCTTCTAATAGAATAGGTCTAAGAAAAGGGAGGACAGAACATGACTTGGATTATTGTTTTAGTCATCGTTGTATTGCTGGTCATTTGGTATGTGGCTATCTACAACGGATTAATTAACCTGCGTACCCATGCGCAAGAATCATGGAGTCAAATTAACGTGCAGCTGCAGCGGCGCAATGACTTAATTCCGAACCTGGTTAGCACCGTAAAGGGCTACAGCAACTACGAAGCCCAGACATTGGAAAAAGTAGTTGACTTGCGGACAAAAATTAATAATTTGCCTGACAGCGCACATCAAGAAAAGATGGCTGCTTCTGATCAACTGACGGGTGCCCTGAACCACTTGTTTGCGGTATCCGAAAATTACCCGGACTTGAAGGCTAGCCAAGAGTTTAGCCAGTTGATGGAAGAGCTGACTAACACCGAAAATAAGATTGCCTACTCACGGCAGTTATACAACTCAACGGTTGCCAGCTTTGATGCCCGGATTCAAACTTTCCCGGCTAACATTGTGGCGGGTATCCACCACTTCACTAAGCTGGAGTACTTGAAGGTACCGGAAAGTGTTAAGGAAGCACCAAAGGTTGACTTCTCTGATTTACAACGAAAATAGGCAGGTGAATTGCTTTGCTCTACCAACAAATTGCATGTAATAAACGCAAAACAATTCTAGTGTTGGCGGGGTTCTTCTTGCTAGTCGCGTTGGTGGGGGCTGCTTTTGGTCGCTTATTTGCTGGAACCGCTGGTGGCGGTGTTATCTTCGCCTTGATTCTTACCCTGATATATGTGTCTGTAATTTGGGGACAATCAACTGATGTGGTCATGAATATGAACCATGCCAAAGAGATCCATTCGGCAGCGGAATCACCGCAGTTGTGGCACGTTGTCGAGGATATGGCGATGGTAGCACAAGTCCCAATGCCGCGTGTCTTCATCATTGATGATCCCAGTCCCAATGCCTTTGCGACGGGTAATGACCCGCAACACGCCGCGGTAGCAGCCACCGCTGGCTTATTGCAGATGATGGATCGAGAAGAGTTGGAAGGTGTCATGGGTCACGAAATGAGTCATGTCCGCAACTATGATATCCGCTTGCAGACCATTGCGCTGGCGTTAGCTTCTGCTATTAGTTTATTGGTTAACTTTGCCGGTAACTTCTGGTGGTGGGGTGGCGGCCGTCGCGATGATGATAATGATGCCGGTGGTGTCTTAGCCATCTTTGGCTCCATTATCTTGCTGATTTTTGCCCCACTGGCGGCCACGATTACGCAGATGGCATTATCACGCAATCGTGAGTACCTAGCGGATGCGGGGTCGGTTGAACTCACGCGTAACCCACAGGGCCTGATTTCTGCACTAGAAAAGCTAAAGGACGCGCAGCCTATGAAGGCCGCTGACCAAGCCAGCTCAGCGCTATACATCAGTGACCCCTTAAAGAATGCCCGTCATCGGCCATTTTGGGACAACCTTTTTGATACCCATCCGCCGCTGGATGACCGCATTGAACGTCTGCGTCACATGTAAAAGTAACATTTTTCAACTGCAAAAGCTGTTGGTGAAGGCGTAACTTAGCCATCGTTGACTAAGTTACGCCTTTTATATTTCTCTGTATTTGTCTCCGCATAAGGGGGAGTGATATAATCCTCCTTGGACAATTAGGACAAAGAAAAAGAGGACTTCTCATGAAAATGCAAATTGCCGAAATTGCTAAAGCGGTTCATGCTGAAAACGACATTTCTCGCTGGGCCAATGTTGAAGTATCCAGTGTTGCTTTTGACAGCCGCCACCTCGATCAGGGGGCATTATTTGTTCCACTGAAAGGTGAACGCGATGGGCACGAATTTGTTAACTCTGCCTTTGAGAATGGCGCGAGTGCAACCTTATGGGGTGATGACCATGAATATCCGGACGATGATCGTCCACGGATTGTTGTAGCAGACCCATTAGCTGCTTTACAGGCTCTGGGTAAATATTACTTGCATAAGATTAACCCAATCGTGGTTGCTGTAAGTGGCAGTAATGGCAAGACTACTACGAAGGATATGGTGGCCTCCATATTAAATACACAGTTTAATGTCACTAAGACGCATGCAAACTTCAATAATGAAATTGGCGTGCCAGTCACACTCTTAAACATGGGCTCTAATACCGAAGCGGTAGTGGTTGAAATGGGTATGGCTCGTTTTGGTCAACTTGATGCTTTGAGCAAATTAGTAACGCCTGATATTGCAGTTCTAACCATGATCGGCGAGGCACATATCGAATTCTTCGGAACGCGTGACCGCATTGCGGATGCTAAGATGGAAATTACCCATGGCTTGTCCGAAGATGGTACTTTCATCTATAACGGTGATGAGCCATTATTGCGAACTCGGGCGGAAAAGGTCAAGCAAGAGAAGAGAACTTTTGGTCGCGAATTGAACAATGATTTATATGCTACTAGTGTTAACCAATCAGAAGACCACATCGACTTTTATGTGAATCAGTGGCCTGATATGACTTTCACAATTCCGATGATTGGGGAATACAACGTCAATAATGCAATGGCTGCCATGCTGGTAGGTAAACAGCTGCATGTAACGCCTGAACATATGCAGCAAGGATTAGCACATGTTCAGCTGACGGAGAATCGTTCTGAATGGCTGCAAGGCAGTCAAGGCGAAAAGATCTTAAGCGACGTTTACAATTCCAATCCGACAGCGGTGCGGGAAGTCTTAACGACCTTAAATGAGTTACCTGATCAAGGACGGCGGTTAATCGTTTTAGGGGACATGCTTGAATTAGGCAAGGCCTCCCCAGAATTGCATGCTAGTCTAGCTAATTCGATTGATGACGACCACTTCCAGGAAGTATACCTAGTTGGTCCGCAGATGAAGGTGCTATATGATCAGTTGCAAGAGGATGGTTATCCAGTCGATCATTTGCACTATTACCAGACAAATGAAAAAGACCAGTTGACAGCTGACTTAAAGGCTGCTGTTAAGCCTGGCGATATTCTCATGTTAAAGGCTAGTCACGGTATCCATCTGGAAACCGTTTTGACGCAGTTAACAGCAAAATAAGTTATTAGACACCACTACCATTGGCTAGCAGTTTGTCGCCAACGTCTAGTGGTGCTTTGTTTAAAAAATATGAGGTGAATTTATTTGAAATTTGGAGAACTCGGCTTGTCGAAAAGCCTGCTGAAGGCCGTCCAACAGAGTGGCTATGAAGAAGCAACCCCTATCCAGGCCGAAACCATTCCGATGGTGTTAAAGGGTGAAGATGTGATTGGTCAGGCGCAAACGGGTACGGGAAAGACTGCCGCTTTTGGACTGCCGATTATTGAACACGTGGAATTAGACGATCACAACATCCAGGCGTTAGTAATTTCGCCAACCCGGGAACTGGCAATCCAGACGCAAGAGGAATTATACCGTCTCGGCCGCAACAAGCACGTTAAGGTGCAGGTGGTATATGGGGGAGCGGATATCCGCCGGCAAATCAAGGCGTTAGGTAAGGGTCCACAGATTTTAGTTGGTACACCGGGGCGATTGCGTGACCACCTTCACCGGGGGACCGTTAACCTTGATCACGTAAGGACCCTGGTATTGGATGAAGCCGACGAAATGCTGAATATGGGCTTCTTGGAGGACATTGAAGCGATCATTAAGCAGACGCCGGATGATCGGCAGACATTACTGTTCTCAGCCACGATGCCGCCCGAAATCAAGAAGATTGGTGTGCAATTCATGCACGATCCCCATACGGTGAAGATCAAGGCTAAGGAACTAACCACCGATCTGGTTGACCAATACTATGTACGGGCAAAGGATTACGAGAAGTTCGACATCATGACTCGCCTGATTGATGTTCAAGATCCCGACCTGACAATTGTCTTTACCCGAACCAAGCGACGAGTAGACGAATTATCCCACGGGCTAATCGCACGAGGCTATAACGCAGCTGGCATTCATGGCGACCTGACGCAGGAACGGCGGACAAAGATCATGAATCGCTTCAAGGATGGTAAACTCGATATTTTGGTAGCGACAGATGTTGCTGCCCGTGGTCTGGATATTTCTGGGGTCACTCACGTTTACAATTACGATATTCCTTCCGATCCCGACAGCTACGTTCACCGGATTGGCCGGACGGGCCGTGCCGGACACCATGGTGTATCGTTAACCTTCGTGACACCGAATGAAATGGACTACCTGCACGAAATCGAAAAATTGACGCGGGTACGGATGCTGCCATTGAAGCCGCCAACGGAAGAAGAAGCTTTTCGTGGGCAAGTGGCTTCTGCCGTTAACGACATTGATAATTTGATTCAAGATGATACGACGGATAAGTATCAAGAAGCGGCCGAAAAGCTGTTAGAAACGCACGAAGCCGTTGACCTTGTTGCGGCACTCTTAAATGACTTAACTAAGGATGATGCCAGTTCGGTTCCGGTGAAGATCACACCAGAACGACCGCTGCCGGCACGACGGCACCGTCATTATGACCGGCATGGCCGCGGCAATCGTAATCACCGTGATTATCACCGGCACAATGAGCGTAAAAATGGTCACCACCGTTTTCGTCGCCGGGGCCAGAATGATAAGCAGCGTGGTCAGCGCAAGAACTACTAAGGAGTAGGAAAATGATTGCTGGGGTAGGAATTGACTTACTAGAAATCGATCGGGTGAAACAAGTCGTTCAGGCCGAACCCCGCTTTGTCGAAAAAGTACTCACTCCAGGAGAAAGACAGCAATTAAGCAGTTTGCATAAACAACGTTACTGGGAATATGTGGCGGGCCGCTTTTCTATTAAAGAGTCATTTGGCAAGGCAATGGGTACCGGTATTGGTGCGCGCGTTGGTTTTCAGGATGTCGAAATTATCGATAATGATCAGGGCAAACCGGAAGTCCTCCGCTCACCATATGATGGTCAAGCACTAGTTTCCGTCAGCCACACTAAGGACTTAGTAATGACAGAAGTATTGCTGCAAACTAATGATTAAAGATGGCGCTCTTCGATATATTGCTGCTAAATTAATCTCATAGGTTGCCTAAAGTAATATTAGTGACGTTATCGGATTGCAAACTTGTCTGTACAGCTTAATTGGTTGTGTAAAGTCTATGTCATGGTGAGTAAAGCCATTGCATAGGCTTTTTTGTTTACACTAAAGACTTTTCAGGAGTACTTTTGGATGTTAAAATTGGCTTTTCTTGTGTAAGTATGCACAATGATGTCCAATGCAATGGACACCGATTTATCATCACATGGACAGTAAACCGATACAATGATAATCAAGGAGGGAGGAATGATGACTAAGAGTAGTGACAAAATTATAAATACCCTTGCTAAATACGATCGTTTTGTCACGTCAAAAGAGTTAGCACAAATTATTGGTGTATCTACGAAGACTATCTATCGTTCAGTTAACGAAATTAATCAGGAGTACCACATCCCGATTATTAAGTCTGAGCGAGGGAAAGGCTACATGCTGGATTACGACCACTACTTAAAATTAAGCGGTCAGTCGCACGAGGAATCCAGTATGATGGTTAAGTCGCCACTGGAAAGGCGTAATGAAGTCATTACAACGTTGTTATTCACTGCGCCGCTGGCAATGAACATTAATGACGTTTACGAAAAATACTATGTTAGTGCAGAACTAATTCGGCAAGACTTAGTAGCTATTAACAAGATTTTGAGTAAAAGTGATTTGGTTCTTGAACGCAATGGAAACTACGTAGCTGTTAAGGGTGAAGAACAGCAGATTCGTAGAGCCATCAATAACGCACTGGTACAAAGCAAGGCCATGAATACGGAAAGTATTAACGACTTTGCTAGTGAGTTTGAAGATCTTAGCAATTATGATAATCAGTTTTTGACTACGCAGATTGATTGGATTCAGCGATCACTGAGGACAACTATCCCGTATCCGTACAATGTTAATATCTTTTCACATCTGTATGTTCTGATTAAACGTTTTAGAAACGGCAAAGTGGTCAGAAATGATGACCAAACCGCTTTAGAAGATAAATATCGCCAATTACGAGTGGATAATTCCAATTTTTGGAAGGTCAGCAACGCGGTTATTCAAAATACTGCTGATTACATCCATCGAGATATTCCGGAAATTGAAAGCTATTATTTATTAGAATATTTGATTTCGATGCGTTACAACCACGACTTTGAATTAGACGATAGCATCTCTTCTGAAGCTAGTAGGTTAGCTGATTACTATATTGCAGGATTTAGGCTCAATCCACATGATCAGAAGGCAAAGGCTTTAAAGAGCGACCTCATCAGTCATATTCGTCCGATGTATAACCGCCTCAATAATCAGATTGTGATCGCCAATAAGCTGTTGGATGATATTAAATCTGAATATCAAAGCCTCTTTGAACGGCTGAAGTCTTTAAGTGCTAAAGCCCATCATGATGGTTTTTTGCCTTGGAACATTAGCGATGATGAAATTGGCTTTTTAACGCTTTATTTTGCGAAATATTTTGAAGAAGCCAGCTTGCATAAACAGGTGTTAGTAATGTGTGCAAGCGGTGTCGGAACTTCAAAATTATTGTATGCCAAAATTCATCGCAACTTTCCTGATCTGAATTTAGTTGGCATTGCTTCAAAGAGTGATTACGAGAATAACTACACTAAATACAGCAACGTTGATTTGATTGTTTCAACTATTCCAGTGGTTCCGCGAAACAATGAACAGGTGATTTTATCAAGCGCCATGTTTAACACGCAAGATAAAAATCGATTGAGCAGGTATCTGAATGAAAAAAGTGCTAACAAAACTGACGACAATTAATAGTTATCATGATTGGTTGAGTGCGACCGTAAACGCTTTGGAACTCTCTTCAGCGTTGCCAAATGAGTTATTAACTCAACTACAGCAACGTGACTATCTAGGAAGCGTTCAAATCGCAGAACATGTGATTATGCCACACATTGTCAACCAATCTTTGCCGGACAGCTGGCTGATTGTCAGTCAACTGGATCGCCCGGTGAGATACATGACTAGCAATTCTATTACGACAGGGATTTTTATTTTGTCACGCCCTGCAGATTCATCAGTTACAGATGCTGTTGATCATTTAACGGATGAATCAGTTATCAGAGCCCTTCAAGACCCGCAATTGTCGCAGCGACAATTACAGGGATTATTCAGTTAGATAGGGGAGAAAGAGATGCTTCTTGATAAAAAAGTGATCCTTTTTGATCAAAGCGCTTCAAGCAACACAGATGCTCTTACTCAACTGGCTAACCACCTGCACGATGCAGGGGTAGTTACTGACGAGTATAAGGACGCTATTTTGAAGCGTGAAGCAAGTTTTCCAACTGGCTTAATGACCAAGACTATCGGGGTAGCAATTCCACACTGTGATCCTGATAAGGTGATTGAACCACAGATTGGATTTATGCGTTTAAAAGAGCCAGTAACCTTTCATCAGATGGGGGACAATGCGGAGATTCAAGTCAAAGTATTGTTTATGCTGGCATTAAAGAAGTCAGATGACCAATTAACGATGCTCCAAAAATTAATGGCACTGTTCCAAAACCAAGAAGCAATGGATGCTGTGCAAAAGGTAACATCGGTTGATGACTTCTTAGATCTCATGAAAGAAAACGGGATCGTTAAATAATACTTAGAAGGAGACGAAATTATGAACGCAATTAGTGCGGGATTGCAATGGTTTGTTGACCTTGGAGCTAGTGTTATGCTCCCAGTCCTTTTATTCATTTTTGCTTTAATTTTACAGATTAAGCCAGGTAAGGCATTTAAGGCCGGCCTGACTGTTGGTATCGGGTTTGTTGGTTTGAACCTGGTTATTAACTTACTTACTAAGAACCTGGGCCCAGCTTCTCATGCCATGGTGCGCAACTTCGGTTTACACCTTTCTACTTTGGATATTGGTTGGCCTGCCGGTTCAGCCGTTGCTTACGGTACGGTTCTTGGTAGTTTAGCTATTCCGGTTGGAGTTATTACTAACGTTGTTCTGCTGTTAATTGGTTTGACGAAGACGCTGGACGTCGACGTTTGGAACTACTGGCACATTGCCTTCACTGGTTCCATCGTTTACGCAATTACCCATGACTTTGCTTTGGGTATTTTCACGATGATTGTTCACATTATGATCATCTACCTGTTAGCTGATATGTCAGCACCATACATTCAGAAGCAATATGGTTTGCCAGGAATTTCATTCCCACAAGGTGCCTCTGCTCCAGGTTTCTTACTGGCCTTACCACTGAACTGGTTAATGGATCGGATTCCTGGAATTAACAAGATGAAGATTACTCCTAAGACGGTTCAAAAGCGGATGGGTGTCTTCGGTGACGCTTCTGTAATGGGCTTGATTATCGGTATCGTAATTGGTTTACTGGCACGTTACTCATTTGCTAAGACCTTACAATTAGGTGTTACGACTGCTGCCGTGTTAGTATTAATGCCAAGAATGGTTTCTCTCTTGATGGAAGGATTAACACCAATTTCTGAAGGTGCTAACGACTTCATTAAGAAGCACTTCCCTGGCCGTAACCTGTACATCGGGATGGACAGTGCCTTGGCTGCTGGTAACGAAACGGTGCTTTCTTCAGCATTGATCCTGGTTCCAATTACCCTGTTAATCGCCGTTATTCTTCCAGGAAACAACACTTTGCCATTTGGTGACCTTGCTACGATTCCATACATGATCGCTATTATGGCTGCCGTATTCCGTGGTGACATTTTCCGGACCTTAATTGGTGGGATTGTTGACATTGTTATTACTTTGTACATTGCATCATGGGTTGCACCATTCGTTACTGCTTCTGCTAAGGCCGCACACTTTGGTCTGCAAGGGGCAAGCTCCATCACTGTTTTGAGTGATGGTGGTGTTTGGACCACCTGGTTAATCATCGGTCTGGGTAAGCTAATGACCTGGGGTGGTATTGGCCTGATTGGTGTTGTAACCTTGGCAATCATGATTTGGTTCAACAAGTTCCACAAGGCTAAGGATGCAGCTGCAGAGAAATAGAAAAGGAGATTACTACTTATGAAGACTTTGATGGTTGTTTGTGGTAGCGGAATTGCTACTTCTACTGTTGTTGAAGGTAAGATTCGTGATTTCTTAGACTCAAAAGGTGTTTTAGACCAAGTTAAGATGTACAAGGGCAACATTGCTGAACAGATTAACCACATCGACGACTATGATGCATTTGTTAGCACCACGGTTGTTCCTGATGACGTTAAAGATAAGGTGATCAGCGGTTTGCCAATCCTGACTGGTGTTGGTGCCGACAAGGCTTACGATCAAATTCTAGCCAAGTTAGGATTGAACTAAAACGTAGCTAAGCTTAATAAAAGTGCTTCATAATTGTTGGATAAACGATCCAATGATTATGGAGCACTTTTTTTATATATTGCACGTAATTTAAGTCATAATGCTATGAAATTAGCATGAAAAAACGGCATGTCCCAGACAAATAACGGAGTCATGCCTGGGTAGTTAATTATGAAATCTGTTTATGAGGATTAACCATGCAAATCTTCAATTTCAGGAACTTCGTAGCCTTTCCGGTTAAGTCGCTTAATAATGCGGTCAACTAACCCGCGATCAACATCAGAGGGCAGGGTGAACAAAATTTGTTTTCCCGGTTTTTCATCAGAGTTCAACGAGATGACGTTGACAATTGGGCAGAAACGACTAATCTCTTTGGCAACTCGTACTAGGTCTCCGCGCTCATCACTTACAGAAACGTTTAAAACATAGCTGCCGTTATGAACATTCCAGGCTTCCGCCAGCAAACGCAACAAACTGTTGTGAGTCAGGATCCCAAAGAAGTGATTATCGTCATCCAAAACAGCAATGTAAGGTAGGTCACGGATGGTGAAAAAGACACTGTAGAAGGCAGCATTTCGGTTAATGAACTTAGTCGAATTTTTGAGCAATGCAGTTACAGGCAGGTTCATATCACCACCCCGCGATTTGTGACGGTAGATGTGCATTTTGTAGATGTTCCCCCGAAAAATTTGTCCGGTGGGGTCTAAGACTGGTACACAGCGATAGCCGGAATCCTCAAGAGTAGCCAACGCCTCTGATAAGGTAGCATTTTCACTTAAGGTGGTTAATTGACCTTTTTGTTTAATAAGTGAATCAAAAATCATGATCTGAACTCCATTTCTGCCGAATTTCTATGCTTTATCTTAACATAAGTATTAGAAAGTGATGAGAAATCTTAACGCTTTTAGTTTTGCTTTCCGCCCTTGATTTCGTATAATAAGTGACGGAACTTAAGCCTAATAATAATGCGTTGCTTTCAAACTCGCTATGCTCTCAGCGGTCTGGAACGTGGTGGCTATCATTTGAAGCCCGTCTATGCCGGTCTTCAAACTGAGGCTTCGACTAAGCTTTAAGACAATTTATTGGCTCAAAGTTGTGTCCATAGCGATCCAGCCCCAGTAACGGCGCAAAGCTGATGTTATTTAGCACTGCAGTTATAGTTAAGGCTGAGATTGGAATAATATAGTTAGCTGGACAGGCCCACTGGCGGCTTGGTCGGCCTTTTTGCATTTTATTAAAGGATATGATGAATGATGAAGATGATCGTTGGCTTAGGCAATATTGGCACGCGCTATGATGAAACCCGGCATAATACTGGTTTTATGGTAGTTGACCAAATGGCGTTAGATTACCACTTGGGTGCTTTTAAGCATGCCAAAGTTGAGGCAGTCATTGCCAGTGGCATGATTGATGGTGAAAAAGTAATGCTGGTAAAACCTACTACGTTTATGAATGACTCTGGCCGTGCGGTTAAGCCGCTAGTTGACTACTACAATGTCGCCTTAGACGATTTGATGGTGATTCAAGACGACCTGGACATGAAGGTGGGTGCTTTGCGGATTAAGGATCATGGTAAGTCTGGTGGTCATAACGGCATCAAGAGCATTATTTCATACCTGGGGACTGATAAGTTTAATCGGGTTAAATTAGGGATTGACCATCCAAAAGAAGGAACGGTCGTCAGTCACGTTTTAGGCAAGTTTAAAGCAGATGAACGCCCGAAGTTTGACCAAACGGTAACTCAGGCAGAACGGGCACTGGTTGATTGGGTCCATGGAGCAAGTATTTCTCAGCTAATGAATCAATATAACTAATGATGACTACAAAGGAGGGATAATATGCGCCTGACAGCGCTGCTAACACAAACACCATTATTTAAGAAGATTATGAGCGCAGCCACCCCAGGCAAGCGTGAACTGGTTACCGGTCTGTCTGGATCGGCACAAACCCTATTTTTGGCAACGGCATTAGAAGATTTGCAGAAACCGTTACTGGTGGTAGTTGACACGTTAGAACACATGCAGGAGCTAGCTAACGACTTGGAAAATCTGTTACCAGACGACCAGGTGTTTCAGTTTCCTGTGGAAGAATCTGTGGCGATGGAACTGGCCACGAGTTCGCCTAATTTTCGTTTGCAACGGGTACAGGCATTGCATGTTTTGCAGACAGATCAGCCAGCGATTATTGTCACTGCGACGGCTGGTTTGCGCCGAAAATTGATTGCACCTAAGGATTTTAAAAAGGCACAGTTGACATTAAAAGTCGGTGGCGAGCTGGATCCGCAAAAAACTGCGGTTAAGCTTAGTTCAATGGGCTATCGGCGGGCTAAGTTGGTTGGCGCACCTGGCGATTTTACCATCCGGGGATCGATTGTCGACATTTACGCTTTGAACACAGCGCACCCGGTCCGGATTGATTTATTTGATACGGAAATTGATTCTTTACGCTTCTTTGATGCCAATAGTCAACGTAGCTTGAAGAATATCCAATCTGTTGATGTTCTACCCGCTACGGATTTACTGTTAGCCAATGGTGAAGAACAACGGGTTAAGCAAGCATTGCAGGCCGATTTTGAAAAGTTGACCAAAAAGGCCAAAGACGATACGGATGCCCGGCAAATTCAGAATCATTTCCGTCCGCTTTTGTCCGGGCTAGATCAAGGCTGGGTTGAAGCTGGTCTATTAACATATAGTGACGTTCTGTATCCTGAACCGGCTTCACTTCTTGATTACTTGGATAAGGATGGCTTGGTGATCATAAATGGCCGGACACGGATTGACGATAATAACCAAAAGCTAGCGGCCGATGAACAATCATGGGTAAATGAGCGAGTTAAGTACCACCACCGACTGCATGACGGTGAATTAGGACAAGATGCACTAGAACTGTTAAAGAAGGATCGGCATGCCCAAATGTTATTGGCCCTGTTTAAGAAGGGACTGGGTTCGCAGCGCCTAACAGCCATTAATGAGATGACCAGCCGGTCCATGCAGCATTTCTTTGGTCAAGTAGAACTGCTGAAGAGTGAATTAACGCGCTGGCAGGAACAGGGAGAAACGATTGTGATTCTGACTGCCAGTGATGAGCGGCGAGAACAAGTCGCCAAAACCTTAGACGAGTTTGGTGTGCATACCCTGGAAAGTCGCTTGGATGATTTGCAGGAACATCAGGTACAGCTGGTAGCAGCCAGTCTGCATAATGGGTTTGAATTGCCAGCCGCTAATTTAGTGGTAATTACTGAAGCCGAAATGTTCCGCCAGGTTAAGAAACGCCGATTGCGTCCGCAAAAGCTAGCCAACGCGGAGCGCATCAAGAATTATACCGATTTGAAGCCGGGTGACTATGTGGTTCACGTCAACCACGGTATCGGACTTTTTGCTGGTATTAAGACAATGACGGTCGATGGTATTCACCAGGACTACATGGTGATTGATTACCGCGATCATGCGCAAATTTTCGTACCGGTGACGCAGCTTAACTTGGTCCAAAAGTATGTCTCATCAGAAGACCGAACGCCGCATATCAATAAGCTGGGCGGCAATGAATGGGCCAAGACTAAGCGCCGGGTGGCACAAAAGGTAGAAGACATTGCTGGCGACTTAGTTGATTTGTATGCCAAGCGGCAGACCGAAAAGGGATTTGCCTTCCCTAAAGATGATTACCTGCAAGATAAATTTGATCACGAATTCCCGTATACGGAAACGAAGGACCAGTTGCAAAGCATCAAGGAAGTTAAGGAAGACATGGAATCCAGTAAGCCGATGGACCGTCTCTTGGTGGGCGACGTTGGTTTTGGTAAGACTGAAGTAGCACTGCGGGCCATTTTTAAAGCGGTAACTGGTGGCAAACAGGTTGCCTTTCTGGTACCCACCACGATTTTGGCGCAGCAGCATTTCGACACCATGCAAGAGCGTTTCGAAGGTTTTCCAATCAAGATCGAAATGATGTCGCGTTTCCGGACGCCCAAGCAGCTGAAGGAAATCGATCAGGGATTGGCGGATGGCTCAATTGATGTCGTTGTTGGTACCCACCGGATTCTTTCTAAGGATGTCCACTTTAAGGACTTAGGCTTGTTGATTGTCGATGAAGAGCAACGCTTCGGGGTCAAGCATAAGGAGCGCCTTAAGAAACTGCAATCCAACGTGGATGTCTTAACCCTGACGGCAACGCCAATCCCGCGGACGTTGCATATGTCAATGCTGGGCGTGCGTGACTTATCTATTTTGGAAACACCACCGTCGGGAAGGTTCCCCATTCAGACCTATGTGCTGGAACAAAACGCGATGGCAATCCGTGATGGTATTCGGCGTGAATTAGGGCGGGGCGGTCAAGTTTATTACCTGCATAACCGGGTTAATGATATTGAACGCGTGGTCGCCAACATTCAACAATTGGTGCCAGAAGCCCGAGTTGGCTACGTGCATGGTCAAATGACAGAAGAACAATTGGAAAGTGTCATGTACGATTTTATTCGTGGTGACTATGACGTCCTGGTAACAACCTCCATTATCGAAACCGGGGTGGATATTCCAAACGTCAACACGTTGTTTGTGGAAAATGCAGATAAAATGGGATTAGCCCAGCTGTATCAAATTCGGGGGCGTATTGGTCGGAGCACGCGGGTAGCCTATGCTTACTTCATGTACCAGCCGAATAAGGTGCTGACGGAACCGGGTGAAAAACGACTAGCAGCGATCCGTGACTTTACCGAATTAGGTAGTGGCTTTAAGATTGCGATGCGTGACCTTTCCATTCGTGGTGCCGGCAACCTGTTGGGTAAACAACAGCACGGTTTCATTGATTCCGTCGGTTATGACCTGTATTCCGACATGTTAGCGGATGCGGTTGCTAAAAAGCAGGGCAAACACCAGGCTACTCACTCAAATGCGGAAGTGGACCTGGCAATTGAAGCCTACTTGCCAAGTGACTACATTGAAGATCAGCGGCAAAAGATCGAATTGTACAAGACCATTCGAAAGGCCAGAGACGATGACGAGATGCTGGAAATTCAGGGAGACTTGATTGACCGCTTTGGCGACTATCCGCAGCCGGTGTCTAATTTATTAACGGTTGGTCAATTAAAGCTGCATGCGGATGAAGCCCTTCTAGAAGAGATTAAACAAAAAGATGACAATATCTACCTGACCTTTAACTCACAGGCTAGTGGGCTGATAAAAGGGGTCGACCTCCTGAAGACGATTGCGGATACCAGTTTTAAGTCCAGTCTAGGCGAAGATGATGGGAAACTATCGGTAAGACTGATTATTCAACCGAAGATCAGTCAACAGACATGGCTGCATGACCTCTTAAGTCTCGTGACTAAATGGGGCGATTTGGTACAAGAACGTTTGACAGTCAAAGAGTAATGAAATGAGGAATTCAACATGCGATTAGATAAATTTTTAAAAGTTTCGCGGATTATTAAGCGACGTTCAGTTGCCAAACAAATTGCTGACCAGGGGCGGATTTTGATCAATGATAAAGTGGCAAAATCATCTTCGAGCGTCTCTGCTGGTGATCAGTTAACCATTAAGTTCGGCAACAAGACGGAGACAGTGAAGATTAACCGAATAGTTGAGACGACAAAGAAGGATGAGGCTGAATCAATGTATGATATCGTGGACGAAAGCTATGAACATGATTTTGATGATGGGGTTTATTAGATTAATTGCATGATCAGTGATTAACTAAATATCATGTATCAGAGCGTGGTGTATCATTCGCCAAAAAGTCAGACAAATTGGCGTTTGTTTGTCCTTGTCAGCTAGACAATTAGTCATGAATCTTGCTATACTTTTTGTAATGATTAATTAATTGGGGACGGCATTTATGAAACATCAGAAAGGCAAAGTTACGCAGATGGATACGCCCTATGTACGGGCACATGATCAGCAGCAAAAGGAAAATCATAGCTATCGCTATCATGTGCATATGCGACGGGCAAAAATGATTTGTGCCGTCTTTGCAGTTTTGGTGTTTTTCTTTGGCATCCAAATCTGGAATAGTAAGCGGCAGTTAGCCTCGATTAACCGTGATATCGCCAGTGCACATACTGAGTTAAATCACAAAAAGGCAACCAATCGTTCTTTAAAGAAGCAGGTCAAAAAGTTGCACAATCCAGAATACCTACAGGCAATGCTGCGCGAAAAATATAACTATTATAAAGACGGCGAGACCGTTTACCAATTCGTAAAATAGGTTAGATTAAGCTATCAAAAAAGCTGGTTGTAGAGACCAGCTTTTTTATTTAGTAATAATTTTTACACAATAGCGGGGGATTCGAGGGGCTTTATTGCAAGCCCTCCAATGTCTGGTAATCCCCTTAAATTAGGTGCGCAAGTATGCTATACTGTTTACTAATTGATTTAATCTACAATAGGAGGATTTCCTAGTTCATGACTGTTGAAGTTGGGTCCAAAATTAAGGGTAAGGTTTCAGGAATTACCAATTTTGGTGCCTTTGTTGATTTTGGCGATCACGAGACCGGTTTAGTACACATTAGCCAGGTTTCTGATCGCTTCGTTAAGGATATTCATGATGTGCTCTCCGTCGGTGACGAAGTTGAGGCTAAGGTGATTAAAGTCGCTGATGATGGGAAGATTGCTTTGTCAATGAAGAAGCTGCAAGACGAAGAGCACGGTGGTCGTCACGAACACCAGCAGCATTGTGACTATCACGATCACCGGGAAAATGATCACCAGAACTTTGAGCATCATCGTCCGCGTTACCACCACGAACGCCGCGGCTACAATGCTCTGGATGGCGATCGTGGCAACGAGCACTTTAACGATATGCTTGCAAATTATATGAAAGAAAGCGAATCACGTCTATCCACACTAAAACGTCAAACTGATGGTAAGCGTGGTGGCCGTGGTGGCCGGCGGAGCTAATGACACCGCTAGTTCAACGCTTGCAGCGGTGCCTAAATGGGTGCCGCTTTTTTAGTCCCCAGTCAACAGTGGTCGTGGCAGTGTCGACCGGGGTGGACTCAATGGTCTTATTAACAGCTCTACAGAAATTGCTACCGGCGACGCAAATTGTGGTGGCCCATGTTAATCATCATCTCCGCTCACAGAGTAAGATTGAAGAAGAATACATGCGTGAATACTGCCATACGCACCATTTGCAATTAATGGTTGACGAATGGGGTGACCACCCTGATCACGGTATTGAAGCGGCCGCGCGTGAAGAGCGTTATCGTTTTTTTGCTCATGTTTTGCGTGTTGCACATGCCAATATCTTACTGTTAGCACACCAGCGCGATGAATTAGTCGAAACGATGCTGATGCAGCTGTTACGCGGCGGTCGGATTGACCAATTAATGGGTATCTCTTCTAAGCGTCAATTTGAAAATGGGCAGTTAACAATTCTGCGGCCATGGCTGGATGTGACTAAACAGGAATTGATTGCCTTTGCTAAGGAACATCAGGTGAGATGGTACGAGGATAGTACCAATCAAGAGGATGAGACGCTGCGTAATCGTTTTCGTAATCATTACATTCCGGCAATGATGAAGGAAAATGAGCGTTTTAAAGATCATTGCATTGATTACCGTGCACAGCTCGAAGATTTGTTGGCAATTAGGGATGAGTACTTGCAGGTGATTTGGGAAAAGGTAGTCCAAAAAGATCAGCTGCAAATAACGGTTTGGCAATCTTTAAGCACAGCGCTTCGACGAGCAGTCCTCGTTAAATGGCTAGACCAAAGAGGGGCCTTTCAAGTTAATGCAGAGATGCTGGCCAATTTGACAGATTGGTTAGCGAATTCCAAAAAGCCGAGTGGCAGGATGCAAATTTGCCATCAAAAGCAGTTCATAAAGAACTATTCAACCGCAAAAATAGAAAATGTTCCGAAATTAGTGATGAATTCCGAGCCATTTGCAGAAACTGTGGTAAAATTTGACCAATGGAAAAGGCTGAATGAGGAAAATGAGTGTTTGATCAGTCACAACAAGCAGATAGAAGGACTTGTGCCAGTAGCAGAAATGTGGTTGCAAAAAGATCAATTGCCGCTAAAGTGGCGACTGGTGCATGATCATGATCGTCTGCGTTTAAAGGGTGGTAATCATCAATCAGTAAGGCGTTTGTTGATTAACAGCAAGCTTTCGCGATCAAAACGCAACGATGTAATGGTATTAGCTGACCATCAAGATGAGGTGCTGTGGGTACCTCCACTAAAAACAGCCTGGCTTGATCGCACACCGTTTGCCCATCAGTCACCGATCGTAACTTACCTGTACCGAAGAAAGAGGAAACAAAAATGATGTTGGATAAGGATATTGAACGTGTCATTTACAGCCGCGATCAGATTCAGCAACGGGTCAAGGAATTAGGACAACAGCTTACCCATGACTATGCCGGCAACAAGAACCTGGTAGTAGTCGATGTGCTTACGGGGGCCAGCCTGTTTACCATCGACCTGTTGGAACAAATGGATGTTTATTGCCGGATGGACTTCGTGGATGTGTCAAGTTATAAGGGTGGTACATCTTCGACCGGGACAGTCACTTTACTGCACGACTTAAAGAATGACATTAAGGGCAAGGATGTGCTGATCTGTGAAGACATCGTTGACACCGGGCGGACATTGAAGTTCCTGATGGACTTGTTAGATGGCCGCGGTGCAAACAGTATCAAGGTGTGCACAATGCTCGACAAGCCATCTGGTCGTTTAGTAGATGTGAAGGCTGATTACGTGGGATTCGATGTTCCCAACGAATTTTTGGTCGGTTATGGGCTTGATTATGACGGCTATTATCGGAACCTGCCATATGTGGGTGTTTTGAAGCAAGAAGTTTACACCCATCATGATGACTAATTGATAGTCAAAGATGGTCAAGTATGCTAAGATAAGGCCATTGTAAATTTTAACTGTGAGGTGGGAAGTTGTTATGAACAATAATCGCAGAAACAACGGATTTACTCATAACGTTCTCTTCTATGCAGTAATATTCTTGTGCATTATGGGGATTGTTTACTACTTCTTTGGTGGTAACGAAGGATCCGGCCATAGCAAGAATGTGTCGCAAAGCGAATTTGTATCTGAGCTGAAGAGCAATAAGGTGAAGAGCTTCCAGCTCCAGCCGAATGGTGGTGTCTACAAGATTACCGGTACTTACCGCAAGCCACAATCAGTAGGCAGCAGTAACCAAGGTGGTTTCTCTTTGCTGAATCAAAAAGGTTCGACAACCACCAGCTTCCAAAGTTCAGTTTTGCAAAGCGACGTTACCATTTCGCAGCTGCACCGTTATGCTGATAAGGACAATGTGACGGTTTCAACCAAGCCGGAAGAGTCCAACAGCATTTGGGTGAACCTGCTGATTACGGTAGTGCCGATCCTGATCATGGTCTTTTTCTTCTATATGATGATGGGCCAAGCTGGTCAGGGTGGTGGCGGCCGTGGCGTGATGAACTTCGGTAAGACGCACGTTAAGCCATCAAATGCAAAAGAAAACAAGGTTCGCTTCTCCGACGTTGCTGGGGAAGAGGAAGAAAAACAGGAATTAGTCGAAGTTGTTGAATTCCTGAAGAACCCAAAGAAATTTATGCGCTTAGGTGCTAAGATTCCATCTGGTGTTCTACTGGAGGGTCCTCCGGGTACTGGTAAGACCCTGTTAGCACGGGCCGTTGCCGGTGAAGCCGGTGTACCATTCTACTCAATTTCTGGTTCTGACTTCGTTGAAATGTTTGTCGGTGTTGGTGCCAGCCGTGTGCGGGATCTTTTCGAAACCGCAAAGAAGAACGCACCATCAATTATCTTCATTGATGAAATTGATGCCGTTGGTCGTCGGCGTGGCAGTGGCATTGGCGGTGGTCACGATGAACGTGAACAAACGCTGAACCAATTACTGGTTGAAATGGACGGTTTCCAAGGCGATGAAGGTGTTATCGTTATTGCCGCTACCAACCGTTCTGATGTCTTGGACCCAGCCTTACTGCGTCCAGGTCGTTTTGACCGGAAAATTCTGGTTGGCCGTCCTGACGTCAAGGGTCGTGAAGCAATTCTGCGGGTTCACGCGAAGAATAAGCCATTGGCACCAGATGTTGATCTGAAGGAAATTGCCAAGCAGACGCCTGGATTTGTGGGTGCCGATTTGGCTAACCTGCTAAATGAAGCTGCCTTGCTGGCTGCACGGCGGAATAAGGATCAAATCGATGCGTCTGATATGGATGAAGCTGAAGATCGGGTTATTGCTGGTCCAGCTAAACGTGATCGGGTCGTTTCACCAGAAGAACGGCGGACGGTTGCTTTCCACGAAGCCGGTCACACGATTGTTGGTCTGGTATTGAACGATGCGCGGGTTGTTCACAAGGTAACCATTGTGCCGCGTGGCCGTGCCGGTGGGTACGCAATTATGCTGCCTAAGGAAGACCAGATGCTGATGAGCAAGAAGAATGCTGAGGAGCAGATTGCCGGTTTGATGGGTGGTCGTGCGGCCGAAGAATTAATCTTCAAGTCACAATCATCCGGTGCATCGAATGACTTTGAACAAGCTACGCAGATTGCACGTGCCATGGTCACCCAATATGGGATGAGTGATAAGATTGGTCCGGTTGAACTGCAGAGTTCTGGTCAAGTCTTCACTGGTCAGGGTTATGATCAATCACCATACTCGCAAGAAACGGCAGCATTGATTGATCAAGAAGTACGGCGGATCTTGGTTCAGGGTCATGAGCAAGCCTTGCATATCATTGAGACGCACCGTGAACAGCACAAGCTAATTGCGGAAGCATTGCTGAAGTACGAAACGTTGGATGAAAAGCAGATTCTTAGTCTGTACAAGACGGGGAAGATGCCGGAACACGACGTGGAAGCAGCTAGTGCTGAACAGCGGGCAACCACTTTTGAAGAAGCTAAGCGTGAATTGGAGCGCCGTGAAAATGAAAAGGATCGGCGTAACAAAGAGAATGAACAAAAGCGTCTGATTGAACAGAATGAAAGCAGCCATGCACAAGAGATTCAAGACTTGCAGCCGGCTGAAAGTGATCAGGCAGAAGCACCACAATCTGCTGATAATGGCAATGAAAACACTAGTGATAGTGCCCAGAGCAGCGAGCAGAATGATCATTCTGACGATCCACAAGCTTAAAATGAATTGGAATTCAGACAATAGTCGTTTACGACTTCGTTGACAAATCCCGCGAGCATGAATTGGGCCCAAGCGTTCGGTAGATCCGAACACTTGGGCCCATTTATTTACTATGCCGCGTTGTGGTATTTGCAATTACATAGGATTAATGTCCTAGTTCCTTTTTATTTTGGCAAAATTGTTTACAATAACTATTGATAACATGCAAAGGAGAAAAACATGGCTGACGATTATTTAGTAAAAAGCGTTGCTGAACACGGCATGTTTCGGGCATACGCCGTGCGCGCAACTAATTTAGTAGAAGAAGCACATAAGATTCACGATACCTGGTCGACCGCTTCTGCCGCATTTGGCCGGGCACTAATCGGGACATTACTGTTATCAACTTCTGGCTTGCAGGCTAAGGAAGGAATGACAGTCAAAATTCAAGGTAACGGTCCTATCGGCTACATGGTAATCGATGGTACTTCAAAGGGGACGGTAAAGGGTTACCTGCATAACCCTCACGTTAACCTGCCACTAAACGCTAAAGGCAAGATTGATGTTTCTGGTGGTGTTGGCAAGGAAGGGACACTGTCAGTCACCAAGATGGCTCCAGATGACAAAACGCCTTATACGGGGCAAGTTAACCTGGTATCTGGTGAACTGGGTGATGACTTTACTTATTACCTGGCACAGTCAGAACAAATCCCTTCATCAATGGGACTGTCCGTCTTTGTTGATGAACATGATGATGTTACGATGGCGGGGGGCTTCCTTGTCCAAGTGCTGCCAGGCGCAAGCTATGAGCAAATCAGTGGCTTGGAGAAATCTATCAAATCGTTGCCGCTAGTTTCCTCCATGCTACGGGAAGGTAAAACGCCGGAAGATATCTTACGGTTAATCTTTAAGGGGCAAGATTTAAAGATCTTGGATAAGATGCCGGTTGCCTATCATTGCGACTGCAGCAAGGAACGTTTTGCCAATGCCTTAGCCAGCGTCAACAAGAAGGACTTGGAAGTCATGATTGAACAAGACCATGGGGCCGAGGCCGTTTGTCAGTTCTGTGGCAAGAAATATCATTTTGATGAGGATGAACTGAAAAAGTTGCTTAAACGTTCAGAGAGCAAGTAGGAGCGACTTGCCAGTTTTGTTTTTACTGAGCTACAATAATTTTATTAGACGCAAGAGGGGGAACGAGATGGAATGGCACATCGGGGACATTACAATCCCTAACCAGGTAGTAGTTGCACCGATGGCTGGTGTGACCAACAAAGCTTTCCGGGTGATCTGTAAAAAGTTCGGTGCGGGTTACGTCGTCTGTGAAATGATTTCTGACCGTGGTATCATGTACCGCAACAAGAAGACATTATCGATGATGACAGTAGATCCACATGAGCATCCAATGGGCATTCAGATCTTCGGTGGCACTAAGGAAACATTAGTCCAGGCAGCGAAATTTGTTGATGAAAATACGGATGCGGACGTAATCGACATCAATATGGGTTGTCCGGTTAACAAAGTGGTTAATACTGATGCTGGTGCACGCTGGCTGTTGAATCCGGATAAAGTTTACGAGATGGTTTCATACGTAGTCGATGCAGTTAAAAAACCCGTGACGGTTAAAATGCGGACGGGCTGGGACGACCAGCATATCTTTGCTGTAAAGAATGCCTTAGCAGCTGAACGTGCTGGTGCCTCTGCAATCGCAATGCATGGTCGGACTCGCAAACAGATGTATTCAGGACATTCCGATTGGCACATTTTACATGACGTTGCTCAGGAATTACATATTCCATTTATGGGCAATGGTGATGTAAAAACACCAGAAGATGCCAAGCGGATGCTTGATGAAGTCGGTTGTGATGCCGTCATGATCGGCCGGGCAGCAATGGGGAACCCATGGATGCTGACGCGGACAGTTCATTACCTAGAAACCGGTGAACTACTGCCAGAAGCAACACCGGAACAGAAAATCAAAACTGCCAAAGAACACCTGGCGGCATTATGTGACTTGAAGGGTGAATATGTTGGTATTCGTGAGTTCCGTGGACAGGCCGCATATTACCTGAAAGGCATCCCGCGTTCAGCCCGGACGAAAGTTGCTTTAATGTCTGCAACTACCCAAGCAGAAGCGGATGATTTGTTTGACCGTTTTTTGGATAAGTATGAAGAACACCAAGCTATGAAAGCTGCAAGAACACATTAGGAGGATTTTTTTAATGGGAGAAGAGAAGCTCAATGATCAAATGATCGTGCGTCGTCAAAAGATGCAGGACCTGCGCGATAAGGGAATTGATCCGTTTGGACACCGTTTTGACCCAGACCACGATATTTCTTCAGATATTCACGCTAAGTACGACAACTATAACAGCGACCTGTTAGCTAAGGAACAGAATATGGTGACGGTTGCCGGCCGTATGATTGCTAAGCGGGGCAGTGGTAAGACTAGCTTTGCTGACCTGCTTGATCGTGGTGGCAAGATCCAATTCTATGTACGTAAGGATATTGTCGGCGATGATGATTACCAAGTATTTAAGGATTCCGATATCGGTGACTTCTGGGGCATTACCGGTGACCTGTTTAAGACCCGTGCCGGTGAATTGACGATTCGGGCACGCAAGATTACCTTCTTGACGAAGGCATTGCGTCCGCTGCCAGATAAGTACCATGGCTTGTCAGACCCTGAACTGGTTTACCGTCAACGTTACTTGGATCTGATTACTAACCGGGATAGCTTTGATCGTTTCATTACGCGGACAAAGATTATCAAGGCTATCCGGCGTTACATGGATGAAAATCAGTTTACTGAAGTGGAAACACCAATTTTGGAAAACGTTGCCTCTGGTGCCGAAGCACGTCCATTTATCACTCACCACA
Organism: Candidatus Limosilactobacillus merdigallinarum; assembly: GCA_019114515.1. Classification (GTDB taxonomy): domain Bacteria; phylum Bacillota; class Bacilli; order Lactobacillales; family Lactobacillaceae; genus Limosilactobacillus; species Limosilactobacillus merdigallinarum. Next base: position 62,766 of record DXFH01000019.1, read on the forward strand.
ACGCTTTAAATATTGATATGTACCTGCGGATTGCCACTGAACTGCGCTTGAAGCGACTGATTGTTGGTGGTATGGAACGGGTTTATGAACTCGGTCGGGTATTCCGGAATGAAGGAATGGACCCATACCACAACCCTGAGTTTGACACGATGGAAACCTACGCTGCCTACTTTGACTTTAATGATGTCATGGATGAAACGGAAGGTATCTTTAAGGCAGCCGCTAAGGAAGTTACTAATGACCTGAAAATTACCTACCAAGGCACTGAACTGGACTTTAGCAAGCCATTTGCCCGGATGCACATGGTAGACGCCATTAAGAAGTACACGGGAGTCGACTTCTGGCAGGAGATGAGCGTAGAAGATGCGCGGAAGCTGGCTGACGAACACGGTGTAGAATACGAAAGCTGGTGGAAGGTTGGCCATATCATCAATGCCTTCTTTGAAACCTTGGTTCAAGATAAGCTGCAACAGCCAATCTTTATCTATGGTCATCCGAAGGAAATTTCACCATTAGCACACATTAATCGTGATGATCATCGGTTCACTGATCGTTTTGAACTTTACATTCTTGGTAAGGAATACGCTAATGCCTTTACTGAACTAAACGACCCAATTGACCAACGGCAGCGTTTTGAAGCCGAAGCTAAGGAACACGCTGAAGGTAACGATGAATACCAGCCAATTGATGAGGACTTTGTCGAAGCCCTGGAATACGGTATGCCACCGACGGGCGGTCTTGGTGTCGGCATTGACCGGTTGGTAATGCTGATGACGGATGCTAAGTCCATTCGTGACGTACTCTTCTTCCCAACGATGCGGCCGAAGAAGGACAACTAATATCCAATTTAATAGATAAGAAAAAGACGAGGAGATTCCTCGTCTTTTTATTTTCCTCTGGCAATACAAAAATCTCTGTATAGACAATAAGTAGCAGTGAAGAGTATTTGTAAAATAGCTGACAAACGATTGGATGTTGATTGTGCATGCTGCGGCGTAGTCCCATCAGTTATACAGAAGAGACCGTGAATGCAGGTAGATTAAGAAGGCGGCATCAGTAATCATCCTTGCTAATTAATAGCCATATATTATTATCAAAAAAATTCATTCTTTCAAAAGTTCAGGTATAGGAAGTTACGAAGCGTTATAAGGCTAATTGATGGTAGAGTAAGTTCGTGTTTTGATGATAAATGATTGATCAATCAAGTCTTAAGTTCGATTTTTGCCTTATTTGGGCAAATGAAAAGCTATAATTTGTTGTTGACACCTAATAGGAATGCCTGTATATTAGTAAACGTTGTTAAGGAGATCGGTTATCTGATTCAGCTAACAACTTAATCAATTAAAATTAACTCTTGACAGAGATTAATTAATCGGTTAAAATACTAATTGCTGGTTGATCTATTCAATCATCACGGTAGACCTTTGAAAACTGAACAAAGTTTCGACGAATCAAATGTGTAGGGTCCTTGATCGTTTGATCGAGGCAATAACATTTGCGAAGTCAATTCGCTTAATCAATATTTTTGAGAGCTATCTCAAAT
>DXFH01000020.1 GCA_019114515.1 Candidatus Limosilactobacillus merdigallinarum
TTGAACCGGCAGAAGCCAAAGTCATCAAACAGATCTTCTATAGTTATCTAAACGGGATGAGTATGAAGCAAATCGCGGACTCACTCAAAGCTGATGGTATTTTAACTGGTGGTAAAACAAAGAACTGGCAATCCAGCGGTGTTTCAAAAATTCTAAAGAATGAGAAATACATGGGTGATGCTCTATTGCAAAAGACTTACACTGTTGATTTTCTGAGCAAGAAACGCGTCAAGAATAACGGTATCATGCCTCAATACTATGTAGAAAACGACCATCCCGCGATTATTCCCAAGCCGGTATTCATGCAAGTCCAGCAGCTCATCAAACAACGACAAAACGGGATCACTACTAAGAATGGTAAGCACCGGCGACTTAACGGCAAATATTGTTTCTCCCAAATAGTCTTTTGTGGAAAATGCGGCGACATTTTTCAACGGAATATGTGGTACCGACCAGAAAAGGTAGCAGTCTGGCGTTGTGCTAGTCGAATAAAGCGAAGCAAAACCGGAAGGCGATGCATGATTAGAAATGTCAAAGAACCACTGCTAAAGGAAGCCACCGTGGAAGCCTTTAACCAGCTCATTGAAGGACACGAGTTAGCTGGCAAACAGATCAAGGCTAACATTATGAAGGTCATCAAAAATTCTAAAGGACCCACCCTTGATCAACTCGATAAGCAACTGGAAGAGGTCCAAATGCAGCTCATCCAGGCCGCCAACCAGCATCAAAATTGCGATGCCCTAACCCAACAAATTATGGACCTGCGGAAACAAAAAGAAAAAGTACAGAGTCGTGAAACTAACCAACAAGCTAAACTACACAGCATTGATGAGATTAATAAACTGGTCGAATTCCATAAATATGGCCTGGTAGACTTTGATGAACAACTAGTTCGTCGCTTGGTAGAAAAAATCACCATCTTCAAACGCTACATAGAGTTCACGTTCAAAGATGGCGAAGTTATTAAAGTTAATATGTGAAATTTAGGATATTTGGCATTCAGTTATTTGGGCTGGGTGTCATTTTATAGTTTGAATATTTTATCCATATGCCCAAGGATCAGGAGCTGGTTTTAAATAAATTGCTGAAATGTTTTCATCTAAAGGAAAGGCTAGGCTAACGTCTATTATTGACTTTCCTTTCTTCTTAGATAGCTCTGTCTCGCTGTTATAGCATATAATCTCATTATTATCATTATATACAATGACATAAATTAGTGCAGTTTTATTACTTGCTTGGTGTTTAACTTCACCAAACAGCCTCACTTCACCCAAGCCATCATAATAAGATTCTTCTTTTTTTATAGTGCAATTTATATCAGTAATACCAAATTTTCTTTCATCTTTATCTATTCTCACAATAACAGATTTTGGTAAATTGTTATCTTCTGAAATATTTCTGAGGTTCACATATTCTGAAGAAAATTGATTTTTACTCTTCAAAAATTGTTTACGATAGCTTAAAAATTTGTTCACTAATTGGTAGCACCATTCAATAGATTCAGATGTTAATCCGTAATCGTTTTTTAGTGTAGTAGCAACTATACCTAAACTAGGACCATTTTCACCAAACATATCAGCCATAAAGCATATTATTGTTAAGTTACGTTCCAACTCTCCTAATTCTATGTTATTCAAAACATTTTGTATATTTTCCAAGCTTGTTGGAGTTTCCTTTGCAAGTTCTTTTGCTATCTCATCTATTACCACAACTAATCACCTACCGGATAAATTTTAATTTTTGAAATCTTTGGAACTTGTGACTCCCAGCATGAAAAGCTGAATGGAAAATCATCAAAAAAAGTTTTAGGTGATATTCTACTCGTAACAATCCCAGAACCATAACTATCATTTTCATCGGTTAAAACTATGTCCCCATTTGTATCATAAGCCACTAAGGCCAATGTAAACGCTTCTTTAATCCTAGATGATTTAATGGATCCTATAACTCTTAATGAATCATCATATCTGTATGCGTAAATTTTAAGTTCGGAAATTCCAAAGTCTCTTTCTAACTCAAAATCTCTCTCTATCATTCTACTTGTGTATTTAAACATTGTGTCTCCTAATTCTTATTTCCTCAACTTTATAGCTCTGCAGATCTAAATCAATATTTGCAACAAATTGCCTATCTGCTTTCCATTTTCTTACAGCTTTGCTTAACACTATGCGATCTTCACTTCTTTTGATTAAGTAATCTATGTGCGATAATACTTCCCCTTTAGTTAAGATGCCATTGCTAATAACATTCAAAAGAATTCTTTGACGTTCCCAATATCGTAAATTAATTTGACTATTAACGTTATAACCCATCTGATAAAGAATTGACTCACTCTTTAAATTAAACTTAGCGTTTTTGATATCATTAGAGTTCCAATATTCTTCGGTTACTACTCTGCATAAAATCTTGCCACAACGCTCTAAGCTCTTAATTTCTGTTTCCAAAATGTAGAACCGGTAACAACTCTCGCATAATAAAGCCGGTATACGTTTGCTAATAATTTCACCATTCAAAGTCAGTATCGGCACTAATGCGATGATGTCTCTAAAATCATGACCGCTAATATTAAGGTCACTCAACCTAGTAATAAACTTTCCCTTCAAACTATACCCTTTCTCATTAAACTCCAGATGTTCAGAGGGACTATCATACTGATAGTTCGAGAATTTTCTTTTTAAATATTGTAAATTCTTAGCATAGGCCTTTTTGCACACATCACAGTAAAATCCTTCAATCTGTGAATAGCTTCCCCTTTTATTTATTAATAATAAGTTACATAGCTGAACAATATGGTCATCGTGTTCACCATTATACGAATGAATAACATCTCCCAACTTTAGTTTTATATTTTTCATTATTTTCTCCTCCAAAAAAATCATTTAGTATAAAATTGTTTATCCTAAATGATTTTACTATATACATATATAGATTAGTAGAGAATTCCTATGGTGAAAAGTTTTATCTTGTATTGATTGATGTCGAGTATATTACTGTCCCGCCAAATTTCGCCTTTATAAGACAAAATTGCCAATTCGTCGTTGCGCACTTGCTAACTCAATCCTCGGTTCTAAATTATCCTCTTTTCGCGCCAGCGACAAATACCTCCATATCAACGCTCACCTCTACTTTCACTACCCTAATCGACACGACCTGCCAAACTGGACCTTTGTCTACTCGACTATCAAAATAGGACATTGAACACTCGACCCGCCGGCCCTAAATAGAAAAAGTGTGCAAATTCCAATCGTTCAGAAAGAAAAATGCACACTTTTAATCATCCGTAAATGCCGCCATGACACGGTTTATGAGCTATTTTTCTGTGCATTCAAGGACCGTAACAGATTCGACATGCGTCGTCTGTGGGAACTGATCCACCGGCTGAATCGGCTTAACCACGTGGTAGCCCTGCTCACCGAAGCGCTTGATGTCCCGCACCAGGGTCGCCGGGTTGCAAGATACGTAGATCACCTTCTGCGGTCCCATCTTACCAGTGGCTTCGATCAGGGATTCCGCCAGACCCTTGCGTGGTGGGTCCACGATGACCACATCTGGCTTCAGGCCCGCTGCCTGCCACTTGGCAAACTGCTCTTCCGCCTTGCCGACTACAAACTTGGCATTCTTGATCCCGTTCCGCTTGGCATTATGCTTAGCGTCCTCGATTGCGGCGGGCACAATTTCGACCCCGTAGACCTGCTTGGCGTGCTTGGCCACCGCCAGGGAAATCGTCCCGATCCCACAGTAAGCATCGATCACGGTCTGACTGCCGTCCAGCCCGGCGTTGTCGATGGCCGTCTGGTAGAGGCGCTCAGTCTGTTGCGGGTTGACCTGGTAGAAGGACAATGGCGAGATCGCAAAGTCGATTTCCAGCAACTGGTCGTGGATTTCGTCCTTGCCCCACAGTGTCTTGTCCTGGTCACCCAGCAGGCGGTTGGTCCGCTTATCGTTGATGTTCTGGACAATACTCTTGACTTCTGGCACGCCAGCCACGATGCCTTTGACGATCTGATCCGCCATCGGCAGGCGCTTGGTATTCGTGACCAGCACGACCATCACCTCATGGCTGTAGTAACCCCGGCGCACCATCACCGTCCGGATTATCCCCTTGCCAGTCCGTTCATCATACGGCGTCACATGGTACTGGCGCAGGAGATCGCGGACCACCACGATGGCCTTATCAATCTGCGGATCCTGAATGTAGAAGTCCTCGATCGGTACCAGGGTGTGGCTGCCCCGCTTGTAGAAACCAGTCTGGAGCTGGCCATGCACCATCTTCACCGGTACCTGGGCCTTGTTCCGGTAGTGGTATGGTGTTGTCATCCCCATCGTCGGCAGGACGTCGATATCGTCCAGGTGGGCCTTCTCCAGGAGCTCCTTGATCTGGTGCTGCTTGAACTTCAGTTGAGCCGCGTACTTCAGGTGCCCCAGCGGCGCAATCCCAGTCTGGATGTACTTCTTATCCTTCACGTCCACCCGGTCAGGACTCTTGGTCTGCCATTCCATCACCCGGCCCCAGGCGAAGTGACTGGCCACCTTGGTGATCCTAACCGTGATCTCCTCACCTGGCAGGGCATTCGGCACGAAGACCGGGAAGTCATCGATCTTGACGACCCCGTTGCCCTCGTAGGTCAGGTCGACCACCTTAGCCGGGTACTCTTCATTCTTATGAACTGGAATATTTAATTTCAAGGTTATTCCTCCGTTTTCTCGTAATTGACTTCCCCTATTATAGCAAATAAACGGCCAACTTCTTAATCGGAAGCCAGTCGTTTATTCTTTTTCACAGCGGTCTTCATATCATCAGCTGACATTACTTATCCCTTAGCCGTTCCATTAGCTCCTTATTGTCATCAAACAATCGATCAATCGTTGCAATCGTTTGGTCATCCTGCCCCTTCTTAGGAGTTACCGCCTGATCATCATTTAGCTCTTGCACACTACCACCCCACAATTACATTATGTTCAA
>DXFH01000021.1 GCA_019114515.1 Candidatus Limosilactobacillus merdigallinarum
GACATTCGTCAATGGATATCTATCGTAAGGCCTTCTACCAAGAGATATCACAGCTCCATCAACCAATAATCAATTGGTCAGTATTATTTATTTGAGTCCAGTGGCTAACTTATTCTTGAAATTTAGGAAAATTATATGGTTGGTGATGCTTTTCATATTATTCGATTATTCGGAATTCTAAGTTTTCAAAAAAGCACTTGCAATTAGCTATGACTTTGATATAATTCGTATGTTAATAAATGCTGACTTAGCTCAGTTGGCAGAGCACGTCACTAGTAATGATGAGGTCGGAGGTTCGAATCCTCTAGTCAGCACTAATAAAACCGCCAGGGAGATCTGGCGGTTTTTGTTTAACGTTGAAATTTATTAGGACAATAACCAGTCAATGACATTAATTTGTTCAATACCGTTATCATTGTAATAACCACTATCTTCAGTAATCAGCCTTTTAGGAAAGTTATCATGAATTTGCTGAAATCCGCGAACTTCGCGTTGATAAGTTTGTTCATCTTTAACTGATAGAGAAACTTGATAGTATTCTTTAACGCCATTTTTGATTGCGACAAAGTCAATTTTCCGGCTGCCGAGTGAACCAACATAAACTTCATAACCACGACGTAACAATTCCAGGTAAACGATATTTTCTAAGCGACTGCCAAAATTCGGTCGTTTAGTTCCTAATAAGTCAATTCTTAGTGCAGGATCAACTGTGTAATACTTTGAGTTGATTGTCAAATATCTTTTGCCACTAATATCATAACGATCGCATTTGTAGAAGAGAAATGCATCAGTAAAATTTTTCAAGTATGAACTTACAGTCGCTGGACTTATTTTGATACCTTTAGAAGTCATTAGTCCTGCTATTTTTCGTGGGGTAATTAGATTTCCAGTGGTATCTGTTAAATACTTAGCTAATTCTTTAACGAGGTTGGCATTTCCACGCTCTTTGCGGGACAAGATATCCTTAACTAAGACCGTGTTGACGATACCGTCAATATAGTCATAGTATGTTTGATTGTCATTTAGCTGAGTTGCAAATGGGAAACCGCCTTTTGATAAATACCGATCAAAGGCTTGTTTTTTGTCTTCATCATTAACTGTCGGCAAGAATTCTCTAAATGAGAGTGGAAAAACATGAATCTCAATATAACGGCCCGACAAGAGAGTTGATAACTCTCCAGAAAACATGAAGGCGTTTGAACCTGTCACATATAAATCTACATTTTTCTTGATAAATAAACTATCTAAAGCTTTTTCAAAATGAGGTACGTTTTGAATTTCATCAAAGAAAATGTAGTTCATTTTATCTGCAACTAAATGCTGGTTAAGATAATTATATAGTTTGCGGTAATCTTGGAGGTCAGAAATACCTAAATCTTCAAAATTAAGATGTTGAATTTGATTATCAGCAATCTGAAATTGTTCCTTTAATCGTTGTTCATACATTTTTAAAATTGTGGACTTGCCAGACCGCCGAACCCCAGTTAATACTTTAATAATTTGCTTATCTCGAACGAGGTTTAATCGTTTCATGTAGCTTTCTCGTTTAATCATGTTTCCACTCCTTTCAATATGATTTAAAGATAATTTTATATTTATTGCGATTATAGAATAAGTATGAAATTTATTTCACACTTTTTGAAGCCTGACTAAGAATATAAAACTGGTTTTATAATATTCGAGACTTCTCGGCTTAGATGGATAGATTTTATCCTATAAAAGTTAACTGCCCCCAGATTGTTAGACAGATCTAGCAATTTGAGGGCAGTTTATTTTAGGCGAAAACGACAAGTAATTACGTATTTTTAATCTAATAATGCATCATTACTGTTTTCCTTGACAGTCTTCTTCTGGCTACGACCGTCAGCCCACTTGAGGCCTACACCAGTGAAGCCGCTCAAAATGGAGAAGATTGGTGATAACAGGCTGAAGAAGGTGAATGGCAGGAAGTGGAGAACGGGAACGCCTAACGTAGAAGCGACGAATGAACCAGCGACACCCCATGGAATTAAGTAGTTGATCACGCTACCGCCATCTTCCAGTACCCGGCTCAAAGCCAGTGGAGAAAGGCTGATCCGCTTAAAGGCCGTACGGAATGCATTGCCTGGTAAGATCACTGAAAGATATTGTTCACCAACAAAGAGGTTCACGCCGATTCCGGATAAAATGGTGGTCGTAACCAGACGACCGGGCTTCTTCAAGCGTTCAATTAATGGTTTCATAGAATTTGCGATAATTCCTTCGTGCATCAAAATTCCGCCAAGGGCCAGCGTCATGATAATCAGGGAAACGGTGCCCATCATGCTGGAGATTCCGCCCCGACTAAGTAATGCATCGACGGCCTTATTACCAGTTTTAGCGACAAAACCAGATTCGATTAAGTTTGCTAGTTTACTAATTGCGAAGCTAGGAGTTTCAACGAAGATCATGACAATCGAGACGAAGATGTTTAAGAACAGGGTTGGAATGGTTGGCAGCTTTCGCCAGGCGCAAACGAACATCAGGATGATTGGCAGAGCCGCCCACCAGGAAACGGAGAAGTTTTGGGTCAAGACTGCGGATGTCTTAGTAATGCTACTCATTGAAGATCCCTGGTTCGTCAAACCCAGCGCCGCAAAGAGAATCAATGAAACAACGAAGGCGGGAATAGTGGTCCACATCATGTTTTTAATGTGGGCGAACAGGTCTGATCCAGCAACGGCGGATGCCAGGTTGGTAGAGTCAGATAATGGCGACATCTTATCACCGAAGACTGCACCGGAAATGATGGCTCCAGCAGTTAATGCGGGGTTGACGCCTAACGTAGTCCCCATGCCGAAGAGGGCTAAGCCAACGGTAGAAACGGTGGTGAAGCCGGTCCCGATTGCCACCCCTACTAGTGAACAAACGATGAAAACAGAAGGTACGAAGAACTGAGCACTGATTAAGTGGAATCCTAAGAACATCAGTGACGGAATGATGCCGGCTTTGATCCAAACGGCAATCAAGCTACCGATTAAGAGGAAGATAAAGATCGGAACAATGGCGGTGGAGATTCCTTCGGTAATACCATCAGTGATTTCCTTCCAGGAGACTTTGCGAAAAGCTAGCCAAGCCATTAATAAACCGATGACCGTCAGAACGGGAACTTGTGGGGATAGGCCGAAACCGATCACGCCCACCCCGAGGATTACTAACATGATGACTAAGATTGCGACTGATTCGTTAAAACTGATTTTCTTCATAATGCTTTGCACCTCATTTTTTGCCAGTTAAGTGATGATTGAAAACTGTGAAAATTCGTGTGCATGCTATATCGTTTATTTTTCATTATATTTCCTCCCAAATAAAAAACGTCCCGGCGAGCTTAAAGCTCAACCAGGACGTATTACCGCGGTACCACCTAGCTAGAAAGTCGATGACCTTCCACCTCGTATTGGTTGCTAACGGTACCAATGGATTCGTACAAGCGGTAATTCAATTCCATGCCTTGACTGGTTTGCATCAACCACCAGCTTTCTGAACATTGAGACATGCAATCTACTGATTTGATTACTTGTAATAATTGATTGTTGTTAAAATAACATGCAAAATCAGATAATGCAAGCTAAATTTCAAATTTTCTTAGAGAAATCTAATTTGATGTAGATAGTAGGTATCGTAGAGGGATTCGGGCAAAAAGTACGGATCAATGAAATGTTTAAACTTCATTGATCCGTACTTTTATTATATGACCTTAATTACTCACAGTGTTCACCATAGCCAGCGTCACCAATTTGACCATCAGCCCAGCCTATTTGGCCATCCATAACTAATTTACACCAATGCTGAGCAAGAGGAATATGTTTTAAAATTTGGCTACCTACAGATGTTTGGAACTACTGAGTTTCTGAAGGCGGTGACGGCTTTTTCAGCTCAGTATCCGCAGGTAAAGGTAAAGATAACCAGTGGCCAACATAATCAGTTGTTTCAACTACTATTAACAGACCAGATTGACTTGGATTTCTCCGATCAACGGCGGGCGTTATCAGCGGAATAGCATAACCAGTTTTTGACTAAATCACCATTAATGATTAGTGTTGCTCAAAATCGGTTTAATAATCACGACAAGAAAATTACGACTGATCAGCTAAGCAGTCTTGCTTGTATCATGGTTGCTGCAGATGAGGATGAAAAAAGCTACTACCGCGATGTGTTGGGCATTAAAAGTGATTTTGTGATTGCAAAAACGGTTGATGAAGCGAAGTTACTCATTGTCTTGCAGCAAGGGTATCTTGTTGCTAATGAAAGAACCATTAGGGAGATGCAGCCAGAAGGGACGCAATTGTTTTATCTATTTAATGGGCACACACAGCTTTTCCAAAATTACTATGCTTACTGGAAAGTGGTAAGCTTTGAACATAATCATGATGGCTATAGCAATATCAAACAGCAGGCGCGGATGTTTAATACGGCCTTCAACCAATTAAAGCGGCAGTATAACTTCAATAACTTTAAGGGGATTGGCCACTCCAACGGTGGTCTGATCTATACCTACTTCTTGGAGCACTACTTTAACGAACGGCAAATTTGGATTAAACGGTTAATGACGATTGGGTCGCCATATAACTTTGCTGAACCAGATAATCGACGGACGGAGATGCTTAGTGATTTCATTAAGTACCGCAATAAGTTACCGAAAAATTTGCAGATGTATTCGGTAGCTGGATCGGAGAACTACGTGGAAGACGGTTTAGTGCCATTAAGTAGTTTTCTGTCAGGCAAGTACTTTTACCAAGGAGCAGTTAAGCACTATACGCAGATCACGTTTACTGGTCGACTAGCGCAGCATTCGGCACTGCCGCAAAATAACGAAGTGTTAGCATTAATTCGGCGTTACATTTTGGGCAGCCGGCCGGCAAATAATCAGCCGAATAACTAATGCATTGCTTCAACTGGTGAACACTGGAGCCCGACAGTTGTAGTTGTAAAAGAATGATTTGGTTTAACTTTGTGAACGCTTGAGGCCTATTTGTGCTCTCTCTTTATGGACGTAAGAATTGATAATGCTTGGTAAGATAACTAGTTAAATAACAAACTAAAATAATAAAAATACTAAACTGAATTGGTAACAATAGAATCAAGATGATCGCACTGATCAATGGATTTTCCAGGATCACCGTGATTGAGGTTGCCACGACCACACAGGCGGTTAGACGAGGCATCCACGGAAGGGCTTGCGCTAGTGCGGCACCAATCGCAAGGCTACTGAAAATAGCAGGGAAAATGGTCCCACCCCGCCAACCGAGTGCGAAGCCAGCGTTGGTCACAACCGTTTTGATCACAGCGAGCAGAATCAGGTAAACGGGGCTCATCGTTAATGAATGGTGAGCGAACGGAACGATACTGAATTCACCAGAGAAGAGAATGTCACGACTGAAGTAGGATCCAGCGATTAACAAGACCCCACCAGCGATTGCTTTGAGGATGGTCCAGTTGGGATCACTGAGCCAGTGTTCACATAAGCGGCTGACTTTAACAAAGAAGTAGCCAAAAAGCCAACCAATGATCAGTGCCGGGATAACTACTAGCAGTCCTTGCCATTGCCAGTGAATTACCGGGTGATGGAAGCCGATGACTCCTTCTTGGGGGAAGAAGTGGAAATAGCCAAAGAAACCGACTAGTCCAACGAGCGTCCAGACCCAGTAGAAGAGTTTTTTCCGTTGGTCATTAGCGAAGTATTCGCCAATCTTGTTTTTATAATGGTGTTCTTGTGTGCGAGTATTGATGATCGCGCTTAGTTGACGCGGCAACGACTGTGATGCATAATCGGCAGACTGGTCGACGATTAATTTATAACGACAACCAAACCAGTAAACCATTCCGGCGACTAAACCACTGGCGCTAGCTTCAGGACCGATGCTCCCCCCAGCACCAAGAATTAAGAGGCCCGCAAACAGAATCTTTTTCCAATTTTGGTAAGGAAAGTAACCCCTAATTCTAACCTTGTTCAGGATTTGGGCGATCGTTAGCGGATAAGCGCCAATGTATTTTTGCACTAGCCCAATTAATAAGCCAAAAGGAAGACAAAGAGCAACTGCCTTCCATTGACTAGGGATGTGTAGCCAACGGGGAATGTCTTGCCAGATCAGCTCGATCACATAATTAATGGTGTTTAGGTAAAACCCAGTGAGTATGCCGATAATGATGGCACAAACTGTAAGGTAAGCTATAGAAAGAATTCGATATCTTTTCATTAGATGGTTTCCTTATTGATGAATTTCGTTCCTATTTTAATGAAGAGATGGTTGATGGACAAGTCTATAGGCATTAGCCCTGTTAGTATAGAATTTAATAATTAAATTAAGAAATCGAAGTGCATGACGCTGCAGCTGCGATGAATGTCAACTTAACGGCTGAAGAAGTTAAGTATTTAGAAGAACCATACACGGCTCACGAAATCGTCGGCGCATTAAACGAAAATCCAGATGGCATGCTGCCGAAGGATACTAAATAATAATTTTGTATAAGTAAGATATAGCGTTTTAAATACTGGTATGCAGATTACGTCATTTGATTACTGACCTAAGCCGGCGGGATATCTGAAAAGGTGTTTTTTAAGCTTTAAATGCAGGGTAAAGTTTTATTTCTAAAGAATGGATCCTTATTAGTGAGCAGTATTCTAGGTTATGCTATAATAAACTCGTAATAGGTAGTCATAGAAGTTCAACGTTCACACCCCCTTCCCACGTGTCAAAAGGGTGGCAAACGGCTTAATGATTATATTATTAAATTAATATAAAAATGGCAGTTATTTAAAGTAATCGAGAATCATTTTTAAACCTGATATAATTTTTTCGTTACGTAAGAAAAGCAAATTTAAATTAAAAAATCAGGACTGAAATTCATTTTCAGCCCTGATTTTTTATTTCATGGTTAAGTTATTTAGAATTTGTTTCTTAATTAAAGCCATGTCATTGTCACTGGCTGGCAGACCGAGCAATTTATTTTGAAAAACATAGGCGTAAATGGGGCCCACGAAGATCTGCGCCATTTGTGGAGACGTTAACTGCTGATTGATCTGGGGAAAAGCTTTCTGCATATCCTGCAGGCGGGTCAAAACACCATTGTTGCCAGTCAAAAAGCTCTCCAGAGTCTGATTATCAAGTAATTGCCCCGTTAATACTCCGTGGAAGATCACGCGAATGAAGTCGAAGTTGGCTTCGATAAATTGTATCCGGTCGTCCACGATGAAGTCTACCATGGTTCTTAAATCGTGCTGCTCGTCCAGGTCACTAAATAAATTGTCTTTGATATCCTCCAAGATCGGCTGGAGCAACTGAGTAAGCAGGTCTTGTTTGGATGCGAAGTACTTGTAAATCGTGCCTTCGCTGACGCCCGCTTGTTTGGCGATTTTTGCCGTGGTTGTTGCGTGAAAGCCGTTGCTAGCAAAAAGCTTGAGGGCGGTGGTCAGCACTTTCTTTTTACCCGCTGGCATCTGGGCATTAGCTAATTGTTCTTCATAGTTTGCGAGCACTTGTGCCATTATTTGCACCGCCGAATTAATTAAACTTTGCGATAGCGTTTAAGACCAACGATATTGAGCCACAGGAGCACGACTAAAAAGATCAGTAGCGCGAGAATATCGCCGCCGAGATCAGTTAAACCTTTTCCATACATGATGATCTTGGTCAAAGCATCACCGGTATAGGTTAACGGCAGGATTTTACCAATGTATTGAATCCACGAAGCCATGGAATCAAGCGGGATAATGCCAGAGAAGAACACTTGCGGCACGATGACTAATGGGATAAACTGCATCATTTGAAATTCAGAGTTGGCGGGGGTCGACAGCAGAATACCAAATGCAAGCGCGACTAATGCCAGCAAGAAACTAATAATGATAATGTTGAAGATATTGCCAACGACTTCAATCTTTAGGAGCCAGATTGTTGCGACAACGATGATGGTTGATTGAATTATGGAGATGAAGCCATAGCCTAACATGTAGCCGAAGACGATCTCACTCCTCTTCACCGGCGTGGCCAGCAAACGATCGAGGGTGCCGGAAGTGCGCTCCCTCAATAATGCCAATCCGGAAATTAAAAAGACAAACAAGAAAACGAAGAAGCCCATCAAAATGGGGACGATCTTTGCAAAGAAACCCGTATCGTCATCACCATAGCGATAATGATTACTAATCGAAGGAGCAGTTTGTGTACCCTTGGGAAGCGTAATGTTAGGGTTGGTCTTTCGAATTACCATTTGCAATTGGCGGACGCCAGTTTGCAGTGAACTAATGGTTGTATTAGTAAGAGCAGCTTTCAGTGCCTGCTTAGTTAAGGCCGTTTTACTCGAGTCGTTTCTTGGCTTGCTGATTGGATGATGTCACCACCGACACCCCATCTACTTTACGCAGGTTAGAGCGCATTGATTGACTAACACTGACGGTGGCAATGTTGACTTTCGTATTCGAGTTAGCAGAAAACATGACGTTCATTAGCCACATGACGATAATTGGGGCAATGAACATCAAAACAAGTGTTCGTTTGTCACGGAAAAGTTCGGTTAAAACCCGCTTAGTGATTGCTAATGTGCGCATGTTCTTCCTTCTTTTCTGCCTTTAAGAAGACATCTTCAATGGTTGACACGCCGTATTGTTTTTCCAATTCGTGCGGCGACGCAAAGGCAATGATGTCACCGTGCAAAAGTAAAGCGACCCGGTTCGTTTTTCTGCTTCGTCCATCACGTGTGTTGTAATCAGAATGCTGCGGCCCCGGTCGCGTAAGCCCCGTAATTCTTTCCATATTTGGCGACGCAGGGCAGGGTCAATACCGACTGTCGGTTCGTCCAGAATCAGTAATTCGGGTGAAGCCAGCAAGGCAATTGCTAAGGACAAGCGCCGTTTCATACCACCAGAATAGTCGGCGATTCGTTGATCTAAGTCAGGAGTGAGATCGACCACAGCACTCACATGGTCAATTTCTTGCTGCAGCTTTTTACCGGTGACACCCTTCATTTTGCCGAAGAATGCGAGATTTTCTCGCGCCGATAAACTTTCATATAAGGCATCCGATTGTGCCATATACCCAATTTTGCTGAGAATCAGCCGGTTAGACATTGTTTTTCCCAGAATTAAAGCCGTTCCTGCTGTTACGCTTTCCATTCCCAACATGGTCTTGATCATTGTCGTTTTGCCTGATCCGGAAGGACCAATGAGCCCGACAATTTCGCCGGAAGCAACATTTAAATTAATGTTGTTCGTTTTTAATCTATGTAGATGTACTTATGTCACAGCCCCTTTATTTATATTCATGGCTATAGGCCAAGATATTTTTCCTTAATCATTTCGGCCTTTTTCGCGTGATCTTCTGGATAGATGAAGCTGGAGTCAATCCCTAGTTTAGCCAACTCGTCAAGGATTGGCCGTTTATACTCGGCCGGAATAATATACTTTTCCTTTTCACTTGGATTGTCAGGGTTATACAAGCTCAAAATATCGATGGCTAATTGAGCACGGCGTTCAACTTCCACATAATCAATATCAACCGTTTGATCGTACTCGTCGCTGACAAATGGGACGAAGAGGAACAGTCCTTGCTGATTCTCCATTCGACGACTCATCTTCTTGATGGTCACAATTTTAGGAACGATCAATTCCAGCGGATTCAGCTTATTAGAAAAGCTAGGAATGTCTCGCTTGGCTTCTTCAAACAAGCGCAGGAAGGGCACTGTTTGTAGTTCATGCTTAAAGTCAGCAAAGTAATTTGAATCTGCATCTTCAAAATAGCTGAAATAGCCCTTGCTCCATAGCTTGCCTTGTTGGGCAATATAGTCATTATCCAGTTGGTAGAATCGTTTAATTGCTTGGAAAAAGGCGCTTTTATCGGCCATTGACTGCCGGGCTAATGATGACTCCAATTCCATTTCATTGCTGAAGGCGTTTTTCTTGAAGTAATTATGGTTAGTTAAGCCAGCTTTGCTTTCATATTCAGCTGCTAAATAATGCCAGCCACGTTCGTCTAACATTTCCTTCAATTTATTGGGGTTCGGTTGGTCCTTATATATGTACACTTCACCATTACCTTTTCCGCCCTTAACAGCGAAGAAAAGGGCAATAAGGGGGTTAGTGGTGACATCCAGTAGCCGCGTTGGCAAATGGTAGTGCTCCATTAAGGCCATTCGTTCAAAGTTAGTACGACACTTTTCAAATAGCTGCGGATCAGTCATCAAGAAGTCATTAAATAAGTTATCTTCATTATCTAGTAATTTACGACTGCGAAATACGGCTGGTAAGGTGTTGGAAAAGGCATCATCCTGTCCGCGAAAGTAGTAGTTGTGTTTTTTGTTGTTAATGAGTTTTTCAATTTCTTCAATGTAGTTAGAAACGGTTTGAATATTGTGGATCACTTGACTAGCCTGCCTTTATAAATCTTCAAGCAACACTCTACAAGCAAATTTTAGACTAGCTGCGCAGTGAATACTAGTTGCACAACGAATTTATTCGATAAATACTTAATCAATCAAATTCTGTCGCTAATAAGAAACTGTGTGGTAAATGAATTAAGCGGACAAATATATTCATATTGAAATCATTAAAAATGAAAGCGCTGCTCTGAATCATGCAGAAAGCCGGTGAATAAAAGTTAAATTATCAATTACTAATCTTATGATTAACATCAAAAAAGTCAATTATGTTCGTAAATAGGCAGTGAAAATGGGATATATCAAAGTTTTGTTCGCTTCAATAATTAAAAAAGGAATAAATGTAAATATCGAAGCATCTTCAAGATAGTGAGTGAATTGTAATTTTTTTATCGTTAGTTTACATGGATTTGACGTAATTTCAGACAATATTAGTAATAAGCCCTAGTCAAATTTTTATGATTTTTTAATTTTAAATGAACAACACTAGCTGAAAGCTTGATATCATGCATGCTTGTCTAGAGTAGAAACGTAATTATTTCCGTAAATTAAATTATGCAATCGAACTAAATTTTGTGTAGTGTCTTACGCCGAAGCATATGTTTATTTATCAATAAATAGGGGTAAAAATAAAGAGTTAAAAATAACTAACATCATGGCCAAAGTGCTGATATATCAACGATGCAGCGATAGCCAATAATAAGTGATTGTGGTCGAAAATGGTGTCTCTTTTCATCTTTTAAAACAAGCATTTCCTTAGCCGTTGCTCAGTAGCAACTTTTATCAATAATAGAAAATTGTTTAAATGACTGGAGGATCTTGTTATTTTGGAAAAGACACATTATAAGCTATATAAAGCTGGTAAATTATGGCTCACGTGCCTGATGACGGCCGTCAGCCTCGGAATTATGAGTGCAGATGTAACTGCACACGCTGCAGAAGAGCCTGCTACTGAAGCTATGTCGCAGTCAACGGATGCAAAGCAATCAGACAAGCAAGCTACTGATAGCAAGCAAAATGCAGACAGCGCCAAAGACAAGGCTGTCGATCAAAATGCTAATAAAAAGGACGCAGCAGGCGAGAAGCAGTCTGAGCAATCACAGACTACTAAGACAAATGTCACTGATGCCCACTTTCAAGAACTGAAGGATAAGACGGCTAACAACCCAATCGGCATTGCGGCTGGTTTCCACATCTTTGCTGGAAAGGTAGTTATCAGTGCGGATTGTAACGGCAACTTGGCCGTTAAAGAATACGTAAAAGGCCCCGAATTTGGTACTCGTGGTGATTCCCACAACATCGATGTCGATGGTAAGGATACTTACTACATTGAACAGATTGACGAAATGGGCCCTAATGCTTTTCGTACAGGCAATAATTACGTTGTTTTTGGCCCTAACGTTCACTATGAAATTCCCAACGGTCAGGTGCTTTGTAACGGTAACCGTCTAGATCACCTAAAGGCTAGCGATCTTCACCAATCCGCAAAAGTGATTGATATTCATGGCGAACTGGTTCACCTGGCAGGGATAGCTAGTGACCTGGCTAAGCATACACAAAGTGAGGGTGTTAAGTCTGACCTGGACGGGGATATGAATAACCGCTTCATTGATGTTAGTGATGTTAAATCAGGCACTAGCATGATTTATGTTGATCTGGACAGTAAATATCTGGAAGCTTCACAGCCGATTACGATTAAGGGCGTAAGCAGCGCAGATGATGGTGCTACAATTGTGATCAACGTTAAGTCTGGCAACACTGTGAACTGGAATACGCAATCGAAGCTGACTTACGAAGATGGCACGACTCCGAATGCTAACGAAAGCCACTCTAAGCCTAACCACGTTTTGTGGAACTTTAGTAATGTGGAACACTTAAACATTAATAGTGGCTACTTGATGGGCAGTGTATTAGCACCAAACGCTGTTATTACAGTTGGGGTTAATGCTGACGGTAATTTGATTGGTCAAGAAGTGGATGTCACTGGTGGTGAATCTCACCGTTGGGATCTGCACACGCCAAAGACCACGCCAGCACAACCTGGTAAGGGAACTGATACACCTGGTAATAAACCAGGGACGGATACTGGTCATAAGAATACGGACCACCCAAAGGATACCGGTAATAAAACTGATGATCATAAGCCTGATACTGGCAAGGATACGCCAAAGGATTCTGGTAAGATTGACCACAACAAACCTGGCGACAAAACAGATACGAACAAGCATGATCAGAATACACCAGATAAGGGAAATACAACTAACCCAGGCTATGGACCTGTAACGCCACAAGGGGATCAAGATACTGGTAATAAAGGGCAGGATAATGATCACAAGACGCCACAGCCAAGCAAACCTGATCCTGACAATGGTAAAACAGATACAGATAAGCCTGGTAATAAAACGCCTGAGACACCAGGAAAGTCTGTTCAGCCGGACCAACCAAGTCATCCAGATAAGAACAAGCCAGATCAACCTTGGATTCCATATAATCCTGGTGGCTACTTTGAAGATCACAACAGGCCAACAACTCCGGTAACGCCGGACCAACCAAGTACACCGGATGATAACAAGCCGACGACACCTGATACGCCAAGTAATCCCAACAAGATTAATAAATCAGAAACGGGCAAGGTTACGCCAAACCCATCGAAGCCGGAAAAACCGGTAAAACCATTTGTTCCGAACCAGAAGCCGACAGAACCAGTTCAAACGACAACCCCAGAAACCCCGGTTAAGCCGGTTGAGACTGCAAATAATGATCATTCTGATAACCAACCTGTTAAGCCAGATGGTCAAGTGCAGTTAAAAGAAGACCATGTATCACCTTCAAACATGTCAGCAAAATCGTTCAATAAAAAGACGGTAAATGCTTCAACCACACAAAAAGTATTACCACAAACTGGTAACCATAATTCCACAATGATTGCAATTCTCGGCTTCTTAATTAGTCTGATCGCATCAGTACTGGTTAACAAGAGTTAACCAGTATAAAGCAGCCTAAGTTCATCGCCTCCCCTTTAATGATGACTTAGGCTGCTTTTTTTATTTTGAATAAAATCGAACAATGAAAATATTTTTTTGCTAATTAATCCGTATTTTTAAATCCGGATCTTTTTATTAATGACGTTAAGGCAGCATACGATTTTATTGTTCCATAGTTACAGTCAATTCTGATTAGTTTACTAATAAATTAATGATAATATCATTTTAAATAATATCGTACGTTATAAATAGAAACTAAAAACGCTTAAATGCGTTGACATTTCAGCATTTAAGTATTAACGTACGTTATAAGCATTTGCTGATAGGGAACTTTTGCTAATTGGGAGTCTACGAATTTATTCTTTGCCCGGGAAAAACAATCAGATCAATTCATTACCTAAATTGTTAGTTACATTAAAAATTGATTCGTAGATAAAATTCGGCTTTAGTTAGATGCTAAGTGGATGTGGGTACTAATAGGGCGCTTGGCTGCAGTTTTGGTTGTATTTATTTGAGGTGGATAGTATGAAGCTTTTCAAGAAATTATCGATTGTATTAGTGGCGACATTATTGAGTTTCACCACGGTGTTGCCAGCAATTAATGCACATGCAGCATCATCAGAAGTCAATTCAGAATTGGTACATAAGGGTCAATTAACGATTGGTACTGAGGGGACGTTTAACCCTTATTCATTCCGTAAAAACGGTAAATTAACCGGTTTCGAAGTGGAATTAGGTAAAGCCGTTGCGAAGAAGATGGGACTGAAGGCTAAATTTGTTCCCACTAAATGGGATTCATTGTTAGCTGGTGTTAACTCCGGTAAGTTTGACGTCATTATGGATGGGGTTTCGGTCACGAATCAGCGGAAGAAACACTATGCTTTTTCTGATACCTATGTCAATTCACCATTTGTGCTGATTCAAAAAAAGAGTGGTAATCTAACCAGTCTCAAGCAAATCAAAGGCAAAAAGATTGTGGCTGGTGTTGGCTCTAACGATGCGGCCGTTGTTAAGAAGTGGGGTGGCAAGTTAGTGCAGGATGACGGTAACTTTGCTACCCACTTGAGCTTGGTCCGTCAGGGTCGTGGTGAAGCTACTTTAACTGATCTGCAAGCATGGCGGGCATACACTGCCAAGCACCAGACCAAGGGCTTGAAGATCGCCAATGTCTCCAAGGATGAGGATACTGACAAGGTAGCGGCAGCCTTTAACAAGAAAGATCCTGCATTACGGAAGGCCTTCAATAAGGCACTAAATGAAGTTCGTCAAGATGGCACATTAGCTAAACTTTCCAAGAAGTACTTTGGCAGCGACATTACTCATTAGTTTTGGAAGAAACTGGTTTAATAAATGCAAAACAAATAATTGAGGCGAGAGAATTGAAGTTTTTAAAGCGATTATCAATTATGGCAGCGGCATTGCTGCTAAGTTTTGCGACGGTCGTTCCGGCAGTTCATGCCGCATCGCCTGAGGTTAATTCAGAGCTCGTACATAAGGGTGAGTTAACTATTGGTACGGAAGGTACTTTCAAGCCTTATTCTTACCGTAAAAATGGTAAGCTAACTGGCTTCGAAGTTGAGCTAGGCCGGGCAGTAGCTAAGAAGATGGGCTTAAAGGCAAATTTTGTGCCGACAAAGTGGGATTCATTATTAGCCGGTGTCAACTCAGGCAAGTTTGATGTCATTATGGATGGTGTATGTATTACTAAGGATCGGCAGCAACACTATGCCTTTTCCAAGGTTTACGATAATTCACCATTCGTCTTGATCCAAAAGAAGAACGGTAATTTAACCAGCCTCAAGCAAATCAAGGGGAAGAAGATTGTTGCTGGTGTTGGTACTACCAATGCTGCGGTTATTCATAAGTGGGGTGGCAAGCTCGTTCAAGATGATGGCAACTTTGCCACCCACTTAAATCTGGTTAAGCAGGGCCGCGGTGAAGCTACATTGACTGATGAGCAAGGCTGGAAGGCTTACACGGCTAACCACCAGACTAAGGGCTTAAAGGCCGTCGACGTTTCGAAGGATGAGGATTCTGATCGAATCGCTGCTGCTTTTAACAAGAAGGATTCGGCTCTGCGCAAGTCATTCAACAAAGCTTTAGATGAGCTGCGAAAGGATGGCACGTTAGCTAAGATTTCGAAGAAGTACTTTGGTCGCGATATGACTAAGTAAGCTAATACTGGCTTAGTGAGCACCATATACTAAAAATAAGGTTTATGGTAGTTGGTATTGAAACACTAGGGAGCAGGACAGGAGTTGTTGATATACTCTTGCCAATATAAATGAGCCTCAAGCGTTCGAAGAAATTTGAATACTTGAGGCCATTTTTGTGACGTCCGCAAAGTGATGATAGTGCCTGGTGCTTCTATTTGAAATGCGGTAGTATAGTATCGTTACATAAATTAACCGCAATTATTGACGGTTATTTGCATAGAGGAGATCTGATCGTGAAACTAAATCGTAAAAACATCATTAGTGGACTATTTACGACGATGCTCGCCACGACATTAACGATGGTACCAGTCAACCATATTAACGCGTCTGGAACTAATCAAACGTCAATCGTGGCAAATGCAAGTTCGACAATGCGAAAGCCAATTGATTATCGCAAGCCATCAGAAACGAAGCCTTATCCAAACCTGAAAAAGGTAAAGAACTTCTGGATGAAGGTTAGTATTAGTAAAAATCGAGTTTACTTATATGATGGCAATCATGTGATTTACACCATGTACTGCTCAGCAGGTCAATACCGGACTAATAAGAAGACCGGTAAAAAGAAGAGCATGACGCCAACTGGTACTTTTCATATCCAAAGTGAACATGGAAAACATTTTTACAATGCAGATGAAAAAGAAGGCGGTAATTACTATACGTCTTGGCATGATCATGGCAGCTACCTCTTTCACTCTGTACCAGTTGATGGCCACAACCATTACATTAAAAAGGAAGCTGCAAAGTTAGGAAAGAGCACGGCTTCTCATGGCTGTGTGCGGTTATCAATCCCCGATGCAAAGTGGATTTACCAAAATGTTCCTGTTGGTACTAAAGTCATAGTTACCAATTAATTAACAACACATTAAAAAATAAGCGCCCACCAAAAAGTGGGCGCTTATTTTTGTTAGATAGTTCACTAGATTAGAAGTTCAGTCGAATCTGTAAGGAACCAGTTTCAACTAAGCTGCCGAGGCACTTCATTGCTTCTTCATAAGCGGCATTAGCAATCTGTTCGTTAGCTTCCTGCAGCTTCTTTTGTAAGGATTCACCGTCCAGGTTAGCAGCTGCTTCATCAGTAGCTAACATGATGTGGCGTCCCTTAGCAATTGTTTCCCGCTTCAAAATTTCCAGTGTTGATTGGTAACGTTGTGGGTGCTCATCGGCAATTGTAGCAATGGCATGGGTTACCCAGTAAATGTACTTGATATTAAAGTGTAGGGTTGTGTCACGGTAAACAGCTGGTGTATCTAATACATTAGTGTAGAACGGAGCAAGGCCGTTAAAGGCGTTAGGGCCAAATGCCAGCCAGCAAATACCGGCTTCGTCTTCTGGCACATCGTTACGAATCTGTAAAATGTGAACTTCGGAGTTCCGTTGCAGGCCAATTGGACGGAAGGCATGACGCTGAGCATCCGTACCTTGTGGATTGTAAGGGTCATATGGCGTGTGCTGGTAACGAGAACTCAAAGCATACTTAACATCTTCAATGGTTAACAGATGTTCTGGCTTACGAGCAAATGGCAGATTCGGGTTGTCTGGTGATTCTTCATCGCTTGGGTTGAAGAGTCGCTGAATGTACCATTGCCGTGGAATGTTGTAGCAGTAGTCCGAATCATTGTGACTACCGAAAATGTGACGCAGGTTGTAGCCGCCTTCACCATCTATTTGCAGGTGATGGTCAATGATCATTTGTTCCAGGTCGGCTGATGCCATGGTGTCATCGCTGTTAAAGTCGAAGTCAGTAATGCTGAACCAGTTTGGTGCGACAACATAGCAGTCATCAGGAACCCGTTGTGCAGCCCAGTGGTGACCACCAATGGTTTCCATGTACCAAACTTCATCCTTATCTGAGAAGGCAACCCCGTTAGATTCGTAGGTACCATACTTTTCCAGGTAGCTGCCTAACAGCTGGACCCCTTCACGAGCTGAGTGGATATAAGGAAGCACAATCGTAACGAAGTCTTCTTCACCAATCCCAGACTTAACCAGTGGGTCGATGCCTAAAATTCGGGCATTGGTTGTGCTGGTTTCAGTAGCGGACATTGTCACGTTTTCCGCGTTAATACCAGCTTCACCCCAGATACCCATTTCCTTTTCTTTGGCTTCAATTTCAGGAACCGCAGTGTAACGAAGCGGGTTACCCGGCAATTCAACTTCACACTTGGAAGTTAATGACTTGTATTCCTTTGGTTGATCCTCTGGCTTAACTACAATAAAACGCTTCGGGTTGAAGGCATGGAAAAAGTCTTCATTCCGCGCTACTAAAGTAGTTCCATCAGCAGTTGCTTTCTTACCAGCTAGTACAGTCGTACATGGCATGTAATCACCCTCCTTGGGTAAAAGTTAACAATTTCTTCAATTATCTTAATTGTAGTTTAATGAAGCGCTTTCGGCAAGCTATGTCAAAGAATAACTGTCGTAAACCAGCACTCACCGGTATGATTGTACAATTGAAGATAAATTAATGCGTATCAGCATTCTTTTGTCTGATGAGTAAGCTTTGATCATAGTTGTAAATGTAAATTTTAGGAATTTTTTATATTTGATAAAATTATTTTGTTAACTAAGTTCGGCGTTAAAACACTTAAGTCACTACTAATGATTAATAATATAGGAGTTTGTAGGCATTATAACTTTTCTATGCCGTTTTATTTATAATCATTAGTAAAGTTTGCGCTGATTCTTAATGATCATCTGTTAGGGTTGACATGAAAACGAATAAATAATCATTTATTTAATTTTTAGCATAAAAAATTAATATCGTACGTTATAGAATACAATTAAGAAATGTCGCAAAGCGTTGACTTTTAGCCAAATATAGTTTAACGTATGTTATAATATTTTTGTGATTAGAAAACACTTAGAAAAAGTTTTAATCTTTATTCCAGTACAGCGAACCTTGAAATGATGAGAGAGGGTCTGGAATAGGAAAATGATGATTTGCAAACTTATAGCTTGCTAGTCAGCATTTTCTTATACTTATGTGACGCATTTTTGTTACGGGGGTTGTTAATCGATGTGGGAAATTGTTCGCCAATCAATACCGCAATTATTAGCGGCGGGCTTTAAGTATACGATTCCGCTAGCAATTATTTCATTTATAATCGGTCTGATATTGGCACTGTTGAGTGCTTTAACCCGGTTATCGCAAAAAGGTGGCGCCTTCTTAATTCTGAAAGGAATTGTCCGTTTTTATGTCTGGCTATTCCGGTCTACCCCGCTACTGGTTCAGTTGTTCATTGTTTTCTTTGGCTTACCATATCTGAGAATTAAGGGGATTTTACCGCATGGTGTACGGATGCATCCGTTCACTGCTGGTATTCTGACCTTCTCTTTGAACACTGGTGCCTATGCTTCGGAAACCATTCGTGCTTCCATTTCTGCTGTTCCGATCGGCCAGTGGGAAGCGGCGAGTGCGATTGGGATGACACGGTTGCAGACCATTTGGCGGGTTATCCTGCCACAGGCCTTCCGGATTGCGTTGCCACCGCTGTCTAACTCTTTCATTAGCCTGGTGAAGGATACTTCACTGGCGGCTTCCATTACCATTATGGAAATGTTCGAAGTCAGCCAGCAAATTGCGGCGGAAAACTACCAGCCACTACTCATGTATTCCTTGGTTGCGGTTATTTACGCGTTATTTACCAGTGTTCTTTCTTACCTGCAAGGCTGGTTGGAACGCTACTTCAACCATGAAGTTAACGCAAAGAAGGTGAACTCATGAAATTAACCGATATCAATAAGAACTTCGGTGATAACCACGTTTTGAAGGATGTTACCTTAGATTTTCCGGAAAACAAGACGACAGTGATGGTTGGCCCGTCAGGTTCTGGTAAGTCAACTATTTTACGGTCATTGAACTTGTTAGGGATGCCTGACAGTGGCCGTTTTGATTTCGATGATTTTCACCTAGACTTTTCACAAAAGATTACTAACAAGCAAAAGCTGGCAGTACGGCGGGCGACGGGAATGGTTTTCCAAGATTATAACCTTTTCCCTAACCATACCGTCTTGGGTAACGTCATTGAAGGGCCTACGCAAGTGCTTAAGCAGCCACGTGATCAAGCTATCGCTACTGCTAAGGACCTACTCAGCAAGGTTGGTTTGAGCGGCTACGAAAAACACTATCCTAACCAATTATCAGGTGGGCAGGCACAACGGGTTGCAATTGCACGGGCATTAGCTATGCATCCAAAATATGTTTTGTTGGACGAACCAACATCTGCACTGGACCCTGAATTGGAACAAGAAGTATTACGCGTACTGTTGCAGTTAGCTCGTGAAAAGCAATCAATGGTCATTGTGACGCACAATATGATCTTTGCTCAACGCGTTGCTAACAAGATTATCTTCGTCGAGCATGGCCAGATTCTATATGATGGTGATCCGAAGAAGTTCTTCTCCCCAGATAATCCTAATGAACGAATTCGTAAGTTCATTGCATCAATGACTATGGAAAACTTAAAATAATAATGAGGTGTAATTGAAAATGAAGTTTTTAAAGAAGTTATCCATTGCAGCGGCTGCCTTATTGATGGCTGGTGCTACTATTGCTCCTACAACTACTGCACATGCGGCATCCTCCGCCGTTAACTCTGAACTTGTTCACAAAGGTCAATTAACGATTGGTACTGAAGGTACTTTTAACCCTTACTCATTCCGTAAGAACGGCAAGCTGACCGGCTTTGAAATTGATTTAGGTAAAGCTGTTGCTAAAAAGATGGGCTTAAAGGCAAAAATTGTTCCTACTAAGTGGGATTCACTGCTAGCTGGTGTTAACTCCGGTAAGTTTGACGTGATCATGGACGGTGTCACGGTCACTGCTAAGCGTCGTAAGCACTATGCATTCTCCAGCATTTACTTGAAGGTGCCATTTGTGTTGATTCAAAAGAAGGATGGTAACTTAACCAGTCTGAAGGACATTAAGGGTAAGAAGGTTATCGGTCCAGTTGGTTCTAACTACGCAATGATTATCAAGCAATTTGGTGGCAAGCTGGTTCAAGATGATGGTAACTTCGGTACGACGTTAAGCCTACTGAAGCAGGGTCGTGGTGAAGCCACTATCGATGATGAGGGCGCTTGGAAAGCTTACACTGATAACCACCAGACCAAGGGTTTAAAGGCAACAACGATTCCAACTGATCAGGCCGCTGATGAAGTTGGTGCTGCCTTCTCTAAGAAGGACAAGGCGACGCGCAAGGCCTTCAACAAGGCATTGAATCAGTGTCGGAAGGATGGTACGGTTAGTCGGCTGTCCAAGAAGTACTTCGGCAAGGATGTTTCTGTTAAGTAATTACAATTAATAATGAAAAACAACCTAAGATTAGTTCAGAGCGACATCAAATCGTTCTGAACTTTTTTGTTACTCTAAAGATAGAGCTAAGGCCGTACATGCTCCCGGGGACTACGAGTCCGTAATAAAAATGGCCTTCGCTATCTTGTCTTAATGTTTTGCTTTTAGGTTGTGGGATTTTAAGTCCGGGTATTTAGGAAATGAAATACAAGTCATGATAACGGTAAAAATACAGAAAGGAAGGGTAAACATGGATGACATTTTTGCCTTAGATGTCTCTATGGGGAAAAGTTATTGTGTTTGGTATCGTGATGGACATTGTCTTCAAGAATTCGAGATGCGTCATACTAGGTCCAACTTGTCACGGTTGCTTAAACTGCTACATGATGCCAATAATCCCGTCATGTATTTTGAGGCTACCGGAATTTATTCCCGAGTGTTTACGCGAAGCTCCATGAATGTAGCCGTTTTTTACAATCAGTTAAATGCAGATTGGAATTATCACTTAAACCACTTACATACTGCACTGAAACAGACTTTCCCTAGTCTTAAAAAACTATTTGCTAATCGAACTTCAAAACTTGCCTTGAACGTAGTTGAGCTATTTCCTCACCCCGATTTAGTTACCTCTTTATCTCTAGTTAAATTAAAAAATAAGTTGATGGCTCTTACTGATAAGCGTATTTCTAAACAAAAAGCCTACAAGTACACCGACCAACTAATGGCTTTCGTACAAGAAAATTATCTAGCCGTTTCTGTCGATAGTGTTCAAGTGGGCGAAGTTCAGTACTATGCTCGACAGTTAATCAACTTGACGGATAAAAAAGAAGAACTAGTTAAAAAATGAAAGCTTTGGCTCATCAGATACCTGAATATGAAATTTATTGTTCTTTTCCCGGTATTGGTGAACAAACCGCTGCTCAATTGCTTGATGAATTAGGTGATATCAATCGCTTTGATAATGGTAATCAGTTGAATGCTGACGTTGGTATCGACATTCGTAGATATCAATCTGGATCCTTTACAGGCCAAGATCATATTAATAAACGAGGTAATCCAATTGCGCAAAAATTACTTTATTTTGCCGTAGGTAATATGATTCGCCAACAACATGGCCATCCCAACCATATC
The DNA here is from genome assembly GCA_019114515.1 of Candidatus Limosilactobacillus merdigallinarum. Taxonomy (GTDB): domain Bacteria; phylum Bacillota; class Bacilli; order Lactobacillales; family Lactobacillaceae; genus Limosilactobacillus; species Limosilactobacillus merdigallinarum. Next base: position 22,008 of record DXFH01000021.1, read on the forward strand.
GTTGATTATTACTACCGTTTAAAAGAAAAGCGACCTCATCCAAAAATGAATAAGGTCGCTATGGTTGCTTGTATGAATAAGACACTCAAATGTTTATTATCCATGACCAAGCATCATAATAAATACCGTTATCGGTATACGGAATCAGTGGTCTCTGTGAAGGCCTAAGTAAATATAACACTACTTTAACTTGGTTTTAAATGGACAAGCTAAGTCATTTATGACTTCGTAGTCACGCCCCCGCGAGCACAAATAGGCCTCAAGCGTTCGAAAAAATCCGAACACTTGAGGCCATTTGTGTACCGCGCTGTTGACTTTTGATCTATATAACAGAATGAAGTTACAGCCCTCTTTATTTGGCAGGATGCTGGCGATGCCATTCCTTAATTTGTGCTAGTCGTCTTGCAAAATGTGTTTCCATACCTTGATCAGTCGGAGTATAAAAATGTTTGCCAATAAGTTCAGGTGGCATTGTCTGCATGGACGTTAATTTATCTTTAGTATCATGCGCATACTGATAGTGGTCGCCATAGTGAAGATTTTTCATTAGTTTGGTGGGTGCATTGCGAATTTGCAGCGGGACTGATAGATTGCCGGTCTTTTTGATAGTTCGCTGTGCCTCTTGCCTGGCGACATAAACAGTATTGGACTTTGGCGCTAATGCGAGGTAGATAACACACTCTGTCAAATGAACGTCACATTCCGGCATCCCCAGAAATTGGCAAGCTTGGAAGGTGCTGGTAGCAATTAACAGTGCGTTGGGATCGGCCAACCCAATGTCTTCACTAGCAAAACGCACTAATCGACGTGCAAGGTATAGAGGATCTTCGCCGCCGTCGAGCATACGTGAACACCAGTAAATAGCAGCATCCACGTCACTGTTACGCATTGACTTGTGGAGTGCTGAGATAAGATTATAATGCTCCTCGCCATGCTGATCGTAACGTAGTGATTTAGTATTGATGAGTTGACTGAGGTCATCTTTAGTAATGGTGACTTCGTGGTCATGCCGTTGGCCGTTTAACACCGCCATTTCTAAGGTGTTCAATGCAATTCTGGCGTCGCCGTTAGCAAATTGAGCAATGAGCTGCAGGCTTTGTGGACGACAGTGGACCGTTAATCCTGGAAACCCATTTGGGTGGTGTAACGCGCGCTGCAATACTTTTTCTAAGTCCTTAACCGTCAACGATTTCATGACAAAGACTTTGCACCGGCTAAGCAGGGCAGCGTTAATCTCAAAAGACGGGTTTTCGGTAGTAGCGCCGATTAAGGTAATGCTGCCACGTTCCACAAAGGGTAAGAAAGCGTCTTGCTGAGCTTTATTGAAACGATGTATTTCATCAATGAAGCAAAGCGTCTTTTCGCCATATTGCCGGTTCTGCTCAGCCGTTTCCATGATCTTTTTAATGTCTTTGATGCTGCTGGTCACCGCCGAAAAGGTAACAAAGTGGGCTTTAGTGTGCTGCGCAATGATTTCAGCAAGGCTAGTTTTACCGACACCGGGCGGGCCCCACAAAATCAAAGATGAAATTTGATCGTGTTCAATTAAATCACGCAGGACTTTGCCTTTACCTAACAGATGATCTTGACCGACAAATTCATCAATGTTACGGGGACGAACACGATTGGCTAACGGACTTGATTGTGAAGCGTCCGGTGCAAAAATAGATTCTTGATGCATATTGTCATCCTTTAATTCACTAGCTGTATTATTGGATCATTAACCGACAAAAACAGATGTCAACTGCAATTACTTACTTTGTTCTTCTGGCCAGTGTCGGTGTTCATTGATAGCCATTTTCTTGGCAATTTCTTGATAGGGATCCATGTGGAGTTTGTCACACATGTAGAAGATGTAGATCAAGGTATCGGCGATTTCTTCTTTCAGATGAGCGGTTTCCTGGTCGTTTAACGGTTGTTTTTCATCTTTCCATTGGAAGATTTCCAGGACTTCACTGGCCTCTAAATTGGCTGAAAGCGCCAAGTCTTTTAAATTGTGGTATTTCTCCCATCCACGTTCTGCAGTAAACTTACGCAAAATTTCTAAAACGTCTTTATATTCCATAGCAATCACCTTTCGTATTCTTTTCTAAACTAAAAGGAGCATGACTTAAGTATAGCCATGCTCCTTTATTAATCGCAATTGAAAGTCGGTATGGATTAAGCCAATGTACCTAGTGAGAACCAGTGATCGGTATAATTATGGTTAGCATCGGCAGTTAAGGAATAACGGCTAACCAATGAATATTGGTGACCTAAAACAGGAGTGAAACCGGTAAATACAGCATTAAAGCCAGAATTGCCAGCGGTGTGCGTATCGTTAAAGGCGCGTGCGACGTCAGGACGACTAACGGCCGCGATATTTTGACGACTCACTTCACGGTTGGCAGTTAAATCATACAAAATCAAGGTCCGGTAAGGTTCATAGATGCTGGCATCGTTGGCATGCCAACCAGATATCGTTAATTGACCATTATTGTACGTGCAATTATCCAGGTGACCACGATCGATTTTATTAACCGGATTGAACCAGTAATCAACGGCATTGCCATTACCAGCAGGGTCATCGGTCCACCGGCTGATGTAGGCAATATTATCATTGACCATGCTAGGGGTTAAATTGAAGCTGGCTTGAAATCCGCTTTGATCAGCATTAAAGACTTGTGGATATACTCGCATAACGTCATCGCGCTGTTGGCTCTTCTTGACTAAGACCCGCCCGATTTCTTTGTTAGTGGTTTTATCAAAGGCAATGATGTAATGGTAAGGACGACCGAAGTCTTGGTTGGAAGCGTTCCAACCACTGACAGTAACTTGATTATTAGCAGTACTGATACTGTCTAATGATGCATAGTTACCAGTATCGGTGATAACTTTGTGAGCGCCAAACCAGTAATCAGTGTAGTTGCTATTAGCGTCTGGAGTGCTGCTCCAGCGGCTGATAATCTGAAGGTTGTCATTAGCCATTGCTGGTGTCAGATCAAAGTCTAAATTAAAACCGGAGTCGAGGGCATTGGCAACGGTTGGATAAACTTTAGCCACATCAGCACGTTGATTAGCGGATGGATCCACAATCTGCCGGGCAATTTCACGGCCCTGACTAGCATCGTAAAGAATAATGACGTGGTAAGGACGATTAGTGGCCTGGTTACTTGCGTGCCAGCCGGCAACGTGCAGCTTACCATTTTGAATGGCCATGGCATCGAGACTAGCGTAATTGCCTTGGTCAAAACTGATTGGTGAGAACCAATAATCGGTAGTTGCTCCTTCACCGGTCGTAGCGTTGTTGGAAAAACGAGCAACAACAGAGAGGGAGTGGTCTAATGATGATACTGGAATACTGATTTCCTGATCAAAGCCAGAGTTTTGACTGTTATAGATATATGGATAAGCGCGGTAGACGTCGGGACGAGACACTGTACTGGTAATTCTTTGACGTGCGACTTCATGACCTAACGTATTGTCGTAAACGATCAGATATGGGTTCGAATTATAGTGACTAAGGTCAGCGGCGTGCCAGCCAGTGACTTTCAAAATAGCGTGAGCACTGTCTTGACCCGGCAATAATTGGTAGCTGTCCAGGTTAGCTTTATTATCTAGGGCAATTGGTGTATTTGGATCGAACGTGGTTTGGTTAACGTCATATGTAAAATGGTATTCCTGGTTAAACTTACTCGTGCCTTCGTTATCGGTAACCATTTTGTAGGCATTTTGATTAGCATCGGTCAGTTCGTAGCGCCAAATGCCATTGGTCTGTGGTTCACCATTATAGTGCAAGTTTCCTAAGCTATCGGGAGCGACACCCAAGAAAGTTGAAGTAACGTCGGCTACACGAGCCCCTACCAGGTCGGTAGTGTGGCCCCATTCAGAGTCAGCATCCTGGAAAAGCATGTCGACAATAGAATCATAGGCAGCATTTTTCAGCTGATCCATCGTGTTTTGGCGAGGAGCAGCCTGGGTATAGCCGGCACTAATTGATTCACTGACGATGACGCCATAATCACCACCGATTTTTTGCAGGCGTGACATGTCATGGGCACGCTTAATCAATAAGTTCCAATTATCTTGAACATAGCCCTTGGCAACTTCATCGACAATGTCAATGGAACCTTGGTTGATTTGGTAGACGGGGTTGCCTAAAGCTTCCCGGATAGGGTTTAACAAACGGCAAACATACTGCGTTAAAATCAAGATCTGTCGCTTATCAATGCTCCCATCGGCGTTGTAATTAACAACGTAATTATCATTAGG
>DXFH01000022.1 GCA_019114515.1 Candidatus Limosilactobacillus merdigallinarum
CTACTGCTGCCTCCCGTAGGAGTATGGACCGTGTCTCAGTTCCATTGTGGCCGATCAGTCTCTCAACTCGGCTATGCATCATCGCCTTGGTAAGCCGTTACCTTACCAACTAGCTAATGCACCGCAGGTCCATCCCAGAGTGATAGCCAAAGCCATCTTTTAAACAAAAGCCATGCGACTTTTGTTGTTATGCGGTATTAGCATCTGTTTCCAAATGTTATCCCCGCTCCGGGGCAGGTTACCTACGTGTTACTCACCCGTCCGCCACTCACTGGTGATCCATCGTCAATCCGGTGCAAGCACCATCAATCAGTTGGGCCAGTGCGTACGACTTGCATGTATTAGGCACACCGCCGGCGTTCATCCTGAGCCAGGATCAAACTCTCATGTAAAAATAAGAATTTGAGATAGCTCTCAAAAATATTGATTAAGCGAATTGACTTCGCAAATGTTATTGCCTCGATCAAACGATCAAGGACCCTACACATTTGATTCGTCGAAACTTTGTTCAGTTTTCAAAGGTCTACCTTGTCGATCAGGCAATGCCTATCGGCAATTACTAATTATAAACAACTGCGATTAAGATGTCAACAGTTAATTTCAATTAGGCAGGTTGTTGAAGCAAGGAACAAACTGTTCCGCCGCAACAACGTTATAAAATATACCAGTGAACCAGAGCTTTTGTCAACAGTAATTCATAATCTTTTTGAGAAATTGTTAAAATGTGTACGAGAATTCATATATCGCTCAAATAGTTCGTATTTTAAGGGGGTATTGCACATACAATCATGATGAAAGTTCAAAATTACAAAATCATCACAAATGATAATACTATATTAAATTCACCGATTAGTATTTCCTTAATATGAAGGAGTTGGTAAAATCGTCGTGTTATTAATTAACGGAGGAGTTCAATATATGTCTTACTTAATTGACTTTGTCTTGCATATCGATAATCACCTAATACAAATTGTCAATACATTTGGAAACTGGTCCTACCCATTACTGTTCTTAATTATCTTTATCGAAACTGGTGCAGTAATCATGCCCTTCTTACCTGGGGACTCATTATTATTCGCTGCAGCCGCGCTGGCAGCTAATGCCCAATACCACCTCAGCATCTGGACATTCATTATTACTTTCTTATTAGCATGTATATTGGGTGATTCATTAAACTTCTTGATTGGCCACAAGATTGGAAAAAGTCTGTCCAATAATTCATGGTTTGGTCGCTTGATTGATAAACAAAGTCTGGGAAAGACAGAACGTTTCTTTCAAAAGCATGGCGCCATTGCGATAATTCTGGCACGATTTATGCCTATCATTCGTACATTTGCACCATTTGCCGCTGCGGGGTCTGGTTTACCATACCGTCACTTTATTCGCTACAACTTAGTCGGTTGTTTTGCATGGGTCTTTCTTTGCTGTGGTGCCGGCTTCTTCTTCGGTAATATTCCATTTGTGAAAGCACACTTCTCAATGGTTGTAATCGGAATAATTGTAGTTAGTCTTATTCCAGCGGTCGTTAGTGCAATCAAGTCGAAATACGCCAACAATAAAACAAAAAGTCAATCTGCCAAAAGCAAGTTGACTATTAAACAACAGGATGAAGAAATTAATTAAGGCATTTTTTAATCCAATACCAACAACCAAGAATAATAATTGCAGCGATTATCATCCACACAACGAATAGCTTTGCAAAAAAACTAACTGGCAATAAGAGGATGATCGGATCAGTCTTACTAGAAAAGACCCAGTAGTTATTCCTAAACAATAAGTGGTGCATGATAATGAAGCTGTCATGAAAGCTCAAACACAACATGCCAACCATAACACCAAGCAAAAGTAGAACTTGTTGCAAGAGAATTACCAGTCGCCATAACTGGTAATTCTTTTTTTCATACCGCAAACCAAGCCAACAAATAAGCAAACTAAACACAGTTAAAACCTGTAGCCACTTTACTAATGACTTAACATCCGCAAAATGCTTCAATGCAGACCCACTAATTGGTAATTCATAAAAGTGCAATTGACGAGGCCAGCACTGAAGGTATCTAATAACACGACAATAATCAGCCATCACCTGGTTTGGTTGATAGCCATACCAATTAACTGGTACATGCAACAATAATGGTGAACCATTAAGAACCACGAAGAAACCAATGCCTAACGAACCAACCACAATTGCAATAACGATAATGATTGCAAGCACCCAGTTGGCATTATCACTTAACTTGCCATTCATCTAATGTCGCCGCCGTATAAGTTGGTTGTATTTTTTCCTTAGCTACTTCAGCTGGCTTAGATAACCCGGTATAAACCAATAACGTATCCATACCAACATTAATCCCTGCTTGAATGTCCGTATGGTAGTTATCGCCAACCATTAAAACATCTTGAACATTTAAATGACATTTGCGCAAAGCCATTTTCATAATGGTCGTTTGTGGTTTGCCAATCATTAGCGGTTTTTGTTGAGTGGCGTATTCGACTAATTTAACTAACGAGCCAGCACCTGGCGTCATCCCTTTTTCATTAGGTAAGTTGCTATCTGCATTTGTGCCAACAAAATGGGCTCCTGCCCTAATATCCAAGACTGCTTGTTCTAATTTATGATAAGTCGTATTAGTATCCAGCCCTACTACGACAAAATCAGGCTGAACTTGAGCATTGCTATTTGTAATTTCAAAATGCTTATCACCTAATGCTTTTTCAAGACCACTTTCACCAACCATGTATACCTTACGATGATTACCGGCCACACTATCAAGATAATCTGCTGTCGCTAAGGCGCTAGTGTAAACATTATCAGGAGTCACATGGATATCATGATTATGTGCAAGATTGTTCGCAACAAACGATGGTTGCCGAGTACTATTGTTCGTGACAAACAAAATTGTTTTATGGGCTGCCTGCAATCGACGAATAAATCGCGCGGCTGCTGGAATCCGATCTTTGCCTTTATAAATGGTGCCGTCTAAGTCAATGAAATAACCTTGATATTCTTTCATGATTGTTCTTTAAAAGTCCTCTTTTTGCGTAAAACAAAATTGCGTTTACGGCCATGACGTACCGACTTAATCTCTTGGCCTTTTCTCTTTTTGACAGAAGGTTGCGACAACTTATCACGTCGCTCATGAAATGGATGACGTCGATGTCCCTGATGGTTCCGTGACTTGTGTCGACGATTTTTATTATAAGCATTCTTTGGTACATGAACATCCAGATTTTGAATCACAAAATAGGCGCACCCAAAGTTACACTCTTCGTCAATATATTCCTGAATAGTGTCAACGCTGCGATCTTCTTGATAGAGAGGATTTCTTTCTTCATAAAAGCCACGCAACCGTAACTGATCATATCCCCAGTCACCAACAATATAGTCAAACTTTCCTAAGATGCTACTAAAGCGATCAGCTAATTTTTCTGGATCAAAAGCATCACGGTAGTTATACACCAATAGGTAATGGTGACGGTTCACCAAAAAATGTTCCTCGTCTTGCATGATAACATGAAAAACGCCCTTGCGTTCCTCGGTTCGTTGATCAATATTGTTTTGAATTTCCGAGCGATTCATTGTGTTTTACCTTTCTGAGCAGATTCTTTATCCAAAAGAGCTGCCTTTTTTTGTGCAATTTCTTTAACTTCCCGCAACAAAATAGGTGCCCCAAAAGCCGGACGATGATCTAACAAGTCTAATTCTGGAGCATCGATGCCACCATTGATATTCGTCTTTGTCGGTACCATGTAATGATGAATATGTCCATGCAAGTTCCAAATCTGTGGTGCAATACCCATCATTAGCGGATAATGCGTCATATATAGCTGATGGTGGTCATACTTAATCAGTTTGCCAACATCATGGAAAGCAAATTTAGGGTGCCCGGCATATTCGTAATTACGTGCTGCCAAAAATTTAAATAAGTCGCGACGATCATGGTTGCACTTAATTAAAATGAGCCGGCCATTAAGCTGTTGCAGAATATCAAAAACGTGCTGATCACCAATCCTAGGTGGTTTAGTGTAATCGACCGCAATATCCCCTAAATGATAAACGATATCTTTTTCTTGAACCCGACTATTCCAATGATCAATAATCGTTTGATCCATTTCTTCTACACTATCAAAAGGTCGTGGAGCAAACTTATCGACTCCCAATAAATGATCATCCAAAAAATGAGTATCTGCGACTACAAATTGCACTGACAACGCCCCCTAGCAAAAAAGGGTGACAGACATTGCATGCATGCCTACTCACCCTTTCGTCGAATAACTTAAAAAGTTACTTAGCTTGCTTCTTTAAACGTTCAATATCTCTGACAATCATTAACTCTTCGTTAGTTGGGATCAAAAGAACCTTGACCTTTGAATCGTCTGCTGAGATAACACGTTCTTCACCACGAATATTATTCTTTTCGTGATCCATCTTAACACCAAAGTAGCCAAGACGATTACCGACAGCTTCACGGAAGTTAATGTCATTTTCACCAACACCAGCAGTAAATACAATGGCATCAACACCATTCATTTCGGCAATGTATGAACCAATGTACTTAACAACGCTATTAACGTCCTTTTCAATAGCTAGTTGCGCACGTTGATTGCCTTCCTTAGCGGCCTTTTCTACGTCCCGCATATCACTAGAAATACCAGAAATTCCTAGCAAACCAGACTTGTGGTTAAGAATATCAATCATGTCATCACTGGAAATGTTGAGCTTGTGTTCCATAAAGTTAACTAAGGACGGGTCCACATCACCAGAACGCGTTGCCATAGTGATTCCAGCAAGTGGTGAGAAGCCCATTGAGGTATCAAAGGACTTACCACCTTTAATAGCGGTGATTGATGCACCAGCACCCAAGTGGCAAGTAATCAACTTCAAATCAGCTAATGGCTTGTTAAGCATCTTAGCCGCCCGTCCTGCAACATAACGATGACTAGTTCCGTGAGCACCATATTTACGGGCACCATACTTTTCGTACCACTCGTATGGAACACTGTATAATGCGTTCATCTTTGGCATGTCAACATGGAAAGAAGTATCAAACACGGCAACGGCGAAAGCATTAGGCAGGACCTTTTTGAAGGCCTTCATTCCCTCCAATTCAGCTGGGTCATGCAGCGGAGCATACTCGGCTAATTTGTCAATCTTCTTCATGACTTCGTCGTCAATCACAACGGAGTCCTTGAAGAATTCACCACCGGCAACAACACGGTGACCAACAGCGGTGATTTCGCTATAATTATTCACAATCTTCAAATCGATAAGTTGATCAAGCAAGTACTGAACTGCTTCACCATGATCCTTAAATGGACGCTTTTCGTCATGAACTTGGCCATCGCCATATTCAATCTTGGCGTGACCTTCATCTAGACCGATTCGTTCAATTAATCCTTCGGCCACCACATTTTCACTTGGCATATCAAACAGCTTAAACTTAACGGTCGAACTACCAGCATTAACTGCAATTATTTTTGACATAATTAAATGACTCCTTAGTTGCTTTTTTTATCTAATATTCATTTTAACCCATTGGTCAACTTCGGCAATGAACTTTTGCATTGCTGCCTTATTTTTCAGTGATGGGAAGTTGCCTAGTAAGACTTTTGCCGCCTGTTTAGCATTGCCACCCTGTCGCTGCAAGATCAATACCGATTTTTGAGCAGCTTCGTTAGCAAACAAATCGGCTGGTAAATTGATCAGCCCCTGCAAATGTGCAACTGACTGAATCCACTCAACAAATGATTTCGATTCCTTTGTCTGGAATAAATTACTTGGGATTAGGAAGAATCCCCAACCACCAGGTGTCAAATAATTCATTGATTGTTCAATCAGTAAATGATGAACGTAAGAGTGACCTTTTTTGGCTCTTGTACGGTAATTAACTGTGTTCTGATCAAGTGGATAATAACCGACTGGTAAATCGGCTACTGCTATATCACAAGTGGGGATATCTAAAGCCTGGATCGCATCCTGGTGATACAGGTGGACAGGTAACTTCTGTAAACCAGTGCTTACACTGGCCACAGCTAGCATTGAATCATCATTATCAATGCCATAACCTTCCAATGGCTGTTTGACCACTTCAGCTAAATGATTCATTACACAGGTTAACAGGTTGGCAGTTCCAACTGTTAAATCAAAAATCCGATAAGGATGATCCAGTTTAACGATTTGCTCAATCAGGTAAGCAATAATCATCCCAATCGTATCTGGAGTCATTTGGTGGTTAGCTTGAATCGCATCTTTGCGAATAACTTTAAGCAAAGACAACTGTAGAAGTCGTCTAATCGTTTCACGATCCTGATTTTCAATATCTAATGATTGGTAAATATCAGTTAAAGTCTTAACCGCTGACTCTTTAGGCACATTATCTTCAACACGGACTTTGCCATTATCTAAGAGATTCTCTGCGTTCTCCAATAAAGCATCTAGATATGAGGATCTCAGCTCAGACTGCATAATTTCTGTGCCTTTATCAAACTGCTTGAATAAGTCTTCTGCACTTTGTTTGGCCAGGATCATCGCTCCCTTTCATTGTTCTTAACAATAAAAGTTTACTAACTTTAATTCCTAAATTCAAGCAAGGATCACTGCAAAAAGCGAACGACTTTACCGCCAAACTAGTTAATTTTGGCCTTTCATTGATGATGACTCTCATGATTAGGAGCAGAACTTTGCATGTTATGACTAGCTTGTTCTAAAAAACTGTGAGTTAGTTCAGTATCAACTTGGCGCTGCATTGCTAAATAATGATAATCAATAACTATGATGCTGGTCAAAATGCTCATTAGTAAAATGGCTACCAACAACACGTTGCCGCTTCTTTTGCAGAAAACACACTTTTGCATAATGCCTTTTACCATCGGTCGTTTTTGCACTTACAAGCACCCTCTTATTATCTAACTGCTGCATTTGTAAAGAATGCTGTTCATAGTCCGTTAATACTGGTAGGTAGCCACCTTTCTCCCCACGTAAATAGATGGTGTGATTTTCACACAAGGAGTACTTCTTATGGTTGGCGCGGTTAACAAGAAATAAACGCTGATTCGCCACATCTTGCAACTCAAATTGGTGTTTGTGACTTTCTAATTCAGCAACAAATAAGTACCAATTTGCACATGTAGAGAGCGTCATAGGTTTAATATGCCTATTTGTTTGTATCACCAATTGAATTACCAAGCTCGTACTTGCTAACACAACGAGCGAAATTAGTGCATCAACTAAAGTAAAACCATGCTCTTTTGTCACTTTTGCCATAATTGTTCCACCACTTCACCATTTTGATAAACAGCTATCCGATGAGGTGCTTGTTTTACTTCCATCCCATTACTATAAAAATGACGGCAGGTCGGATCATCTGACGCTTCCTTAATCATTCGCGCAGCAATCAGATGGTCATCCATTGCTCGCTTCTGCTTTATTAATGCATGATAATTAAGAGCAAAAAAGGAAAGTGCAATCGTAATGATAGTCGCTGACACTATCTGATCAGCTAGTATAAACCCCGCCCTTTTCAATTCGGTAACCTCCCCAGGCCATCTGAATTCTCATGTAATAAACATGTCTGTCTAATTCACTGCAAAATTCCCAAGTACAAGGGTGCACATAACCATCAGCGTGCATCGTCACATTCATATGGTCACGCAGCTTTAATTTAGGTGGCATCTTCAAATGATGGTGGTAACGTTGACTATCAAAATAAATGCAGTTGTCAGAAAAACTGATTCGTGTCTTTGAATGGTTTGTTCTTGCGTTAGTTTGTGCCAATTGCCACTCTGTCTTTAAGCGACGAAAAAACTGCTCCTGACGAAATTGCTCCCAGTTGTAGCTGAAATGTGGCCAACAAATTGTAAAGCTAAGCGCAACCAGGCCTAACACAATTACTGACTCAATCAGGGTAAATCCGCCCTTTTTCATCTTCTAATTGCCCTTCCATTATGTAATACGATTTGCTCACGTCTAGCGCGGGCAACTTGCGCACCAGTTAAGTAATCATTAGCACGTAACTGTGATAAACTGGTGGCTTGGTGACCAGTTTCATTTTCAAATAGCTCTGCCTGAGTCTGCACCACATTAACCATTGCATCTTGGTGCACCGACATGGCATTTCGTCGTTGCTTGCTAATATTTGGCAATATTATCAAAATTAACAAACTGATGATAAACAGCACAATCGACATTTCAAGCAAAGTAAAAGCTGACCGTTTCTTTCGTAAACATTTCATTGCACTACCCCCTGCATTGAATGATAAATCGGCAGCAAGATACTTAAATATAATCCCAAAACAATCAGTGCGATGGTCCCTAACAGCAGTGGCTGTAATACAGTGAGCCAATGTTCCGTCAGTTGAACCAGATGCTTAAACTTCATCTGACTTAAGATCTGCAGTCTTTTTGCTTGCTCATCATTTGTAAGACCACACTTGACCAATAGCCCCAACTCAGAAGGTAGGCAGCGATAACGATGAATCATAGTATCCAAATCATAATTAGTTTCTTCATAAGCCACCGCTAGTTGGTGCAACAAAGATTTCTTCTGGTATTGTTTGAGGTAAGCTACAATCTTTTGTTCTGATATTCCTTCACTAACCAATAAAGATAGGTTGCCACAAACATAATATGCATAATAATCACAAAAGCCGCGTCCAAAAATTGGCAGGTGACATAGGTATTCGACCTGTCTAATCCGTGACCGGCGATAATAACAGAGCAGCTGCGCAAAAAAAAGCACAAGCAAAACTACAATTGCGCCGCCACAAGCATAGCCTACTGCTGTCCACCAATTAGGCATTGTGTCTGCTTGTAACGATTGCATTTCTGGAACCAACCATCCTCGCATGGCACAACCAATCATTGTCAACATGGCCAACAAAATAAGCGGGTACTCCAGCAAGCCGTGCATCTTTTTCTTCTGCTGGGAGCACAAACGATAAAATTCGCTGATGCTGCTTAGTGTGTTCACTAACGCTCCATGCTCTTCGGCCAACATTAGCTGATAATAAATATCAACTTTAACTAATGGCTGAACTGACTGTGCAAACGAATAGCCCTCTGCCAACCGGTCATTTACCAGATTAATTATTCCCTGGGATTTTGGCATTAAAGTGCCCGAAAAGTTCACTGCTTGTTTTAAAGAAAAACCGACTGATAGTAATTCAAATAACAGCTGAAACCATTCTCCCTGAATCTTAGCTAGTTTATCCTGCTTTAATCCGCTTGCCCTCTGCAGGTGCAATCTGGTGTTGTTCGACCGCCTTTGCCACCAACTGTTGCCATTCATCACTCACGCCTCCCACCAAGTTTGCTCGAATTTTTCTCATTAACGAAGGACCGCTGAGTTGATCCATCATGACGGCTAAATTGCCCGAAAGAGTCTTAATAAGCCGTTGGTAACAAATACCGCTAAGCGCTTGTTGTAATTGATCTTCGGGGACGCCCAACTGACGTAAACGTATAATGACGCCGATTGCACTTTGCGCATGCACGGTAGCCAGGACTAAATGCCCACTCAAAGCTGCTTGCACAGCAATTTGAGCCGTATTAACATCCCGAATTTCGCCAATGATAAAAATTCCCGGACGGTGACGCAAACCCAACCGCAATAATTCTTGATAACTCATTCCCGCCAAATCATTAACTTGTAATTGAATAAAATTTGGCTGGTAAATTTCTACCGGGTCTTCAATTGATAAAACCACTTCCTCATGACTGAACTGATTGGCCAAACGATACATTGTGGTCGTCTTTCCTGACCCCATCGGACCGGAAAACAAAATCATTCCCCGCTTTTTGGTCATATCAACTAACTGATCCCATTGGCGCGGAAATAAAAGCTGGTACTGCTTGCCCAGAGGGTAAATAATCCGGATCACAAGCGTCTCCCGTCCCCGAAAATCACCAACCGTGGAAATTCGCAAATCAACTCTGCTTTTCTGGTAGCGAATGGCCCCCGCTTGTGGTCGTCGATGCTCAGACACAGCCATGTCAGCATGATATTTAAAATAAGTAATTATTTGTATAGCTGATTCGTTTGCTAGTATTTTTTGTGGAGTCAACTGACCGCCATTTAAAGTTAATAAGCGATAATGATCATCTTGCGGGATCAGGTAAATGTCTGATACCCGTTGCTTGATCAGCTGGTTCATTACATTCCATATTTTTATTTCATTCACTGCTAATCCCCCTTCATTACCTATAAACGATAAGAACAGAAAAATGTACGAAAAAAGAGCTACGATTTCTCGCAGCTCTTTTAATTGGATGAATATTCACTTAGTCTTCATCATTGTCTGATTCAATGTAACCGGCCTCGTAAATGTCGGCAACATCATCATTGTTTTGTAGTTCGTTAATCAAATGTTCGTACTGACCAACCTTGTCATCAGGAACCTTAGTCTTGTTTTCAGGGATCATGGTAACTTCAGCGGTATCAAGGTCATAACCCTTCTTCTGCAGCGCATCACGAGCGGCAGTCAAAGCACTAGGGTCAGTAAAGATTTGGAACTTTTCATCCGTTGCCTTCATGTCGTCGGCACCAGCATCTAGAGCATCCATCAGCATGTCATCTTCGCTCTTATCTAAGCCATCACGCAGAATTTCAATCAGACCAAGGCGATTAAACATGTAAGAAACTGAACCACTAGCACCTAATGAACCACCAGAGTGGGTGAATGCTGAACGCACAGCGGCAGCTGTCCGGTTCTTGTTGTCAGTCAAACATGAAACCATGACAGCAACACCACCAGGACCGTAACCTTCATAAGTGGTTTCTTCGAAGTGAGCGCCACCAGCCCCTGTAGCCTTATCGATAGCCCGCTGGACATTTTGCTTAGGCATGTTAGCAGCCCGTGCCTTTTCCATTACCAACCGAAGTTGAGGGTTATTGTCGGGATCAGGGTCACCTGCTTTAGCGGCTTGGTACAAGTCACGTGAAATTTTTTGGAAAATCTTACCACGCTTGGCATCTTGGGCGTTCTTACGTCCTTGAATGTTATGCCATTTTGAGTGTCCTGACATTAGCTAACTCCTCTTTTCTATGTATAGTTAAAACAAACAAATTGATTTTACCAAATAACCATGCTAGGTTCAAGCCATTCGTCTCCGGATCAGCAAAGACATTGTAAACAGGATAAGCCCAATCGCTACCACACCGATAGTCAGCCAATTCACCTGCTTTAAAATATCATTCACGATGGGGGTTGCTAACGAATTAATCGTGACGTCAGTACTAATAGCACTAGTGATCAATGGTTTCAACCAGTTCAAGAAAACCGCAAATAAACTGCCACTGATGATCATAATCCAGCGAAAATCACGTAATAAAGTGTGGGTAAACAAATCATACAAGGCAACCATAAACAAAATCGCAACACTGGCAATTAAGCCCACAATGACTAATGTTTTAGCTAATTTTATGCGACTCTCAAATTGCGTAACCGCGGGGGTATTGATTTTGCTGTTGATAATGTTGGTCACTTCAGTGTTCACACTATCTGTGACTGAATTTTTTAACTCATCAGAAACACCGTAGTTGCTTAATGTGTCATTTGTGTCATCCTCCAAATTATTGAGGATGTCATATAAATCTAATTTGATGGGATGACCAGAGTAAACCTGCTTAACTGCCGTTTTCAACAGCTCATTAGTTTGCTTCTTAGTGATTGTCTCCCCCGCCACACCATATTGTGACAAACTGGAATTAATCTGTGACTGGATTTCACCACTAACTGTCGACTGCGTAATTTCATTTGCAACAAATTCCTCATTCAAAACAGTTGTATTGAGCAATAAACAAAACATCATGATCAGCATGGCCAATATGCCAACCACCGTGCTTACCCAGTGTCGACGTGGCTTAGTTGCGGAAGCGTCTGGCTGAGCCTGTTTTCGTAATGACTTTCTGGAAATCAAGTGGTCCCCTCCTAGCGAGTTGACTGTCTCTCTTCAAAGCCGTGCTGCAAAATGATTGGGTGGGTTTCAGTTTCATCATCGTCATCATTTGACATCAGTTTAGTTAACAAACGCATTGCAACGGCACCAACATCATAAAGCGGCTGTGTAATGCTTGTCAGGGTTGGCCGGGTAATAGTTGCTAACTTTGTGTCATTGCCGGTGATAATTTCAAAATCCTTTGGCACATTAACATGAGCATCCGTTAAGCCATTTAACAGCCCTGCTGCACTACTATCATCACTGACGAAAGCCGCCGTAACACCTTGTTCTACCATCTTTTTGGCTAGTTTGTATCCCGTTTCATAAGAATCATCAGCTTCAAAGATTAACGAATTATCAAACTGAACATGTGCATCATTTAAAGCAGCCTTGTAGCCCGGTATCCGGTTAAATTTATTAATGGTGGTCTGGCGACTGCCAATCAGCAAAGCCACTTTCTTATTATTGTGTTTCAACAAAAAGCTAACCGCTTCCTTAGTCGCTTGTTCGTAATCAATGCGTACACTTGGAATGTTCTTATCATTAGTCAAAGAACCCGCCACTACCACTGGAACAGCGGCCTTATTAAACTCTTCTTGCAATTCATTTTCAATGTCGTGACCCATGAAAATCACACCATCAACCTGCTTAGCAAAGAGATTTTGCACGACCTTAATCGCACTGCTGCCGTCAGCATCAGAGTTCGTAAGGATCATATTGTACTTGTACATAGTGGCAATATCATCAATCCCAAGTGCTAATTCAGCAAAGTAATCATTTGTAATATCAGGGATAACCACTCCAATTGTGGTGGTCTTTTTGCTAGCCAAACCTCGAGCAACCGCATTTGGACGATAATTCAACTTTTTAATCACCGCTAATACCCGGTCGCGCGTCTCTGGTTTCACATTTTGATTGCCATTTACAACTCGCGATACGGTTGCCATTGACACATTAGCTTCACGGGCAACCGTGTAGATGGTAACTGATTGTTTTTCCATTTTTTACAAGCCCTTTCTTTGTTGATTTGGTTTGTTTTCATTGAATTTTCATCTTCATAGAATAACATGAACCATCCATAAAATTCAACGAAAAAACGAACAAAAAAAGGCTGATAAACACTCGTCGTAAAACCAGTGCCTATCAGCCATTTAATGGACATTTTTTCTCACTACTTAGCCGTTTTATCAATGATAATGTCGTCATCATCATTATTGCTTTGCTGTGACTTCAATTCTTCGCGCAAGTCCGCAGTTTGTTCATCAAAGTCGTCACTCATAAAATGGTTAGCAACATCATCACCAGCATCTTTAAACTTTTCTGTCCACTCGCTAGCCTTAGTCGCCATTTCGGGATGATCAGCAATCCATTCATCAGCATAATCCAAGAACTCCAACGCATATTCAGTGCTCTTATCCAAAGCAAGATCGCGCTTTTCTTGCAGCCAATTTTTGAAAGCTTCTTGCTGCTTATCATCCATCAAGCGCCATGTTGCTGCGGCGCTTAAACCGCCAAACAGCATACCGGCTAAAAATTTCTTTGCCATTATTTACTTCTCCTTTCGTTCATTACGCTTATTGCGGAAGTGACCTGCCATCATAAATGCCATTTTACTCAAGCCATTGATCATTCTTGAGGAACGGCTATTGGCTCGACTATTAATCTTCTCTACTAATTGCCGTGAAGCGTTATTAACATCGCTGACGCTTTGACCGACATCTGCGACCGCTTGAATGGCAGGATCCAGCTTTTCTGCTTTATCGTTAACATCCGCCAGCAATTGGTTAGTATTGCTTAATACGTCTTCCAACTCCTTGCTCAAATTATCGGCATCATCTGTTAATTTACTCAGTTGGCTGACTGTCGTGTTCAGACTTTTGACGGTCTTGGATAAGAACCAGCCAATCCAAATTACTAAAATCAAAAAAGCAATGGCCGCTATTAAGGCCGCTATTTCACCAGTGGTCATATTAATCCTCCTCAAGTGATTTTCTCAAACCATATCACGAAATCAGTTTTCCTTCAAATTGACGTAACTTTTTGATATGATGTGGGTTGTTTAGAATTAGTAGTTTAACTAGGAGTGTATTCTTATGAACTCGCAGGTCACTCAATACAGCCAACACCTGCAGCGCCGGCTGTTGAGTCTCAACTGGGACCGTATTGGAGATAATCTATTGCAGCGTTTTTCGACCATTATCCTCGCAACGGTCATTTTTGCCGTTATCTTGTGGTTAGGAAAATGGCTCATCAATTCTTTCTTTAAGCGTACCAGTAAAATCGAATTTATGGGTGGATTTCACCGTGCTGCAACTTTCAGAGCACTAACCCTCAATATCTTTCGGTACACCACCTATTTCTGCTACCTGTACGCTATTTTATCACTAATCGGTGTCCCAGTTGGCACTTTAATTGCCGGTGCTGGTATCCTCAGTATTGCTGTTGGTCTTGGTGCACAAAGCTTTGTTAGCGACGTTGTAAATGGCTTCTTTATTTTATTAGAACAGCAATTTGATGTCGGCGATGAGGTGGAATTGAATAACATTCATGGCAAAGTCGTTGGTATTGGTATGCGGACTACCCGTGTTTTAAGTAGCGACGGTACCGTTAACTTTATTCCTAATCGGACCATTACGGTTGTCAAAAATTTCTCTCGCCATGATCTTTCGACAAACATTGATCTGCAAATTGCGGCAAATGCCCCTATTGAACAAATTAACCAACTCATTTCACAAGTTAACGACGACTTTATGATCAAAAATGAAAAGACGATTGACGGTAAACCAACAATCGTCGGACCAATCAGCGTCAATGGCCAGTTGGTTTTTCGGATTGTCGTCACCACCAAGCAAAACGCGGCTACTAGTCTTCATGCAACGCTGCTCGCCCGTTATTTAAAAGCACTCGCAGACCATAACATTACTTTAGCAAAATAAAAAAGTGACTACGAACAAAAGACCTTTAACCATTGCAAAACATAGTTAAAGGCCTTTTTCATAATTATCAATTAGTCATCCAAGCTTAAATGGTCGCAGTGATAGTGTGAGCCAGTGAGCCACTTATCCGCACCCGTGATTAGGTCGTTCACATTACCAGTACTGTAAAGCTTCATTGTCGGCTGTGATGCGTCGTTTAGTTGGCTATGCTCTGTTAACCACTCATGGGCCTCACGCACCGTTTCTAAGGCTGGATCAACCAAGGTTACCTGATCGCCTAAACTGTGTTTAATTTCATTAGCCAAGAATGGGAAATGGGTACAGCCAAGCACTAAAACATCAACCGGTTCCTCACGATACTGAGCAAGCTGCTCGTCCACTAATTGCTGCGCCTTTGTGGTCCCTACTTCATCATGCTCAACTACGGAAACCAGCGGTTGAGTAGCCTTAGCAACTACTGTCACGTCCGGGTTCAACGATTTAATAGTCTTAACGTAAGCCCCTGTCTTGGTTGTTCCCTCCGTCGCAATCACGCCAATACGATCATGTTTTGGCTGTGCAACCGCGGTCTTTGCACCGGGCTGAATAACGCCAATTACCGGAACCGGCAATTCTTCTTGTAAAGCAGATAATGCCGCAGCAGTGGCAGTGTTGCAAGCAATAATCATCATCTTAATGTCATGTTGCATCAAGAAATGACCAATTTTCAATGCTAACCCTTGTACTTGTGCCTGGGTCTTGGTTCCATATGGGAAATGTCCTTCATCACCCACAAAAATAATTGACTCATTAGGCATTCGTTTCTGCATCACCCTTACTACAGACAGTCCTCCCAGTCCAGAATCCATCACGCCAATCGGTCGTTTATCCATTTTTAATAACTCCTTTAGTCTCATCTTAAGCATCTATTATCTATTTTAACGCATTATTTTTCAAGAAATTGAAGGTCAAACAGGACACTTTTCGCTATAATATTAATAATTGTTATTTACAGAAAGGACTTATCATATGTCTCAAGAACGATATGACCAGTTGATCAACAGCAAGCGTGGCTTAATTACGGGCACCATGCGTGATGTTTTGCTTCCAGCCATCCTCGGTGATGAAACCGATGGAATTATGTACTGGATTGGCAAAGACCTTGCTCGTCAATACCCGGTTGCTAGTGATGAAGACCTAGTTACTATCTTCGCACAACTGGGGATGGGTGACCTGAAACTAGTCAAGAAATCAGACACCCAGCATATTTTCCAATTATCCGGTCCCATCGTCGAAGAACGGCTCGCCATTCAAAAAGAACAGACTTCTTTTACTTTAGAAGCTGGATTCCTGGCACAAGAACTTGAATTCCGCTTGCAAACTGTGACCGAAGCGGAAGTCTCCGAGCGTCGTCATAAATTTGTGCAGATTTTGGCACAAAACGATCCCCAAACACTAACCGACAGTGAAGGTAGTGAAATGATCAAGTTCATCCACCTGCACCAACCTGGAGAACAAAACGCCAAAGGACCGCGCCGTAAAAATAAAAAACCAGCTAACAAATAGCCGTGGTCACTATCATGTGATGTCTGCCTTGCATGACCATCTTAACGAAAAAGCCTCCCATGTGGTAATCCATATAGGAGGCTTTTATTTAGTAGCGACTATTATTCATCACTAGCTAATTTTATAAGTATTGTTCCAGGGTCTTCTGTAGTTGTTCTTTAGAGTGATAGCCAATAATTTGATCAACCACTTGGCCATCCTTCTTAATCATCAAAGTCGGAATGCTCATGATGCGGAACTTCTTTGCTGTGTCTGGATTCTGGTCAACATCTAGCTTGTAGAAGTTAACCTTGCCATCCATGCTTTCCGACAAAGCATCAACTACTGGTGATTGCATCTTACATGGACCACACCAAGTTGCCCAGAAATCAATTAGGTTAAGACCTTGCGCTGTATCTTTTTCAAATGTTGCATCAGTAGTTACATTAACTGCCATGACGACTACCTCCTATTGGAATTATTATTAGTATCTTTATTCTAACAAACCGCCACCAAAAGACAATTATTTTGCTTACTTTTGGTAAGAAAGCTATTCAAAGTGCACAATGGTTGCACCGTCGCCACCATTATTAGGTGAAGCATATTCAAAAGATTTTACCCGGGGATTGCTTTGCAAATATTCCTGAGTACCTTTGCGAATTGCTCCGGTCCCCTTGCCATGAATAATCGTGACGCTCGGCAGGTTATTCAAGAGTGCATGATCAATAAAGCTAGATAAATTAGCCATTGCCGGCGCATACCGCTGCCCACGCAAATCGAGGCGAGCAGAGGTACGGCGCGTCTGAATTGTTCGGGAACGCGTTGGCCTTTGTGGTTGTTTTTGCTGGTTCTGGGCTAGTTCTTTTGCCGAAATCTTTTCTAGATCATTGCTGTCAATTTCCATCTTTAAGATGCCCAATTGAACTTCCCACTTGTGTTTACCACGCTTGGCAATTAGTGTCCCTTCTTGACCATAAGGTTTGACCTTAACCACATCGCCAACTTTTAGCTGATGCTTAGCATGGGCACGGCGCAATACAGGATTATGCCGCAATGGTGCATCTTTGTGCAAAGCATTTAGCTGGCCTTGAGCATCAATTAACTCATTTTCTTTAATCTGCTGACCTTGTGCAACTTCCATTTGCCGCAAATGATGAATGATCTGGTTGGCTTTACGTTTCGCAACTGATACTTCATGATTGGCCTTCGAACGTGCTTGATCATAAAGGTGATCACGATTTTCATTGAACCGGTTTAATTGACGGTCCAAATCCGCTTGCTTGGCCTGATTTTGATCCAGCAATGATTGGAGATGTTCATTACGGACACGAGCTTCTTTTCGCTGTTCAACCAAATCACCAATCATCGCGTTTAGTTCTTGGCTATCGTCTTGAATCAATGACTTGGCATCATTAATCACATGGTCTGCAATACCGAGTCGTTTGGCAATCGCAATCCCGTTGGACTGGCCAGGGATACCTAGTAATAATTTATAAGTTGGCCGCAGGGTCTGCACATCAAACTCCATACTGGCATTGATCGTGTGCTCATGTTCAAAGCCATAGACTTTCAGTTCTGGGTAGTGGGTGGTAATAACTACTTCCGCATTTTTACGGTTCAACTCATCCAAAATAGCCATTGCGAGGGCCGCTCCTTCTTTTGGATCCGTCCCAGCACCTAATTCATCCAGTAGCACCAGTGAATGACTGGTAACCTTTTCCAAAATGTGTTTGACATTTTCCATATGGCCGGAGAAAGTCGAAAGATTCTGTTCCAAGGACTGCTCATCACCAACGTCTGCAAACACGTTATCAAATACACTAATCGTTGACCCATCATGTGCCGGAATAAAGAGACCTGACTGTGCCATTAACTGAAGCAAACCAAGGGTCTTTAATGTGATCGTCTTCCCACCAGTGTTGGGGCCGGTAATAATGATCGTGCGGTAGTCTTTGCCCAAAGTAATATCATTGGCAACCACCTTCTTAGGATCGATCAGTGGGTGACGGGCCATCTTCAGGTCGACGACACCGTCAGCATTGACTGTTGGCAATTCCGCCTTCATTGCTTGTGCTAGACAGGCCTTGGCATTAATCAAATCAAGATGGCCCAACACCCGTTCATTTTCCCGAATATCGTGACGGTATGGGCGCAAGAGTTCAGACAGGTTAGCCAAAACCTGGCGTACTTCTTGTTTCTCTTCAATTTGTAGCTGCCGCAGCTCATTATTTATTTCCACGACATTGGCTGGTTCCAAGTAGTAAGTTTGGCCACTAGCGCTTTGGTCATGAACGACACCACCAAAACGGCGACGGTATCGAGCTTGTACCGGGATAACGTAACGATCATTACGCATCGTTACAATGGGTTCACTTAAATACTTAGCGTTGCGGCCCCGCGTATAATTATTTAAGCTGTCTTTAATGCGACCTTCTGTAGCCTCCATTTGTTCACGCAGATGGTGAAGCCGGGGTGATGCTTCATCCTTAACCCGTCCATCAGGGTCAATAGACTGCTGCAATTTCTTGGTTACTGCCGGAATAGCAACTAATTGTGCTTCAATCGCATATAAACGACGAAAATCGACTTCATCTTCTTGCAAATGATCAAAAAAGTTGTGCATCGCCATCGCTGTCTGCAAAACTTTGCTAATGGCTGCCAACTCGGTCCCATTTAAATTGGCATGGATCCGCAGCCGTTTTAGTTGTGGCTGAATATCCGTCAATTTCGGAAGGGGCATTGACTGATTCAAGCGCAAGATGTCAGCACCGTCAGTCGTTTCGTCCAACCAATCACGAATTGTCTGTAAATCACTTTGCGGACGCAACTGCTTCAACTCCGTCAAGCCGGCAGCCGACGTCAAGTAATGTGCCAGTTGCTGTTTAATCTGGCCAAATTCAAGCGTTGTTAAAATTTTATTGTTCATTTAACGATTGACCTCCTTAAGAGAACCAATGTATTGCTTCGGTGGTTAAAATTGGGGTCTCGGTGATCATCCACTGTGCAATCCCGGATTGTGCCAACTGGTCTTGCCACCAATTACCTGGCCACATTTGAAAAATCATTAAAAACATGAAAATAATCAAATAGCCGCATAAAACATCTAATATACCGCCAGCCCAGCCATTCAATGTCCCCACAACGGGGACCTTTTTCAAAAAGCGGAGTCGCTTTAACAGCCATCGACTAAGCCAAGTCACTCCGTAAAAAATAATCATAAAGGCAATCCCGTTATATAGGAATTGATTGCTGCTAGTAGTAATTGCATTTGACAATTGACTGCCATCAACCGTTGATGGTTGGCTACCAATCGATGGTAAAATTGAGCTTAAAAAGAGGCCTAACGGACGCGCACCTACACGGGCCAGTAACCACCCCAAAAAATAAGTCACCGTTGAAATGATAATCGCGATGATACCACGCTTACGTCCATTGAACCAGCAACCTAATAATATTAATAAAATTGCTGTGGTAAGGATCAACCTTATCCCTCCATTTCATAGTCTTTTACATTCTATCATTCTGAATAATAAAGTGCTATTTGCACGAATTAAACAAGGAGAAAATATGCCTGAAGTTATCAAAGCCGACCATGACCTTTTTGCCAAAATGAAACAAACTTACGCTAATCCAGCAAGTAAATTAGCACCTGGTGCTGTTTTTCACGCCAAAATGCCTGGAGTCACAGTGACTGGCTACCGGACTGGCAAAGTCCTTTTTCAAGGTAAATTAGCGGCTCAAGAAGCGGCCCGCTGGAATACAACAACGATTGCAAATAAAAACTCCAAAGTCACTACTCACACAGACAACTTGCCGACCGGCTTTCCATCCTGGTCAGTGCTGGGATCTGATGAAGTGGGTACTGGCAGTTATTTTGGACCCTTAACGACCGCCGCCGTTTTTGTCACTAAAAATCAGGGCGACGAATTGCAAGAACTGGGCGTACAAGATTCCAAAAAATTGACTGACCCGACAATCATTAAATTAGCTAAGCAGATCATGCGATTGTGCCCCTATCATGTAGTCAACCTCGATCCAAAAGACTATAACCGTCTAATAAAACAGTATAATCAAGCCCAATTAAAAGCGCTTTGTCATAATCTGGTTTTAGGAAAGGTACTGCAAAAGATTCAGCCACAGCATCCGCAGGCAATTCTGATTGACCAATTTGTCAGCCCTAGCACCTACTATCGCTACTTGAATGGGCAACCAGAAATTGTAAAACAGAACGTTTATTTCCGTGAAAAAGGTGAAAGCTATCATGTAGCAGTAGCCGCCGCTTCCATCGTTGCCCGTTACTACTCACTCCAATCCATGGATCAATTGAGTCAAATGGCAGGTCTAACCTTACCAATTGGAGCCGGTCAAAAAGTGGATCAAGTCGCCGTTAAGCTCGTGCAAAAAGGCCTGGACTTAGGTGATTTTGCAAAGCTACATTTTGCCAATACTCAGAAGGTCAACCGACTACTTCGAAACATTAATTAACATCCAAAGTAGCACGCTCCCTAGTAGTTGTCTTTTAAACATTGATATATTAGTGAAAAATTAATTGCTATGACGACAAAAGCCTCTAGCCGCTGGTAGATCCAGTCGCTAGAGGCCTATTTCGTTTACAGAAAAAGTAGTTGTGATCTTTTTAATTAATTATTATTTGGAAAAGCTTTTTAAAGACTTCATGATGAGGTCAATGAACTTTTGGCGATCAATGTCTAATAGGACAGTGGTATTTTGTGGCTTGTCAGTTTGCCGGTAGTAGTCGCAAACTGTTTCCCCACGGGTTAACTCACCTTCCGTTTCCACGTCGACATTCATCTTGACGGATTTAAACATGTCCGGATCAATCAACCAAGCTATGGTACAAGGGTCATGCAAAGGTGCACCCTTGAATCCCCAGCGTGGATCTTCTTCATCGTGATAAATCTCGAAGAAGTTTAACAGGCCATGAAATGCTTGCCCCACTGGATTATCGATCTCTTTAAGTGAATCAATTTCATCTTTCATGATCTGGGCCTTATGAGTTACGTTTAAGCCAGCCATAACAGTTGGGATACCAAAGTTTAGGACAATCTTAGCGGCCTCAGGGTCTACGTAGATATTAAATTCTACAGAAGGAACCCAGTTACCGAAGCCCCAGGCACCACCCATGAAGACGATCTGATCAATCTTTTCCTTGGCCAATTCTGGGTAAACTCGCAGGAATAAGGCAGCATTAGTCATTGGTCCGGTAACAACTAGCGTTACCTTCTCGTCACTTTCTTGCAAAGTCTTTGCGATCAAATCAATGGCCGGCATATCCTGCACCTTAAAATCAGGATCAGGCAAATCAGCACCGTCCAGACCGGTTTTACCGTGAACATTACCCGCGGTTTCCAATGGCTTAACTAACGGTGTTCGGTTACCAGCAGCGACCGGAATATCTTCCCGGTGGAACAAAGTCAACATCCGCATGGCGTTATTCAAAGTCTTATCAGGTGTTTGATTGCCGGCGGAAGTAGTTACCGCTAGCAATTCAATCTTTGGCGATGCTACCGCAAGGGTCATTGCTAAAGCGTCATCATGACCTGGGTCACAGTCTAAAATAATTTTCTTAGCCATCTTGTCTCGTCCTTTCCGCCGTTAAAGCAATAAGCTTAACTATTAACCAAAGTGCTTCAACAATTCAGTAACATTTTCTTTAGTTAACTTAACGGGAGTGTTGCCCGCAAAACGTTCATGGAGCACTTCATCTACATTAGTTACTAACTCATCGTTAGAAACGCCATAGTCAGCAAATGGGTGTAAACCGACCATGTCATCACGGAAATGCTTGTAAGCCTTGACAGTAATGTCAGCAATTTCTTCAGGGGTTTCATTACCCTCAAAATGGGCATCTAAGATCTTCCCGATTTCCTTAACCTTCTTGGGTTCAACTGGGGCAACCAGCTTCAGAACGGCTGGCAGTGCATAGGCAACTGCTTCACCGTGAACAAAGTGGTACTTAGTTCCTAAAACATGAGCTTCGGAGTGAGCTACGATCGTCCCAGACTGGTTAAGCATCCAGCCGGCCAGGTCAGCAGCTACCAATACCCGTTGCCGTAATCCCAGATTAGAGCCATCAGCAACTGCTCCTGGCAGGTAGTTGTACTGTAAGAACATAATCTTTTCACAAATAGCGTCGCAAACTGGGCTGCTCAAATTTGACAAGTAACCTTCTGCCGCGTGAGAAAATGCATCCAAGCCACTGGCAATGGTCTGCTTCTTTGGCAGACTAACCGTTAATTCAGGAATTAACAAAGCGTAGTCACTCAGCATCTTATCAGACAAGATGGCGTTCTTTTCGTGCGTCTGCGTATCCGTAACGACCAGTGCGTTGGACATTTCACTACCAGTACCAGCAGTGGTAGGCACGCTAATCAATGGCTTCAAATCATGAATGGCGCTTTCGTCTTTAACGTAGTCTTCAATTTTACCGCCGTCACTGGCCACGATGTTAATCCCCTTAGCACCATCTAATGATGAACCACCACCAATGGCAATTACGGAATCGGCACCAAAGTCTTTCATTTCAGTTGCACCGCTGTTAATTACACTGGCCGGTGGATCGGGCACAATCCCCGCGTAAACTTGGTATTCAATCGATTGGTCCTTCATTGCCTGCAGCATGTCCTTAACTGCCGGAACGTCCAGTAAGAACTTATCTAAAACGACAAATGGCCGCTTAGCACCTTCCATCTGCAGTAATTTAACGATTGATGATGCTAAATCATGCTCCACGACAACTTTAACTGGTTGTTGCATCCTAATTTTCATCTGTAATTTCACGCTTCCTTAATATTGAATAACCGTTGAAACTTCTCACTCAAATATTGAATTGCTGGTCCCGTCGTACATACCGCCACAATCGTGATAATGCCAAATTTACCACCAAGCGCAATCCCGATCATGATTAATACGACGTCAAAAGTAATCTTGGTACGTCTGACACTCCAATGAGTATGATCCCTAATCGTCAGCATGAAGCCGCTAAATGGGTCCACCCCAATGTCTGCACAAATAAACAGACTAATTCCCAGATAGTAGAGGCTAATGCCAATCACGCCGCCTAAGATGCGCTGCCACATCGTATTAGCAGGAAACAAGGCGACATAAAGATGTGACCCTAACAGCACGAAAAAGCCATATGGTATCAGGTACATCAAAGAACCAATATTGGCATAGTGACGACCAACGATGAACAGCAAGATTAACAAGCCGATGTTAATAAAATTCGACACCATTCCTAAGTTAATTCTCGGAACATTAAAAGTAGCTCGAATCCCATCATAAATAATGCCGACAGGGTCGTTCCCTAAGTCCGTATTATTGTTAAAAGCAACTCCAACACAAACCAGAAAGATACCAACCATCGCTAGCGTTATCCGCTTGAGAGTGAATCGGCTGCTCGTTTGCATTATTAAAGCCCCAGTTCTGCGGCTGCCTTATCTGCCGCTTCACAGAATGCCTTGACTTTTGGAATGTCTTTTTCAAGGTAGCCGTCGTCGTATTTGATACTGGTCTTAGTCAAGGAATCAACCCCGTAAGGACGGATTTCTTTAATGGCTTCGGCAACATTATCTGGGCCCATTCCGCCGGCTTCGATTACCTTAGCATTAACGTCCTTCACGATTTGGGCATCAATTGACCAGTCATGAGTCTGACCAGAAGCACCAATCCCCGTATCAGCAGCTAAGCCAGAGTCCAGCAGGATGTAGTCAACAAATGGGTCAACCTTCTTGGCACGATCAATTGCAGACTTGTTGTCAACCAATACTGCCTGCATCAATTCAGTATGTGGTGCTACTTCCTTCAGGCGCTTGGCAAATTCTTCATCAGCAGTGTATTCATCACCGGCAACGTGCAGAATTTCTGGTTGCAGACGCCGCGCTAAGTCGATCATTTCGTCTGGGTCGTTGGTGAGCATGATCAATACCATCTTTACGCCACGCTTCTTGCATTCTTCGTGAATCTTATCAACCCGGTACAATGGAACACGTTGACGTGGAACGCCACCCATTTGCATTGGTACCAAACCAATGTTATCGGCACCCGCTTCCATCGTCTTAATTGCTTCGTCAACTTGAATAATTGAGTAAAGTTGCTTAATCATCTGAAATTCCTCCTTGATGTTACTTTGCCTGTGCTAATTTGTCTGCGATCATCTGTGGGTTCAATTCTGGCACTGACTTATCGCTTTCCAAAGCAATGGAAGCAGCTGCCTGTGTCTTTTCACAAATAGTTTTCAGATCAGTGATTCCTTCATAACGGCACCAGGTGATCGTCGCCGTACTGCAGTCGCCCGCACCATTGGCATTGACAATTTTCGTGGTCATTGTCGGCACCTTAACGACACCATCTTTATTGGCTGCCAAAATACCATCAGCACCTAATGAAATAAAGACGGTCTTAACACCCATGTCAATCAGCTTCTCAGCTGCCTTTTGGACATCGTCATTGTTCTCAATCTTGACGCCAGACAATAATTCAGCTTCCATCTTATTCGGCTTGAAAGTGTCCAGTTTGTTCAAAATTGGCTTAATCCGCTCACCCTTGTTAACTGATACAGGGTCAGCAAACAATGGCACCGTCACGTGATCGCCCAACCACTTAATTGATTCAGATGGTAAATTGGCATCCACCATGACGATTTCGGCGTTATTCATGAAGTCCAAACGCTTAGCCAAGAACGCTGGCGTAATGTTTTCCGTAATCTTCATGTCATTGATGCCGACGAGCATATCACCAGTTTCATCAGTTACATAAAGGTAACCAGACGAACGTTGACCCTTCAGCTTTTCAGCGTAATCCAGGTGGATATGATTTTCGGCACAAGACTGTTCCATAACGGTTCCATTCATGTCATCGCCATAAACAGTGATCAAGTATGTTGATACTTCAAGATGTGCCAGGTTCTGTGCGATGTTTTGACCAACACCACCGACAGCAGTACCAATTTCCCCAATGTTTGAGTCCCGTGGAATAATCTTCTTATTAGGCATCCCAAAGATGTCCATGTTCATGCCACCGACAACTACTACATACGGCTTCTTATCCAATATAACTCACCCTTTCAATTAAGTAAACATAAGTTTAACTGCTTAAACTTCTTTGAACATCCTAAACATATCATGCACTGCAAGCGCTGTCAATTTTGTGAAATGGTCATTCTTGGTAAAATGTTTTATCTTCAACCATTGTTCATCTACAAACATTGTCATACCAAGATGTTTCTACCTTTTCATCCACAAAAAAATCTCGGCATTTACCGAGATTTCACAAATATTTATTTTGCCAGTTCGGCGTTCACTTGGTCACTAACACTGGCGCTGGTTGCCATTGTACGTTCACCGGCTAATATCATATGGTCTAATGTCGCTTGCCAGGTCATATGCTGCAGGTAGCAATTAGCAGTCATTGCCACCATCGCTGCGCCAACCCCATTTGTATTCATTACCCGCAAGTGGTTGTTATATGGACGGCTATCTTGATTTTGTCCGTCATCATAGAAGAGTCCCAGACGGTCAACATAAAGATATATCGCCGTTTTAAACATCTGGTGTAGTTGGTTAGCACAATGCTGTGCGGCTGCGATATCTTTAATATCCACGCCCGACAACAAACTGCCTTCGACACCGTTAATCACCAAACCGGTTAAGTTAACATTATCCTGCACTAGATTAGGCGCCTTATTAACCGATACGGATTTAGCAAATAGTGGTACTTTCACGTGATCATATAACCAGCGGATACTTGCGCTCGGGATGTTAGAATCAAAAATCACCAACTGGCTTTTATTAATATTGACTAATTCACTTTGCAAAAAAGCTGGCGATAGACGATTATTAATGTCCATATCGTCAACCCCAATCAGGCGCTGACCGTCATGACGGTTGATATATAAATAAATAGAAGTTGGCTTATCTAGCAACTGTTTGGCGTAGAACAAGTTAATATTGCGTCGCAGGGCATCTTCTTTAAATGTCTGCCCATTCTGGTCATTACCATAGACTGTAATCAGGTTAGTGTTCACTCCTAGCTGAGCTAAGTTAGCAGCAATATTACGTCCTACTCCCCCTAACTGTGTCACAATATGACCGGCATTCGATCCTTTTGGTACCAGGTTGTCCTTTTTTAAAATGCCATAAACATCCATATTAGTAGCGCCGATGACCGTAACGTATTTTTCGGCCGGCAACACATAACCCTTACCACTAATCAAACCAGCTTTGATCAAGCGCGAAATGTGCGATGCTACGCCTGGCCGTGTAATGCCAAGCCGTTGTGCTAATTCTTTTTGGGTAATGAGTGGATTTTCCTGAATTAATTTTAAGATTTGGGATTCACGTTCTGTTGGCATCCATATCCTCCTAAAAATAAAATGTATTGAAAAAGACTCCTGATCCGTATTAGAGTGTAAGTTAACAAATGGAAGGAGTTTCAACATGCAAACAATTATTATTGCGACAAAGAACCAAGGTAAAGCACGCGAATATCGTGAAATGTTTGCCCCTTTGGGATTTGAAGTAAAGACCCTCGCCGATTTTCCTGCATTAAACATCAACGAAAACGGAAAGTCATTTGAAGAAAACGCCACGATTAAAGTCAAAGCGGTTGTCAAAGGGTTCAACCTTCCTGCCATCGCTGATGACTCGGGTTTAGTAGTTGATGCCCTAGATGGCCGTCCAGGCATTCATTCAGCTCGCTATGCTGGCGATCATGATGATGCTGCCAATCGAAAGAAGCTGCTGCGTGAAATGGCCAACGTACCTGATGAAAAGCGCACTGCTCATTTCCATACTACCATCGTTGGCTTAAAACCGGATGGAAAAAAATTAGTTGCAAACGGCCGCGTTGATGGTCATATCATGCATAAAGAAATTGGTCATAATGGTTTTGGTTATGACCCACTATTCTATGTCGACCAGTTACAGTGTTCAATGGCCCAATTAACTGCCGATGAAAAGAATGCCATTAGCCATCGTGGTAATGCTCTACGCGAATTTATGCAACACTTTGATGAATGGTGGCGGGGCTAATTTGCTTTATTAACATTCGTCATTATCAATTAACGTATTTTAAGCTGAACGAAAAAGCAGTCAACCAGGTTGAATTCACCAACTTGGTTGACTGCTTTTGTTTTAATTAGAAATTAGGCATTAAAATTACCATCGTCGTCAATAAAGGTGTTGATAACTTCCTGCACCATTTCCCATTCTTTGTCGTCTTCAATTGGCAGCAGCTGAACATCATCACCTTCAGCTGCATCCGGATTCTTTAATTCAAAGGCTTGAATGCTGACTTCATCAGCGTGCTCTTCATCAGCTGGATAGAGGCAAATATACCACTTGCCACTATCATCTGCTTGAAAGCGCAGTGCTTCTTTGAACAGCTCTTCATTACCCTTTTCATCAACGAGGCTGAATTCTTCGCCTAAATCTTCTGGATGTATTTGACTCATATTAAACCTCACAGTCTGCTCGTCAATTTGCCATGACGATCCAAGTAGTTTTGCAAAATCAGGCTAGCTGCTAATTCATCAATGACCTTTTTCTGCTTGCGGCGTGAAATATCGGCTTCCTCAACCAGCATTCGGTGAGCTTCAACAGTTGTCAAACGCTCATCTTGATAGTCAATTGGTATGTCTGGGAAACGCTTCTGCAGCAATTCACCATAGTGGTGAGAAGCCTCAACGCGTGGCCCTTCAGTATTATTCATATTCTTTGGCAGACCGATCACGAAGCCAGCTACTTGTCGCGCTTTTACTAACTCTGCGACCCGATCAATACCAAAGATTTCATTATCCTCATCAATTGGGATAATTTCCACGGCCTGGGCGGTCCAACCTAAAGGATCACTTTCCGCCACGCCAACTGTTTTTGAACCAACATCTAAGCCTAATAGCCGCATATTACTCTTCCCCGTTGTTCTTGAGATAAGACCGTACTAATTCTTCAATAATCTCATCCCGTGCATGCTCACGAATCAGGTTACGTGCATTGTTCAACCGCGGAATATATGCAGGGTCACCAGAAAGCAGGTAGCCCACAATTTGGTTGATTGGGTTGTAACCCTTCTCCTCGAGCGCGTCATAAACGGTCTTCAAGGTCTCTTTGACGTTTTTCTCGTGCTTTTGTCCAAAGTTGAAAAACATCGTTTCATCAGTATTCGCCATTTGGGTCACCTCCACCTTTAATCAGTTTCTAATTCTACTATACCAATTCACAAATAACAATAATAATGAATTGGGTTACGATTTAATCTTCATTCATTGCAGATACAGCATCTAACATGGCCTGCTTTAAGCCGGCTGGGTTCTTGCCACCAGCTTGTGCTAAGGTTGGACGGCCACCACCGCCACCCTGAATGTCCTTGGCAACCTTCTTGATCAAGTCGGCAGCCTTCAGTTCTTTGGCCTTTTCATCGCTAACGGCAACGAGCAGGTTTGCCTTACCTTTGCTCTCGGTACCTAATACTAAGACGTCAGACAATTTCTTTTGCCGCCACTGATCAGCTAATTGACGCAATTGACCCATTCCGGCAACGTTAACAACCGCCGCAATAATTGAGCCAGACTTGGTGTCTTGCACATTGTCAAAGACTTGACCTGCTTGTTGGGAAGCCATCTTTGCCTGTAAGATTTCCTGTGCTTTTTGGGCCTGTTTCAGTTGTTCTTGCAATTCAGCAACCCGGTGTGGAACTTCCTTTACTTGGGCCACCTTCAATTCATTGCTAGTTTCTTGTAAGTAATCAACCCATTCTTGCATATACTTGAAGGCATCATCAGCAGTAACGGCTTCAATACGGCGAATCCCAGCACCAACGCCAGATTCAGACATGATCTTGAACAGGCCGATTTCATTCGTGTTGTTAACGTGATCACCACCACAGAACTCCGTGTTGTAATCCCCAATTTTAACCACGCGAACGGTCTTACCGTACTTGCTGTCA
This sequence comes from Candidatus Limosilactobacillus merdigallinarum, assembly GCA_019114515.1. GTDB lineage: Bacteria > Bacillota > Bacilli > Lactobacillales > Lactobacillaceae > Limosilactobacillus > Limosilactobacillus merdigallinarum. The sequence goes on from DXFH01000022.1 coordinate 29,359, forward strand.
AATAAGGCAATGGCTCCCATCTTCTTCGCTGACTCTAAATCAGTTTCCACAGTGGTAACTGGCAGCTGCCGCCAAATTTGTTCGTTAACCATGGCCTCAACCTTTGCCAAATCAGTGCTCGTAATCTGTCCAAAGTGGTTAAAGTCAAAGTGCAGGTAATGATCCGCAACCACGGAACCAGCTTGCTGAGTATGAACACCCAGCACATTACGCAAAGCTTGGTCGAGCAAGTGAGTAGCAGTATGGTTCTTTTCAATCTTCAAGTGCCGAAGCCGGTCTACAACTAGTTGATAACGAGCGCCTAATTTCAATGGTGTCGTCAACTTAACCCGGTGCAGATTTTGTTGGTGTGGTGCATGTTGTACATCAACCACGCGACCAACTTCATGACCATAATTGTCGATAATGACCCCAGTATCAGCAATTTGACCACCCATCTCGGCATAGAATGGCGTCACATCAAAGATCACTTCTGCGTTCTGATCACCTGGTTGAGCAACTTTGACGTGTTCACCCGCTTGAACCAAACCAATAACCTTCGCGTTGTCCACTTTCAACTGATCGTAACCGACATACTTACTTGGGGTAGTAAATTCGGTCCATACGTCCTTTTGGACACCCATCCCGTTATCGATGTTCCGTGCTTTTCGGGCCCGTTCCTGTTGTTCAGTCATCGCTGCTTCAAAGCCCTTTTCATCAACGTCCAAGCCTTCATCCGCGGCGTATTCCTTGGTCAACTCAATTGGAAAACCGTAAGTATCATAGAGCTTAAAAGCGGTCTGACCATCGATTTTTCCGTGTTGCTTGTTCTTAGCACCGGCAACCACACTGTTTAAGAGATTAAGACCACCATTCAGAGTGGAACTAAAGCGCTTCTCTTCTGACAAGATGACAGAAGCAATGTAGTCTTCATTCTTCTGAACATCGGGGTAGTAATCAACCATGATTTTAGCCACGGTTGGCACCATCTTAGACAGGAATGGATCATCGATACCTAGCTTCTTGCCGGCAACCACGGCCCGCCGGAGAAGACGACGAATCACATAGCCCCGTCCCATATTTGATGGCAAGGCTCCGTCACCAATTGCAAAGGTGATGGCCCGTATATGGTCAGCAATGATGCGGAATTGAATATCATTCGCATCATTTTGCCCATAAACTTTGCCGTCAGAATATTCTTCGGCTTGCTTAATTAACGGTAAGAAAAGGTCGGTTTCAAAGTTGGTCTTGGTATGTTCAAAGATTGAAACCACCCGTTCCAGACCCATACCGGTATCAATGTTTTTATGGGGCAGCGGTTCATACTTATCTTCCGGCGTGTGGTTAAACTGACTGAACACGATGTTCCAGATTTCTAGGTAACGTTCATTTTCACCACCCGGATAGCTTTCTGGGTCGTCTTCAGGCAAATTATTCATTGCTTGGCCACGGTCATAAAAAATTTCCGTGTCGGGACCAGATGGGCCTTGACCAATATCCCAGAAATTGTCCTTATTGGGAACCAAGTGATCCTTCAATACACCGGCCTTCAGCCAGCCTTGGTAAGCTTCATGGTCCTTAGGATAATAGGTAATGTAAAGACGAGACGGATCAAAGCCAAACCATTCGTCACTGGTTAATAATTCCCAGACCCACGGAATGACCTCATCCTTGAAATAATTACCGACGGAAAAGTTCCCCAGCATTTCGAACATCGTTTGGTGGCGGGCAGTCTTACCAACATTTTCAATATCGTTCGTCCGCAGACTCTTTTGTGAACTAGTCATCCGCGGATTTTCCGGAACCACTTTACCATCGAAATATTTCTTCATTGTGGCAACCCCTGAGTTAATCCATAACAGGGTTGGGTCATCAACTGGAACTAATGACTGACTAGGCATTTCCTTATGACCATGTTGGATAAAGAAATCCAGGAACATCCGCCGTACCTGGGCACTATTTAACTTCTTAAGCTCTTTCATGACTTGCTTCCTTTCAAAAAAAGAAAATCCATCAGTCTAGACAGAGACGCCGGACGACGCGGTACCACTCTGCTTGCAACGATGGATTTCGTTTGCCTCTTAAAGCATTTTTTAATTGTTTGCATGGGCAGCAGCTACTAAATTAACATTGGCCCTTTCACCAACCAGGCTGTCTCTGTGCTGTTAATTTAACGGTTATATCCCAAACCGATCATTATTATAGGCGGCTCGCTTAATAAAATCAATTGCCATAACGCTGTGAACGCTGAGCTGCGCGTTCAGCACGATGTTGCTTCTGACGGGCACGACGCGCTTTTCGCTGCTTGTGACGCTGTAACTGTTGTGCCTTCTGTCGTTCCTCATCCTTGATCTTATTCTTGATCCGTTTCTTGTAACCAGGTTTAACCTTCTTCTTCGCCTTCTTAATGAAGCCCTTTACTTCCGGATCTAATTGCTGCTGACGGCGGCGATAATGCTTGCGTCGGTTACGATCATGCGTATTGACAATTCGTCCATGGCTGATGGTCTTGGGGATAAAGTGAATGCCCCGCTCTTCCAGCTTACTGATCAGTTCATCTTCACCAGGCGAATAGAGAGTAATAGCAGTGCCTGCCAGTTTACCCCGACCAGTTCGACCGACACGGTGAACAAAGTATTCTAGGTCTTGCGGAATGTCATCATTAATTACCAATGAAATACCCTTCACGTCAATTCCACGGGCAGCCAGGTCAGTAGCGACCACATATTGGTATTCCAGATTACGCACTTGCCGCATCATCTTTTTCCGTTCACGTGCCGGCAAGCCACCATGGATCAGTGCCACTTTCAGTCCCTGTTCCGTCAAAAAATCGTACAATTCATCTGCCCGTTCACGGGTATTGGCGAAGACTAATGCTAAGAAGGGTTCACCCATCGTCAACAGGGAGTAAATCAATTGGTTCTTATCACGTCCCTTAGTCGACATCAGCCAGTTTTCCACATTGGGATTGATTACTGTCTGCGGTGGGATTTCCTCTTCAACCGGATTTTCCATGTATTTTTTCAGGAATGGACGCAGGCCCTTTGGAATGGTTGCTGAAAAGACCATCATTTGTGGTTGTTCCTGGAAACGAGCAGCAATGCCATCAACCTGGTTCAAAAAGCCCATGTCCAATGTCATGTCGGCCTCATCAATCACTAATTGGGTGGCTTCATGAATATCCAAGCTAGCGCTATTAATTAAGTCCATGATTCGTCCAGGCGTCCCAATCACCAATTGAGGTTGATGGTGCTTCAGCTGGTTAATCTGCCGTTCCTTATCAGTCCCACCAACATAGTTGTGAATGGTAAAGGGATGGGGAGCAAACTTATTTAGTTGCTTAGCTGCCTGATAGGTTTGATTGGCCAATTCACGGCTCGGATCAGTAATTACTGCCTGTACTTTGTTATCATTAGTCAACATGGCAAAGATTGGCAAAAGAAAGGCATGGGTCTTACCACTTCCCGTGGCAGACTGGCCGACCACAGCCTTGCCTTTTTTAATTACTGGAATGACCCGTTCTTGAATGGGGGTTGGTTCCACAAATCCCAGGTCAGCCACTGCTTTTAATAACCAATCAGGCAAATCAAAGTCTTTAAATTGAGCTGTCAATTTAATAACTCCTTTCTCATCGTTAAGCATTAGCGGTGAGTTCATCTAGCTCGGCCACGATCTTTTCAATCTCGGCCTGGTCCTTAGCTTTCGCACCACTAGCTAATGCATGGCCACCACCATCATGTTTCTTTGCTAATTCATTGATTGCTGGGCCCTTAGAACGCAGGCGTACCCGAAAATGACCGTCCTCTTGCTGAACAAAGATCGCCCAGGCATGGACATCCGTAATTCTTCCAGGCAGCGAAACGACTGCTGAAGTTCCGGCTTCCATTAACCCAAAGCGTTTTAGTACATTGTCGGTTAATACCACGTAAGCGGCGCCGCTCTGCGTAATCGTCAGATTTTCATAAACATAGGCTGACAAACGTGCCACTGCTGGGCTGATCTGATTTTCACGCTGACTGATATCTGATGCGTGAGCACCGGAAGCCATTAATGCACCCGCAACCAGCATCGTTTTGGCCGTGGTTGCCGGATACAAGAAACGCCCCGTGTCACCAACAATGCCCGCATACAAAGCATCGGCCGCTTCAGTTGGCATCTTCAATTCTGTAGCAAAATGCTGGTAAAAGGCATAGATCATTTCGGAACAACTTGAGGCCTCTGGCTCCACCCACATAATATCGCCAAACGGCTCGTCGTTCGGGTGGTGGTCAATTTTAATCAGCTTATCACCATTATTAAAACGCCGATCATCAATCCGCGGTGCATTCGCGGTATCAGTAACGATTACCAGTGCGTCCTGATAATCGTCCCCATTGACCTTATCCATCTTGCTAATCCACGATAGTCCCGGAATTTCCTTACCGACAACGTAAATTTCCTTATAGGGGAAAGAAGCCTTTAAAATACGCGCGAGGCCCACTTGCGAACCAATGGCATCCGGGTCAGGTCGTTGGTGTCGATGAATAATAATCCGTGAATATTTCTTAATCTCCGCCATGATGGCATTCATTTGGTCCATAACTACACCTCATTTGTTATTAAAAAAGCTGTGATATTACCAAGTAAAGGCCACATCACAGCAAAACAGCAATCTTTTAATCCATAAAGCTTGGCCTAGATCTAACAACGAAAAGTTTCTTTGCTAGATTGCCAAGAGCCAATGCTTTATTTTTCAGCAGCGTCTGAGTCAGCAGCAACGGCACTATCTGCTGGTGCAGCAGATTCTTCTTCACTTGCTGATTCACTAGCATCGGTACTGCTGCTTTCGCTATCAGCAGCCGTAGCTTCACCTGCAGCAGCACTGCTCTTAGCAGGTTGATCACTTGCCTGTTGCTTTTCCTCATCCGCATGAGAGATTACTCGTTGAATAGCAATCAAATCAAAAGTCAGGTAAATACCTTCACAATCAAGTGTAACGGTCCGGGCCTTTTCGTTGACTTCATTAACCACCCCGTGCAGGCGGCCAATGGTAACCACTTCGTCACCTGGCTTCAACTTACTCATCATATCAGCATGTTGACGACGCTGCTTTTGCTGTGGCCGAATCATAAAGAAATACATCAGCGCAATCAGCAAAATAATCATTATTAAGCTGGACGTACTAGAATTCAAATTATTTCATCCTCTCTAAAAATCGATTCTCTTCTAGGTTACCAAAAAAAGGGCCAAAAAGCTATTTGTTTCCACCATTCTGCCCGGTTAAGCACAACTTTGCTTGTAAATATTCAACATCACTACTTTGAACATCCCGATCGACGGCCTGCAACAAACACTGTAGATTATTAATCGTCAACCCGCGGGTAGCCGCATTGGCTCCTTCATGGTGCAAATAATGCCAGTAGGCCACTGAATGCCCAGCTAATTGATGCATATCACTTTGGTAAATAGCCTCCTTGATACGGATAGGCCCTTCGTGACTATAAGCTAGCCCCTGAACTGCATCTACTAATGGCAGACCGGTGACGATTATATCGGCCCCTAAACGCAGCGCAGCCAGTAATTCTGCTGCGTTATCAGCAACGATAATCCGCAGACAAGCGTGAGGTAAAAATGCAAAATTTTCTTGCACTATCCGCTTCCATTCGGCAAAGTCGGTCTGCGAAAACTGGGTCAAAAAAGCTGCCTTCAATGATTGCCAATTTGAAATAAACTGTTTGCGAACCGCTTTTATGCCACCACCATTAATTGCTGGAATGGTGGTAGGCAAAAGGGCCTGTTCTTGATGCTGCAAATCACTATTGATTTTGGCTGCAATAGCTAAATCATCTACCGGTGCGTAATAGCTAATATTTTGAAAGGCAGCAATCGGCAAGTCACTGTGCATTGCGCGTTGTAATTGAGCCGCACTAGTAGCGTCCATTCGGTTATCAGCTTTGGTAATTGGTTCTTGGTAGCGAAAGCCTAAACGACTGGCATTCTTTTTCAACTTTTCAGTAGTCAAATGCAATCCGGAAAATGTCAGAGTTACTCCTGGCCACCCTAAAAAGTTTGCCAAACCATGGCTCGCTTTTAACACGTTGCTTCCTGGTGCAACCATTAATTCTAGGCCATCTGCAGCAACTATCCGTACGCCAGTCGTAAATAATGTTGCTGCATCAACCGGCCCCAACGTTCCCTGCATAAGCAATGGCACAATACAGGGCGTCGTTACTTCACCATGTGTCGTTTTCAGCTTGCCTTTTCGCAGTGGCCCTGCCTGCAGTTCAAATGAAATGTCAGTCATTTTTCCCACCTTTCGTGTTATTAAAAGGAATGCCTAAATGACGGTAAGCAGCCTGTGTTGCTACACGGCCCCTTGGCGTCCGAGCGATAAACCCTATTTGCAATAAATAAGGCTCGTACATTTCTTCTATGGTATCCGTTTCTTCACCGATATTAGCAGCGATGGTCTTAATACCAACCGGGCCACCATTATAGTAGTTAATCATGGTAGTCAAAAGTTTACGGTCAATGGCATCCAGACCGGCATCATCTACCCTGAGCAGCTTAAGTGCCTTTGTAACCACCTCGTTCGTAATTGCCGATTGTCCTCCCACTTCGGCAAAGTCACGAACCCGTCGCAAAAGCCTGTTGGCAATTCGGGGTGTCCCCCGTGAACGAAGGGCTAGTTCCTTTGCCCCTTCTGGATCAATCTGACAATTAAAGATCCGCGCACTGCGATTGATAATCTGGTTCAATTCATCAGCAGTGTAGTAATCCATGTGTTCTACAATGCCAAAACGGTCGCGCAAAGGTGCCGACAATGCACCAGCCCGCGTGGTAGCCCCAATCAAAGTAAATGGTGGCAACGGAAAGTGGACCGGGTGCGCAGTTGGTCCCTCGCCCACAACAATGTCGATATAGTAATCTTCCATTGCCGAGTAAAGCATTTCTTCCACTACTTTCGGCAACCGGTGAATCTCGTCAATAAATAAAACGTCGCCCACCTGCAAATCATTCAGCATCGCCACTAGATCACCCGGCTTCTCAATGGCAGGACCGCTACTAGTCTTAATAGATACCCCCATCTCGTTTGCGATTACCATTGCCAAGGTGGTTTTACCTAAACCAGGCGGGCCATATAATAAAACATGGTCCAGCGCTTCCTGGCGTTGCTTAGCAGCCTGGATATATACTTCCAGCTTAGTCTTTAATTTAGATTGACCGATGTAGTCAGCTAAAGTTTGCGGGCGGAGGCTTAATTCTTCTTGTTCTTCCTTTTGATCAGTTGGTTGACCAGACATTAAATCGTGCTTTTCACCCATCTCCGTTCACCTCAATTATTGCTTAATAGTGTCAAGCCATGACGCAGGTACTGATCGGTGGTTAACCCCTTTTCTTTAATTAAGGAACGCTTTACTTTATTGACATCCCTTTCAGCATAACCCAAAGCCTTTAATGCAGCTAAAGCATCATTTAACTGCGGATCATTGCTTCCTAAAGGCTGTGAACTGATGTCTAAGCTCACTTGACCAGCATTTGTCGTTAACGTGTCAAATTTATCCTGCAATTCAATGATAATACGCGAAGCAGTCTTTTTACCCACCTTTGGGAACTTAGTAAGGTAAGCAACATCATTACTGGCAATTGCGTCAATCAGTCCCTGATGATCCGGATTGGCTAAAATTGCCAGGGCACTCTTTGGTCCAATACCAGAAATGCTAATTAGCTTTAAAAAGAGTGCCTTTTCCGATTGACTAACAAAGCCGAATAATTCTAGGCGATCTTGAGAAACTGACTGGTAGACGTACACTCGTACATTTTTTTGTCCTTCAGAATAATGATAAGGATTGGCAACCTGTACTTGATAGCCTACCCCAGCAACATCAACAACGATGTAATTGGGGGTAACCATACTAATCATACCGGTTAAATATTCATACAAAACGGGTTCCTCCTGTACAGTTAAAACTCATGATCATCGAAATCATTAGCAAACGGTTGGTGACTTTCTTGAATACGTTTAAACATTTTTTCCAAATCAGTGTCAGTAAAGTGAATGAGAACAGGACGACCATGGGGACAGTTAAACGGATCCTCACACTGGCGCAATCGTTTTAATAATGCCTTTGCTTGCAGATCATCTAAATGATGATTGGCCTTAATTGCCCGCTTACAACTCATCATAATGGCAGTTTTAGCTCGGAATTGAGTCACCGTTAACCGACTACCATTCAATACCCAATCAATCATTTCCCGTGCGGTATCTTCTTCCTGACCTTCTACAAACCAAGTCGGATGACTGGACAACAGAAAGCTGTTCTGACCGAATGCCTGTAAATGTAATCCGACTGCCGCAAGTGTGGGCATCTGTTCTTTAATCTTTAAAGCTTCCGCTACTGAATAGTTTAAAACCAGCGGCTGTAAGAAATTTTGCTGATCGCTGCTAACTTCGCCAATAGCTTTACGAAACTTTTCATAGTTGATTCGTTCCTGAGCAGCATGTTGATCAACGATATATAAGCCATCAGATGCCTGAGCGAGTAGGAAGGTTCCTTGCAGTTGACCAATATACTGCAAATCAGGAAAACGTTGTTTTGTGGCATCACCTTGGTCATCAATTGATAAGCTGATTTCTTCTGCTTGACTATCTGGGCGAGCAACTGATTCCTGACTACCAAACGGACTCGCGTCTTCATTTTGATACTTCTGATCAAATGCCGTTAATGAGGCCGCATTAAGATCATCCTTGTGCTTAATCACAATCGGATCTTTTACGACACTGTCATCACCATTTGCGGCAGCAGGATTATCTGCCACCACTGACTGCTTGACCGGCGTCGACAACATCGCTGACGACTCAGGATGATATTCATTCGCTTGTTCCTGTACCGCAGCACTACTGTCGCGGTTCAATAGCGTCTGTGCTTTTTCGCCGACATCTGGAATCAAGTTACGCTGACCGATCGCTTCGGCAATAGCTTTAGCAATCAACGCTACTAACTGCGGCTCTTTGCTTAACCGCACCTCACGTTTTGCTGGGTGCACATTCACATCCACCAAAAAGGGATCCAGGTCAATATTAACTACTGCTATTGGGTAGCGGCCAACCATTAATTTAGAACCATAGCCCTGAATAATGGCCTTGGTCAGTTGAAAATTACGGACGTAGCGGTGGTTGATGGTTAAGGTGATGTATTGTCGCCCGGCACGGGTCATTTCTGGCAATGATACCAAGCCATTCACCCGGAAGTCATTATCTGCACCGGTAATTGGAATCATTTTACGGCCGACTTGAATGCCATAGATGGCGGCAATTACTTGCGCTAAGTTACCATTCCCAGCAGACCGAAAAAGCTCATGACCATCATGAGTCAGTGAAATGGCTACTCGGGGGTTAGCCAATGCCAGACGGTTAATAATATCCGTCAAATGACTTAACTCCGTATGGGGCGACTTTAGATACTTCAATCGTGCCGGCGTGTTAAAGAACAGCTCAGTGACGGTAACATCCGTGCCTGGGCGTGATGTTGCCGGTTTTTCCGCTATTACCTTCCCGCCATGCAAGTGAATCAGATGACCTTCACCATCGTGAGTAGCTGTCGTTATCTTCACATCCGCAACTGATGCAATACTGGGAAGAGCTTCACCACGAAAACCCATCGTTTGTACACGAAAAAGATCCTTACGGGAGCTGATCTTACTGGTGGCATGACGCTTAAAAGCTAAGCGCAGGTCATCGGCAGCAATGCCGTCGCCATCATCAATCACCCGAATACTGCCCAGGCCTGCATTGCTAACCAATACATCCACCCGTTTACCGTGGGCATCTAGCGAATTTTCTACCAGTTCCTTTACAATGGAGGCCGGTCGTTCAATCACTTCACCGGCAGCAATTTGGTTGGCTAATACATTATCTAATTGATGAATCTTACCCATACAAACACCTTATTTCAGTTTTTGCTGCCACTGATAAACCTGCTGCATGACATCCATGGGCGTCATGCTCATCAAGTCTAAATTACGTAATTGCTTAACCACCTGTTCATCCTTTTTGCTGATGTGCTTGCTTGGTGCAGGAGAAAACAATTCCAGTTGCCCATTATCCTCTTGCGGTAATGGCCGATTATGCAACACTTGCTGCTTTAACGACTGTGCTTGCTCATTATCCGTATTTTGCGTTGAGCGCTCGTCAGTTGTTTGGTCAATCCCTTCAACATGATCCTCACCATGTTCATTTTCCAGAACTTGCAAGATACTAGTAGCACGTTTGAGTAATGATTGAGGCATGCCCGCTAATTTAGCCACGTGAATCCCATAAGATTTATCCGCTGGTCCGTCACTAACCTTGTGGAGGAAGACTAATTCGCCATTTTCCTCCGTTGCTCCGACGTGAACATTGCGCAGGTGCTTTAACTGTTGGTCTAGTGTCGTTAATTCATGATAGTGGGTTGAGAATAATGTTTTCGCGTGAATATGGTTATGTACATATTCAATGATGGCTTGTGCTAATGCCATACCATCATAAGTTGCGGTACCCCGACCAATTTCGTCAAACAAAATCAAACTATTTTTCGTGGCATGCTGCAGAGCATTATTGGCTTCCATCATTTCTACCATGAACGTACTCTCGCCGGACACCAGGTCATCCGCTGCACCAATCCGGGTAAAGATTTGGTCAAAAATCGGTAAATTGGCCCGACTGGCGGGGATGAAACAGCCCATTTGCGCCATGATCGCCGACAATGCCAACTGCCGCATATAGGTGCTCTTTCCGGACATGTTCGGTCCCGTAATCAACAGGATATCGGTATCTTTTCCCATAATGACATCATTAGGAACATATTCTTGGTGGCCCTTGAACTTTTCGACAACCGGGTGGCGTCCGTCCTTAATATTTAATTCATGCTCATGATTTAGTTGCGGGCGCACAAAATGATAGTTTTCTGAAACTACCGCAAAGCTTTGTATAACATCTAGTTCCGAAAGTGCCTTTGCTAATGCCTGTAACCGTTTAATAGATGCCTTCACCTGATCACGAACAGCCACGAAGAGATCATATTCCAGGGCCGTTGATTTCTCCTGTGCACCTAAAATTAAGGATTCCTTCTCTTTTAATTCCGGCGTCGAGAAGCGTTCGGCATTTACCAAGGTCTGTTTACGTTCATAGCGATCTTTTGGCAGCTTGCTCAAGTTACCCTTAGTAACTTCAATATAGTAGCCAAAAACATGGTTATAACCGATCTTTAAGTTATTAATACCCGTTGCTTCACGTTCTTTTTGTTGTAAATCAGCGATCCACTGCTTGCCATTACTCATGGCATCTCTGTATTGGTCCAGTTCTTTATTGTAATGATCCTTAATCACACCGCCTTCTGTAACCGAAATCGGGGGTTCTTCCACAATTGCCTGGTCAATCAAATGAGCGATTTCTTCCATTGGATCCAATCGCTTTTCCAAATCTTCTAAAGCCGGTGCATCAAGAGTTTCCAGAACATACTTAATCTTAGGTACTTGTTCTAGCGAAGTTTTTAACTGGATCAGGTCACGGCCATTCACATTGCCATAGGCCACCCGACCGGCTAACCGTTCCAAGTCGTATACCTTGATCAGCTCTTCTTGCAAATTGCTGCGTTCAAAGTAATTGTCTAATAGCACCTGCACTTTATCTTGCCGAGCTTCAATTGCCGATTGGTCAATCAGTGGTCGATCCATCCACTGTTTCAAAAGACGACTGCCCATCGCCGTTTTCGTTTCATCAAGCAGCCATGCTAACGTTCCTTGCCGTTTACCGCTCCGCATGTTGGTCATCAATTCCAAATTATGTTTGGAAAAATGGTCAATCTTCATGTAAGCACTAGGCTGGTAAAAAACCGCCATCTGCATATGATCCAACGACCGTTTTTGCGTCGTTAGCAAGTAGGAAACCAACAAGGCAACTACGTGTTTGACGTCGGCATTGTCCAGTTGTTGTGTCAGATAAGCCACCTCTGAATCCTTCATTAGCTTATCCTGATGTGATTGCAAAATATTAAGCTTCTTCAACTGATTTCCCAAAGAATCCGGCAATGGTCCCTCGGTAACCACTTCACGAGCGGACAGGTTAATGATTTCATTCATTAGACTAGTCGGATTATCTATCCGGGTCGCTTTCAGTTCACCCGTCGACAAATCAGTATAAGCTAGGCAATATTTGTCATCTTTAACCGTCACTGCCACTAAATAGTTGTTGGTTTGCGCAGAATCACCCTTTAAATCCATGCGGGTACCAGGCGTAACCAAACGGGTAACTGCTCGTTTAACCATTCCCTTTGCCTTGCGGGGATCTTCCATTTGGTCACAGACAGCCACTTTATAACCCTTGTCGACTAGCACATCAATATAATTTTCAACTGCCTTATGCGGCACACCACACATAGGGGTAGGATTCTTACTGCTACGACTGCGGGCAGTCAGGGTTAGTTCTAAAAGTTGGGCTCCCTTTACTGCGTCATCGTTAAACAATTCGTAGAAGTCGCCGATCCGGTAAAACAAAAAAGCATCCGGATACTGATCCTTAACCTGTCGGTATTGTTCCATCATTGGTGTCATTTTTTTTGCCAAATGTTTTCTCTTCCCTTCTCAAATCCGCATGCTGCTGACCAAAGCCGTTCTTCTTTTACCTTTACTAAGTTTAAAGTGCATTTGTCTAATACGCAAATAGGCCCTAGTGTTCGTCAATCCGAACGCCAGAGGCCTATTTTTACGATTTCATCAAGATATTTTTTAAACTATCTTGCTTTATTTTGCGTAATCAATTGCCCGGACTTCACGAATTACGGTGACCTTAATGTGTCCAGGATACTCGAGCTGCTGTTCAATTTCACGCTTAATATCATGTGACAGGGCCGCAGCCTGATTATCACTGATCTTCTTAGGCTTAACAATCACCCGTAATTCACGACCAGCTTGGATCGCATAACTATGATCCACACCCTTGTGCTGGTCAGCGATCGCTTCAAGCTTTTTGAGCCGCTGAATGTATTCTTCCAGTGATTCACTCCGCGCGCCAGGTCGAGCTCCAGAAATCGCATCTGCTACTTGCACCAGAACTGCAATGACTGATGTGGCCGGGACGTCACCATGGTGAGAAGCAATGGTGTTAATCACGACTGGATTTTCCTTGTATTTCCGGGTTAATTCAACGCCCAGCTCCACGTGTGAACCCTCTACTTCATGATCAACAGCCTTGCCGATATCATGCAGCAAACCAGCTCGTTTAGCCAGCGCAGCATCTTCACCTAATTCTTCAGCCATAATGGCGGAAAGTTTAGCAACTTCAATTGAATGCTGCAAAACATTTTGACCATAGCTGGTCCGGTACTTCATCCGGCCAACAATCTTGATCAGATCCGGATGCATGGTATGAATTCCCAGGTCAAACAGGGTTTCTTCCCCCACTTCACGTAACTGGCTATCCATATCCTGCCGGGCTTTTTCAACTGCTTCTTCAATCCGTGCTGGATGAATACGCCCGTCTTGAATCAGCTTTTCCAAGGCCATTTTGGCAATTTCACGCCGTACAGGGTCAAAGCCACTCAACACCACTGCTTCTGGCGTATCATCAATGATCAAATCAATCCCAGTTAACGTTTCTAAGGTCCGAATATTACGTCCTTCACGACCGATAATGCGTCCCTTCATATCGTCATTCGGCAGGTTGACAACGGAAACCGTAGCTTCGGACACCATGTCAGCACCACTACGTTGAATGGCACTGACGATTAAGTCCTTAGCTTTCTTGTCAGCTGTCCGTTGCGCCTCTTCCTCGCTTTCTCGGATCATCTTGCTCCGTTCTTCAGCCAGTTCATCTTTTAGCCGCTTGAAGAGAATTTGTTGTGCTTGATCTTGAGTCAAATTAGCAACTTCTTCTAATTTTTGGCGTTGCTGATCAATCAGTTTTGTTACTTGTTCTTGATCTTTTTGAATTTGCTCTTTTTGCTGTTCTAGCTTATTTTCACGTGAACTAATAGCATCTTCTCGATCTTCTAAGGCACTGTCCTTGTGATCCAGACTTGCTTCGCGCGTTAGTAAACGGTTCTCCTGCTTTTGAACCTCTTGACGACGATCTTGCAAATCTTTTTCAACACTTTCACGATATTGATGGCTTTTTTCTTTAGCCTCTAAAATCGCTTCTTTTTTTGCAGTGGCGGCATCTTTTTTCGCCGTCGCAATTATTTCCTTAGCATTATTTTGAGCACTTTGTACTTGTCGTTCAACAATTACGCGACGAACAAAATATCCCAAAACACAAGCAACAATAGCGATTGCAGCAGTCAATCCAATACTCATCTTGACTCCTCCATTTACACTATTGCTTGTGAGCAATATTAATAATTCAGTACGTATGCAATAAAAAAGAACGTACTATTTTAGTTTAATCGTTGCTGTTTTTCGTGTCAATAAAGAGGAACTAGCATGTATTTAACAATCCTTATTATGAAAATTATCCACTTATAAAATGGCAAAGTAGCAGTTATGAAAAGGCCTTCAACGAAATAAAAATCGTTGAAGGCTCTTTTACAAATTCTCTAATGTGACCAAAATTGTTTACTTTTTGTCGTGTGCGCTCGCTTCTTCTAACGTTTCTTGCTTACTTTGCTTTGGCGCTTTTTCTTGATCATCTTTTGCAGATTGATCTACGGGTAGACCATAAGCTTCCCGGACCTTGGTCATCAATTCATTCATCTGATCTGAGTGGTCAGCAAGCCACTGCTTAGCATTTTCCCGACCCTGGCCAATTCGTTCAGATCCGTATGAATACCAAGCACCGCTCTTATTAACCAGGTCTTTGTCAACCGCCATATCCAGCAGTTCTCCCGTCTTAGAGATGCCCTTGCCGTACATAATGTCAACTTCGGCTCGTTTAAACGGCGGCGCAACCTTGTTCTTAACAATTTTAATTTTGGCACGGTTACCAATTACGTTCGTACCGTTCTTTAATTGCTCACCGCGGCGAATTTCCATCCGAATCGTAGCATAGAACTTCAATGCACGACCACCAGGAGTAGTTTCAGGGTTACCAAACATTACTCCCACTTTTTCACGAATTTGGTTAATGAAAATGGCAATGGTCTTTGTCTTATTAACCTCACCAGAAAGTTTACGCAAGGCTTGCGACATTAAACGAGCTTGCAAACCAACGTGTGCGTCACCCATTTCGCCTTCAATTTCCGCCCGCGGAACCAGCGCTGCCACTGAGTCAACCACCACAATATCAACGGCCCCACTCGCAATTAAGGCATCGGCAATTTCTAGCCCTTCTTCACCAGTATCCGGTTGCGATAGCAAGAGATTATCAATATCAACCCCTAAAGCTTGCGCATATTGCGGATCCAATGCATTTTCAGCGTCAATATAAGCTGCAGTACCACCACGATGCTGTACTTCTGCCACCGCGTGCAAAGCAACCGTCGTCTTACCAGAACTTTCAGGGCCATACATTTCAATGATTCTTCCCCGGGGATAGCCACCAACTCCTAATGCTTCATCGATGGCTAAAGAACCACTGGAAATCGTGGCAATCTGCGTATCAGCTGCGTCACCCATCCGCATGATTGACCCCTTACCGAAGTTCTTTTCAATTTTCTTCAAGGCATTGTTCAATGCCGCTTCTCTTTGATCAGCCATTGTTGACCTCCTCGTCGACAATTATCTAGAGTGCGATGTCCAACTAACGTAAAAGTAAGTTTTAACCGAACCCTTGTTCGCTAATTATTTTAACCCATGATAAATTAGGAGTAAAGCCCGTTGCACACTTTGCATCCGAATATTTTGGCGTCCAAGCTGTTTTGAAAGGTGCAGTTCAAAACTTTCCACATGATCAGGATAGGCAATGCCGATCCAAACAGTACCCGCTGGCTGTCCTTCCAATGAATCTGGTCCGGCAACACCAGTAAAGCCCACACCAATATCTGCGTTCAGCAGCTGCTTTGAATGTATCGCCATCGCCTCCGCCGTTTCTGCACTGACAACGCCAAACTTGTCAATAGTGTCTGTAGGCACCCCTAGCAATTTTTCCTTAACTGCAGCCGCATAGGTCACTAAGCCACCGTTAAAGACATTGGATGCTCCTGGTACAGAACAGATCGTCGCCTGGAATAAGCCACCCGTTAAGCTTTCTGCCGCTGTAATATGCAAATGCTTGGCCTTTAATAAAGTAACGACTTCCCTAACTAATGAAATATTGTTACCAGTACCAAAATAATGCTGACCGACTGTTTGCACAATATCATGCTCGACTTGGTCTAATAATCTATTGGCCTCTGTTCTTGCTTCACCATGGACAGTTAGACGCACTTGGACTTCATTAGGTTGCACATAAGAGGTGACAACTACTTCCTTAGTTGTCAAATATTCTTGAATTCGATCCATTAATTCAGATTCTGAACAACCAACAAAGTGCATATTGCGACTCATAATCGGTTTGCCCGTTAAGGCTTTTAACTTTGGCAACAGGCTCTCCGTTACCATCGCTTTAAACTCACGCGGTGGTCCTGGTAATACCACTACTGTGTGGCCACGTCCCTGCCAAAATGAGCCTACTGCCAGTCCAACAGGGTTGGCTAATGGTTCACCACCAGCTAGATAATATGCTTGTCGCTTATTGTCGGGCACCATCGGAATTTGACGACGCTGAAAGTCTTTTTGAATGGCCTGCCATTGTTCCTCATCAACTTTCAAGCCAATTTTTAGAGCATCCGCTGTGGCCTGTAAAGTACGATCATCATCGGTAGGGCCTAGTCCACCACAAACAAAAATCAACTCAGTGCGAGACCAAGCTTGCTGGATAGCTTGGTCAATTCGGTTAGGATCATCATCAATAGTTACCTGCCAGTGGCTTTCAATGCCTAACTGCCGCAACTGGTCGGCAAGTAGTCGTCCATTGCTATTGACAATTTGGCCCAGTGTAATCTCCGTACCGACTGCAATTATTTCTGCTTCCATTATTAACCTCCCATATCTAAAAGACGCAAAAAGGCTGGAAAACCATTATAGTTTTCGCAGCCCTTGACAGATTATTTAAAGCCGTCTGAAAAGGCACCTCTACCTTGAACAAAGTAGTCGATTCCTGAGTAAATGGTGAATAACAGGCAGATGTACAGCATAATCTGACCAAATGGAATATTCCAGTAAGCAAAGATCGCGTTCTTCAATAATAAGAAAATAATCGCGATGAATTGGGTAGTGGTCTTAATCTTTCCTGGCATCTTAGCAGCCAAGACTGTACCATTTTGTTCTACCAGCAGTAAACGTAATCCTGTAACTGCGAGTTCTCGCCAAATAATAATGGAAGTGACCCAGGCTGGGACATCATGACTAGCAGTCAATACGATAAATGCCGTCATTACCAGCAATTTATCGGCTAATGGATCGGTAAACTTGCCGAAATTAGTAATCAAATGTTGGTTGCGTGCGATTCGCCCGTCTAAGTTATCCGTGATCGTGGCAGTGATAAAGAGCACCGCTGCAATTACTTGTGCAATGGGTACCGTAGTTCCTAGGAAGCTAATACTGCCCCAACCAAATGGCACCACCATCAAAATCAGGAAAAAAGGAATGATAATTAGACGTACAATCGTCAATTTATTGGGTAAATTCAAAATATGTTCCTCCCTGATTATTGATTATTGTTGGGGCCACCGTTGCCGCCAGCAGTACCTGCATTGCCTTGACCAGCACCGTTACTATTTTGACCACTCGTTTGTGGCGTGTTAGTGGTCGTTGTACGACTGCCGCCCTGGGTAGTCGCTGCTCGTGAACCGCCATCATTGGTGGTCGTAGTGGTGTTAGTATTGTCACCACCATTATCATTAGTAGTTCTGGTAGTAGAACGACTGCCATTATTGTTGTTCGTCGTTGAAGATGAAGAAGATGAACTGCTATCACCAAACTGAATGGTAACGGTCCGGGTTGATGGATAGCGATTATGGTCAGTAATATCCAAAGTCTGATTACCAACCTTGATCTTAGTATTCCGGGCGTTGCCGACCCGAATTGTAATTGAGTGAACGTTCTTTGCGATCGTCACCGTTGAACGATCACCGTTATTCATCGTCTTGGCCAGGCGTTGCCGGTCATCAACCCGCACGGAATTGTAGCTATTGCCGGTAGTAGAGATTTGCAGCTTCGTAGACTTCTTCAGTGCCTTGTCGCTCTTAAAGGTAACGGCAGTATCTGTCCGCTGCGTTTGATTCAGCTTAATTTTATCCGCACTCGTCGTTTTCTTCTTAGCCTTCTTATGTGAAGACTCTCCAGATACCTTGACAGAACTACTATCAATTTTTGTGGACGAGTTGTTATGGTTACGAACGATCGCCGTTAACCAGATGGCACCTAATACCACCACCACAATCAATACCACGATAATCGTTGGTAAGTATTTCCGTAATTGATCAATGCGGTCCACCGTATTCGTATGGTGCTGACCAGTCCGCGTCTCCACTGCCTCATCTAAATGCTCAGTGTAAGTTTCAGTTTTCGTCTTTGGCAAATAATCATCGTACTGTTTCAACAAATCATTGCCATCTAAGCCCACAGTATTCGCGTACTGCTTAACGAATGCACGGACATAAAAGTCGCCTGGCAATTCATCAAACTTTTCATCTTCAATGGCAATTAAGTAGCGCTTTTGGATCTTCGTTGACTGCTGAAGGTCATCTAAAGTCATGCCCTTAGCAACCCGCGCATCCTTCAACTTTTGTCCAATATGTAATTGTTCTGCTTCTTTTCCTTCACTCATTGCTATTCCTCAGTTCCTAACTATAAAAACTTTATAACCTAAAAAAGTATAACATAATTAGCTGAATCTAAATTCTAAGAATCATTAATGTTCTGCTTGCGGCCAAATTGTAAAAGTCGTCGTCATTGCTGGACAGATAAACTGGTCAAGCGCTGTTTGCAGATCCGTCAACGTCAATGACTGCAGTTGTTTCAGCTCATCATAGATGGTAATATCGCCAAATAAATTGCTAGCATAACGATTAGCAATCATTTCAGGTGAATTGAGGCTCGCCACTAAACGCCCGACGGCTCCCCGACGCATTGCCGCAAACTGTCCTTTCATGTGCATCAGATTATCTGGTGCCGCCTGCAAGATAGCACGAATTTCATCAGTAAACTTCCGTGGTTGATTAGTTTCCGTACTCCAAGTAGCAAAGTGAAATCCCCTCTCCATTTCAAAGCTGAATGAGAAAGAATCATCTAAGATCCCCCGATCATACAGACGCAGAAAGTTATCAGTTGTATCATCAAATAACATTTCCAGCAACAATTCCACGGATAATCGATACTTTAAGCGTGCCGGTGCATCTAATGGGCGATGACTGCCGCGCAGTGCCACCATCACATGCGGCCGTTGCACATCCATCATTAACTGATTTTGTTCAACCAGGTCACTATCTAATGGATCACTTAATTTTAACGCGCGTTGCGGCAACGGAGCTCTATCAATAGAATATTGTGCTTCCTGTTCCTCTAACCATTCAAATAACTGGTGAGGATCAATATTACCGGCCACTACCAATTTAAGGTTGCTTGGACGATAGAACTCATTATAGGCCCGGTATAAAACATCCGGGGTGATCTGAGCAATACTGTCTTCGCTGCCTGCAATATCTTGCCTCATCGGATCATGAGGATACAGATTAGCAACGGTACCCGTGTACAAGCGTGAACTTGGCGAGTCAGCGTACATGCGAATCTCCTGACCAATAATCCCCTGCTCTTTTGCTACGCCCTCTTTTGAAAAATAGGGCTTCTGCACAAAGTCCAGCAAGATTTCTAGGCATTGATGCAGGTTCATCGTTGTAGAAAATTGATAGCTGGTCTGCGTATAACTAGTGAACGCGTTTGAATCAGCACCTAATTTTCCAAACAGGTCAAAGGCATCATGATCCTCTTTCTCAAACAATTTGTGCTCTAAGAAATGGGCACAACCTGCTGGCAACTGCACGAATTCTCGATTAGGTCCACTATAAAAAGACTGATCAATTGAGCCAAAATCAGTGGTTAACACCGCATAGCTTTTTTGAAAAGCCTTCATTGGGATCAATACTACCGCCATCCCGTTTCCTAATTGACCGCGGACAATGGTTTGGTTAAATTCCGGATAGGTTTGTTCTTTCAACTTATTTTCCCCCATTAAGGAAAAAGACAGCCTGGAGACTCATCTTATTAGCTAATTCCATTATTTTCTGCCGATTAACGCGATCAATCCTTGCCTGCACATCATCGTCTTCTTTTACTCCCAAAACTTGGTTAATTAATCGACGACTGGCAATAGCACTCAAGCTATCCATACTGCCACGATACTGATTGATTAAATTCTTCTTTACCTGGTTAAACTGGACGTCTGTATACATCCCATGCCGCAGCTTACTTAGCTGTTCATCGATTAATTGCCGCACCCGCTGATAGGTAGCACCATTAATCCCCGTTTCGACAACTAAATGACCGCTTAATGGTCGTAAACTGCTTTCTGCGTAATAAGCCAGACTTTCCTGTTCACGAATATTATTAAACATTAGTGAATATGCGCTGCCGCCAAACAGACTGTTCAAAACCACTAAGGCAACATAATCCTCGTCTCCATAGTAGACCGGCAAAGAGTAAGCGAGGTCGAGCTTGGCCTGCCTTAATTTCTGTTGTTCCGTTCGCTCACGTGGTTCATGCCAGGATGGCTGAGAATAATATAAATTATTGACTGACAGCTGCTGGCGCTCCTTTAGCGGCCACTGTTTTACCTGCTGGTATACTTCATCAGGTTTAACATCACCCACCACCAAAATATCTACCTGGTCATTGGCCAGCATTGATCGATAAGCTGCTACGGTTTGGTCGTTAGTCAACGTCGCGAGATCTCGCTCATTGCCGACACTAGGGATCTGCATTGGCGAAGCGTCACAATAATACTGTTTCATTAATTGTTGAACCGCATAGTACTGCTTGTCATCCTTTACTGATTGGTAAGCCGCCGCCAAATTATCCTTTTGCACCTGCCAAATTTTTTGGTCGAAGCGATTATTAAGCAAAAGCGGTTGAAAAAGAATATCCGACATAAAGTTCAGTTGTTTTTTCAACATTCCTGCAGTTGAAAACCGATCATTAACAAAGGTTAAGCTGAACCGCACTGTGTGTGCCGTACCAATTCGCGCTACATAAGCATTCAGGTCCGCCCCATACATATTAGCCAGCTGCCGCGCAATTGCGGTTTGGCTGGGATATTTTTGGCTGCCAGAAACAAGGAGGTTAGCCAGTAAATTACGAACGGTGGCGTTAGTCATTGTTTGCGGCGTGGCAAAACTGATCAATAATTTTGTCACCGTAAACTTATTAGTGGGGACCACCTGTAGGTTGATTCCCTTAGGCAACTGATAACGCAATTTATGCCCCTCCTTAATCAATTAAATGCAAACACCATCATACGTTAAACCACCAGTAAAAACAAGCAACACCACATGCTATCAATACGAAAAAAGTATGACGGTAAAGTCATAATAGACTTCCGTCATACTTTTTATATAAAGTCATTATTGCATTGCGTATACTTAGCCCTGTCTATCAATAAGCACAACCATTAGCCAGCAGCTTATTTAACTGGTCCAAGATAATTGCTATCCTTGCCAAACCACTTTTCGTTGATTTTCTTCAACTGACCATTCTTTTGTAAACGACCTAACCCGTCATTAACTTTCTTGCGCAAGGTCTTGTCACCCTTACGCATACCAACGGCAAACTGATCTGCTGGCATCTTCGGATCACTGTAAGTGCTGTAATCATTCTTATTGGCTTGGTGGTCAATGTAGTAATCAGCATAAACCTGGTCCATTAAGATACCTTGAATGCGGTTAGCGTTTAAATCAATGAAAGCATTAGGGAAAGTATCATACAAAACTGGTTTTTTATCCTTAATTTTATCCTTCAATAGCTTTGGTTGTTCGTCTAAGACCGTCATCCCGGTAGATCCATTCTGTACTCCGAGACTCTTTCCTTGCATATCGTTAAAGTTGTGGATGCCCTTTGCCTTGCGGGCAACTAGAATCTGCTTATTCAACAGATAAACTCGGCTAAAGGCTACTTTCTGCTTTCGTTCAGGAGTAACTGAGTAACCATTCCAAAGCAAGTCCACGGTCCCGTTTTTCAGTTCCGTCTCCTTCATCGACCAGTCAATGGTCTGAAAATCAACCTTAATCCCGTACTGTTTAAACACAGCCCGTGCCAAATCAATATCATAACCAACTAATTTGCCGTTTTTCTGCCGAAAGCCCATTGGCACAAAGCTGTCATCGAGACCAATAATGACTTTTCCTCGTCGCTGAATCCGTGACCAAGTATCTTGGTGATTAGCACGGTAAGTTACGCTTTGGCAACCACTTAGCAAGAAGGTTGACATCACCATTAGGCAAAAAACGATTAAAATTTTAACCTTCTTCATTCTGCCATCCCCATTTCTTAGTCTTGTTTAACATCCAATGCTTTCACCTTCAGCATATTATCAGCAATTTCCTTAGCAAACGCCATGTCGTGAGTAACCACCAACTGAGTCATTCCTTGTTTCTTAAGGCCTAAAATCAGCTGGGCTACTTCATCACGCATATTTGGGTCTAAGGCACTGGTTGGTTCGTCATAACAAAGAATTTTAGGTTTCATTGCTAATGCGCGCGCAATTGCAACCCGCTGCTTCTGCCCACCAGAAAGCTGAAACGGGTAGAGATTACCCTTGCCAGTTAAACCTAATTGTTTTAACAGCTTTTCAGCATTGGCAGTCGCTAATTCAATGCTTTCCTTTAAAACCATTGTGGGTGCTAAAGTAATGTTTTTCAGAACGGATAAGTGCGGAAAAAGGTTAAAGTCTTGAAAAACAACCCCCATTACTGTTTGCTCTGGTTCTACGCTTTCGGGATCAAAAGGCTTGCCATCAATTAAAAACTGCCCGCTATCTGCGCTTTCCAGACCTGTAATGCACCGCAGCAACGTTGTCTTACCAGCACCAGAAGGACCAACAATTGTCAGAATTTCACCATCGTTAACCGTAAAGTTGACATCATTTAAGATTGGGCGATTATCAAAACTCTTCTTTAAATTTTTAACTTCTAACATGTACTACCCCTCCTTACTTGTAGTATGAATACCGTTGCTCTACCTTGTGAAGAATGTATGTACAGATCCCAATTAATAGCAGGTAAATCAAACCTACCAGTAATAACGGAACTAAAGTGACATCCCGTGATGTGGCCACGTTACCAGCTCTTAATAGGTCCCCCAAACCGATGACGTAAACCAGGGATGAATCCTTAACCAAGTTGATCACTTCGTTACCAATTGAAGGAATAACTATTTTGACCACTTGTGGAATGACAATCTTGCGGATCGTCTGCCAGTAACTTAACCGCAGAACCCGTGCACCTTCATACTGACCTTGGTCAATTGATTGTAGTCCACCACGGAAGATTTCAGCAAAATAGGCCGCATAGTTAAGAATAAATGCAATTAGTGCCGCGTTGAACCGTTGAAAAACAATACCGGCAATTGGCAATCCATAAAAAACAAAAATTAATTGCAAAAGGAGTGGTGTCCCCCGCATTAGCCAAACATAGATTTCCAATACCCAACGTAAAGGCTTAATTTTAGAAGTTAATCCTAAACTAACAATAATTCCTAATGGCAATGAACCAATTAAAGTTAAGGCGAATAATTCCAGTGTCATGCCAGCACCCTGAAATAGCGATGGCAAAATCTCAAAAATATAGTGCAGTGACATATGATGACCTCCTTTTTAAAAAGCAAAAGCGTCTCCTCAGACTTTCATCCAAGGGGACGCTCAACCGTGGTTCCACCCCAATTTGTAACGGACTCACATCCGCTGCCTCAGTGAGTTTGCCCACAAAAAAAGCCCCCAGCTGCATAACAGCTAGAGGGCGTTTCCGCGGTTCCACCTCATATTGCATAATTCTCACAAATCATGCCTCGGCAAGTTCTAACAAACTCTGCGCTATAACGGGCTTACCCGGATCATTTTTCGATGATCAACTCACAGTTGTGATTCAAAAGGCATCTCCATGTCCTTCTCATTACCGGACACTCCCTGAAGAAGAAAACCTTCCTACTAGTCTGCTCTTTGTCGTTTTATTTATTGTTTAGTATGTTAAGGGGCGAGTAAGTAAATGTCAATACTTTCTCACAGAAAAATTAAAATTTGATGAAAATAATCTTATCAGTTGCGTTGCCGATCAGCTAGCGCCCTTGTGTATAGTGATTGAATTGGCCAGAACAGCAAGACAAAGTAGGCTAAGTTCAATGCCAAAGTGGGCGCTAAGGTATTAATTAAGAAATCACCAAAGTTAGCATGGGTAATGCCAATAACGTAGTATGCCCAATAGTTCAGCAATTCAAAAACTGCAACATCCACAAAGAAAATTAGGATCATATTCAAGAAAGTGTCATTAAAGTAGCGTGCTAAAAACTTCGTTAACCAAACCATTAGTGGATATAAGACAATGAACAATCCCCAGATGCCTGCGTAATAAACATCAGCAATTACACCTACCGCAATGGCAAACCCGGTCAACGGAATTTTGATATTGCCTTCAAAGAAATAAGACAATACCAGCCACAATAATACTAACTGACTAACCATGTTGTAAGGATAGCTAAAAAACAAGCTTGCCCAAACCTTACTTAAAGATCCATCTAAAAAGAAGGCAACAAATAAGCCAATTGGGAACAGAAAACGTAAACGCGATAATCGATACATGCTTATCACCCCTATGAATCAAGTTCCGCAACCGTCACGACATTGACGTCATTGAAGTCAGCCGCTGGTTTAATATAGATCTTTTGCGCCAGCCCATAGTCATCTTTGCCGACTCGTGCAACTTTGCCGACATACAGTCCCTTTGGCGTAACACCACCGAGACCACTAGTAGTAACACGTGTGCCCTTCTTCACTTTTGCCTTAGATGTAACTTGGCCCATTACCAATTCATTGGTTTCCGAATCATAATCAGTAATGATTCCGTTGATCGTCTTGGAACCTTCACCATCAACTTGAATGGCAAACCGGTTAGCAGACTCACTGGTGTCACTAAGTAATTCCACTTTGCTATTCGTTTGGTTAACTTCCACTACCCGACCAACTAAACCACCAGCAGACATAACGGGCATGTTTTTCTTAACACCACTGGTTTGTCCTTTATTGATGACCAGCTGTTTTTGCCATGAAGAGGGTGAACGGGTAATAACTGCAGCATTGATTTTAGAATAATCGGTCATTGTATGCTGAACTTTTAATTCTTTTTTCAGCTGCCGATTTTCATGTGCTAACGTTTCGTCACGTACTTTGACCTGAGCTAAATCAGAAACCTGTTGCTTTAGTTTCCGATTCTCCGAATAAGTATTTAACAGGTCCGAAAAAGAACCTAAACCATTGCTCACGGCATTGACTGGCACTGCAACCACATCGTTTGCAATACCAACAACATCATTGCCAAACTGTTGAATCAATGGTGGCGTAGCACGTCGATTGCGCAGTGCTACCGAACCACCCATCAGGCCGAAAGCAAGCACCAAAACGACGACGATGAAAACCAGACGTCGATTTGAGAAAAATTTATGCATGTCTTTCAATCCTCCACTGCAACGAGGTAATAAGTGAACGGGGCTGGGGCAAAACAACTGTTTTGCGGCCAGCCCCATCCGGACAGCTAATTCCTCGCTGACTTTCTCTCAGTATTCGTAATCGAAGAGAGCCTACTTTTTCTTCTTCATTACATCAATACTCTTTAAGGATTCACCAGTACCAATTGCCACACAATCCAGTGGATCATTAGCAATGAAGACTGGCACCTTAGTTGCGTCAGAAATTACATCTGGTAAGTTCTTTAACAGTGAACCACCACCGGTTAAAACAATCCCATGATCAATGACATCGGCAGCAATTTCTGGTGAAGTTTCTTCCAGAGTACCCTTGATTGCATCAATAATTGTCTGCACAGAGTCCTGCAGAGCGCCTGCCAAATCAACGGCTGAAACTTCAATTGTCTTTGGCAAACCAGTTACTAAGTCACGACCACGAACTTCCGTCGTACCCATTTCCTTAGCGGCTTCCACTGAAGCAGAACCGATGTCCCACTTCAGTTTCTCTGCAGTCCGTTCACCGATCAAAAGATTCTTGTCAGACCGTACATACTGCGCAATGGCATCATCCATCTTATCGCCGGCCATGCGAATAGAACGGCTGGAGACAATGCCACCCAGTGAAATAGTGGCAACATCAGTGGTACCACCACCAATATCAACCACCATGCTACCAGTTGGATCCATAACAGGTAAACCAGCACCAATAGCAGCTGCAAATGGTTCTTCAATTACATACGCATCATGAGCCCCGGCTACCCGCGTCGCATCAATCACGGCCCGTTTTTCAACTTCGGTCACGCCAGTTGGTACACAAACCATTACGTATGGCTTGCCCGCGTTTCGGCCCAATGCCTTTGACATGTAATACTTCATCATTGTAACGGTGGTGTCGTAATCGGCAATTACCCCATCCTTCATTGGACGGATCGCAACAATGCTGGCCGGTGTCCGACCAATCATATCACGAGCTTCTTCACCAACTGCAATGACTTCACCGCTCTTCTTTTTACGTGCAACCACAGAAGGTTCACGAAGAACAATTCCTTTGCCTTCGATGTAAACAATTGTGTTTGCAGTCCCTAAGTCAATACCAATATTTTTGGTTCCCATTCCTAATGGCAATCTTTTTCGTCCCTTCATTAATTAATTATCGTTGTTTAATCTTCACATAAACACAGCTATTATAGCATAGCCGCTTCGAGGTTTAACAGTGACAATATACACCATGAGAAACGAGAAAAAAAGTACTAATGACAGCGTTAAACAGATTTTAATGATTTCATTGCTGCCATCCCTTCTGACCAGCTAAAGTAATGGTTCGCACCAACAATTAAAAAGTCTAATAGGCGTACCCCAATCAACTTACCAGCTCTCTGGACCCTCCTTTGAAACTGCTCATCGCATTCTGATGGGACCACCTCACCACTGGGATGATTGTGCACCAGTATCAGTCCACAAGCATTATGAAGCAATGCAAACCGAAAAATTCGATCTAAGTATAAACGGCATTCAATGCTACCACCGATAAACATTTTTTTCCGCGCAATAATATCATTATGCGGGTCAGTACAGATCACCATTACGCTTTCCTGATTATCCCCAGCATATTCATTAATCATCGCATGTCCAACCATATCACTAGAATAGGCTTTGCCGTACAGCCGTCGCGGACTTTTAGTAATTAACTGTCCTAATTCGATGGCAGTTAGCACTTGGGCTACCTGCACATCATAAGCACGTAACTGCTGTTTACTCAGATCATCAAGATTACGAAAGTCATCAATGGTCGGTACCTGTTGCAAAAACCAGGCAGCAAGCTGATTATTGTGAGTAAATAGCTGGTTGATTAAATATTGATATTGAGAATTATTTTGATCATGCAAAAAAAGCATCCCCTTCCATTTATTTAAAGACGGAAAAGAATGCCATTTGCATTTTTTAAATTTAATTATTCAAATAAGTATTGACGTACTTCGGAAATCAAGTATAAGGATCCAGTAACCACCAGAACATCATCTGAAGACATTTCCTGACTTAATTGCAGCAAGCCACTTTGCCAGTTAGCTGCTTGCTGGATAGGATAACGACTGTGAATACCCATTAGCATTTCGTCAGGCAGTGCACTTGGTCGCTTATTGCTGGGACCAGTAAAAGGTGCCAACATTATGTGAGCATTCTTCAAACTCACCAATTCACCCATCATTAACTGGTATTGCTTATCTGCAAGGATTCCTACCAATAAGTAGAGCTCACGGTCACTAAAATCATCACGCAGCGTTTTCACTAATGCCTGAATGCCGGGCAAATTATGGGCACCATCCAATAGCATTAACGGTGATTCATTGACTACTTCCATTCTTCCCGGCCAACTAACAGTGGCCATTGCCTGTTTGATTGCCGACAAATCCAATGGTATATGCAGCTTAGCTAAAGTGATCTGCATTAGTGTCAATGCGCAAGATGCATTTTCCAATTGATAATCCCCAGCTAATCCTAATTGACATTGCAGGTGGCTAATTTGGAGCCCTTGATAGCGAATGGTGAGATACAAGCCTGGTTTTGCGACAGTTGCTTTAAAATCCTGGTTAAACCGATACAGTCTTGCAGATTTTTGTGTGGCCGTCTTATTAATGACAGTCACCGCATCTTTCGGTAACTGACCAATGACCACTGGACTGTCATGCTTTATAATTCCTGCCTTCTGCGTAGCAATTTCAGCAATCGTATTGCCTAAATACTTCATGTGGTCATAACCAACGGTCACAATTGCTGTCGCTATCGGCGCATCAATCACATTTGTCGGATCCCATGATCCGCCAATGCCCACTTCTAGAATCACTACATCCGGCTTAACATCCGCAAAGTAGCAAAACATGATGGCACAATCAATCTCAAATTCAGTAGGGCCACCAGAAGTCAGTTCTTGATCTAGTTGGTCAACTACTTTTGCCACACGCTGTGTATAAGCCACCAAATCGTCATCTTTAATAGGCTCGGCATTTAAACAAATTCTCTCATTAAAGCGGGTAATAAATGGTGAAGTAAAGCTGCCAACCTGCAAACCATGTTCCATCAATAATGAGCGCAGCATAGCAACTGTCGATCCCTTACCGTTCGTCCCCGTTACGTGCACATAATTTAATTCCTTTTGAGGATTGCCCAAGCGATCGAGGAAAAGGCGCATCCGTTGCAAAGTCGGTTTCTTTTTAAAGCGAGGACGGCCATGGATAAATGCTAACGCCTCTTCATAATTGTTAATTGTCGTCATATGTATCCTCCAGCTAACTAATGCTACAAAAAGGAGCTGTGACTTAAATCTGTTATATAGATCACAAGTCAACAGCGCGGTACACAAATGGCCTCAAGTGTTCGGATTTTTTCGAACGCCTGAGTCCTATTTGTGCTCGTGGGGTCGTGACTACGAAGTCATAAATGACTTCTGTCACGCTCCCTTTTAAATAATTAACGACTAATAATCTGACAATTGGCTTCTACTTGGCATCGTTCAAAGAAGCTAATCGTTCCTTTGCGCTGTCCAGTTTCTGCTGCCAATCAGCAGCTTTTTGCTTAGCCTTTGCAACCACGGCTTCGGGAGCGTTGGCAATGAACTTTTGGTTGCCCAGTTTCTTGCTTGACCGTTCAACCTCTTGTTCTAGCTTCTTAATTTCCTTTTGCATCTTAATCCGTTCAGCATCCAGATCAACTAATTCAGCCATTGGGATGTAAACGGTGGCACCAGCCAAAATACCGCTCATGGCCAGTTTTGGTTCGGCAATATCCTTACCAATCGTTAAGTTGGTTGGGTGACAGAAGCGGTCAATGTAATCACGGTTATTTTCAAAAATGTCTTTCAAGGAATCATCGTCAACCTTGATCAGCATTTCAACCGGCTTAGACATTGGTGCACCGGCATCGTTTCTGATTGTCCGGACCGCCTTGATTAAGTTGATCAAATCACTCATTTGTTCAATTGCCTGTGGGTCATCCAATTCAGGATGATCCACTGGGTAGTCCGCCAGCATAATGGTCTTTCCTTCATGCGGCATTGACTGCCAAAGCTTTTCAGTAACAAATGGCATGATTGAGTGCAGCAAACGCAATGTCTGATCAAGCACGTAAGCCAGAATTTCTTCAGTATTGTGCTTTTCTTCCGCAGTCCCGTTATTGAGCGTTTCCTTGGTCATTTCGATGTACCAGTCACAGAAGTCGTCCCAAATGAAGTTGTACAAAGCACGACCGGCTTCACCAAATTCAAACTTATCGGACTGTTCGTTGACCTGCTTAATCGTGGCATTCAGACGAGCTAAGATGAAACGATCAGCCAGGTTGAACTTGCTAGCATCAGGCAGCTTTGGTGCACCGTCAACATCCTTCAAGTTCATGATAACGTAACGACTGGCATTCCAAATCTTGTTGATGAAGTTCCAAGCAGCATCCATCTTCTTATAAGAGAAACGAATATCTTGACCAGGGGTAGAACCGGTAATTAAGAACCAACGTAAGGCATCGACACCATACTTCTTAATAACATCCATTGGGTCAATTCCGTTACCCAAAGATTTACTCATCTTCCGTCCTTGCTCGTCACGAATCAGGCCGTGCAATAAGACGTTGTGGAATGGTGCCTTGCCAGTAAATTCCAATGATTGGAAGATCATCCTGGATACCCAGAAGAAGATAATGTCATAACCAGTAACCAGTGTGTCGGTGGGGAAGTAACGCTTAAAGTCAGCTGAATCAGTGTCTGGCCAGCCCATCGTAGAGAATGGCCAGAGTGCACTGGAGAACCAGGTATCTAGGACATCTGGATCCTGCGTCCAATTTTCGGCATCTTTTGGTGCTTCCATGCCAACATAAGTTTCACCGGTTTGCTTATTGTACCAAGCTGGGATGCGGTGTCCCCACCAAAGCTGACGAGAAATAACCCAGTCATGAACATTTTCCATCCACTGAGTAAAGGTGTGTTCAAACCGCTTTGGCACAAAGTTAACACTATCGTCAGTCTGCTGATTCTTCAAAGCCTGTTGTGCCAGTGGCTTCATCTTAACAAACCATTGCGTAGACAGCCGTGCTTCTACTTGAACCCCGGTCCGTTCTGAGTGACCAACAGAGTGGACGATCGGCTTAATCTTCAGCATGTAGCCTTCCTTCTTCAGGTCTTCTACAATTGCTTTTCGTGCTTCAAACCGGTCCATGCCTTCATACTTACCAGCATGTTCGTTGAGAGTAGCATCTTCATTAAAGGTGTTTAGTTCCGGCAGGTTGTGACGCTTACCCACCTTAAAGTCGTTCGGATCATGGGCTGGTGTAATCTTAACCATCCCAGTTCCAAAGTCCGGAGTTACATAGTCATCTGCAATAATCTCGATTTCACGGTTAACCAATGGCACCTTGATGTGTTTACCCACCAGTTCTTTATAACGATCATCATGCGGGTTAACGGCAACGGCCTCGTCACCAAACATCGTTTCTGGACGTGTAGTGGCAATTTCGATATAATCCTTGCCGTGGAAAGTCGTGCCATCAGTAAATGGGTACTTAACGTGATAGAAGGCACCCTTATCATCTTTGTGGACCACTTCAATATCCGACAAGGCGGTCCGTGCTTGTGGATCCCAGTTGATAATGTAAGTGCCACGGTAAATCAGGCCCTTTTTGTACAGGTCAACAAATACCTTCCGCACAGCCTTATTCAAGCCGGCATCCAGGGTAAAGCGTTCCCGGTCGTAGTCAACGGAAATCCCCATTTTGGCCCATTGCTTATGAATAATGTCCGCATATTCGTCTTTCCAATCCCAAACTTGTTGGACGAACTTTTCCCGGCCTAAGTCATAACGCGAAATTCCTTTTTCGCGCAACCGTGCTTCTACTTTTGCCTGCGTTGCAATCCCTGCGTGGTCCATCCCAGGAATCCATAAGGTATCGTAACCCTGCATCCGCTTGCGCCGGATAATAATATCTTGCAATGTAGTATCCCATGCATGGCCTAAATGCAGCTTGCCGGTAACATTCGGTGGTGGCAAAACAATGGAATAAGGGTGGGCAGACTTATCACCACTAGGCTTAAAAAAGCCATTATCCCGCCACCAATCATACCGACCGGCTTCGACCGCTGCCGGATCAAATTTGGTTGCCATTTTCTCTTCACTCATGACTATTTCCTCCTCACTGATACCTAAAAAAGCTCGCCCTATCAAAATAGGACGAGCTTACTCGCGGTACCACCTAAATTAAGACTCATTGTCTTCACTCAAACATTTGATATCGGTAATGAACCGAGCCAACCTACTATCAATTAAGCCAGCTTACTCGCGAGCTACCTTCATTTGCATATCCCTGTCTTTTCACCACCCAGACAGTCTCTGTAATCGGTCTATACAAACTAATCTTCTCGTTCATTGCTAATTGTTGTCATAATACGCTATCATTCCGATCGCGTCAAGCCTGAACTGCCTTTTTTAAAGCGTCCAGTGCTGCGTCATAATCGGGTTCATCAGTTAGTTCACTAACAAGCTGCCGGTAGACAATTTTGCCTTCCTTATCAATGATCCAAACTGACCGTGCGAGCACATCTTCATCAGGAATTAATAGCTTCATTGAGTAACCAAACGATTGCTCATGGTCAGATACTAATTCGATGTTCTTGACACCCTCTGCAGCACACCACTTTTGCTGGGTTTCTGCCAGGTTAGTTGAAACTGTAAGAAAACGGACATCCCTAAACTGGTCGACGGCTTCATTAAAGTGTTTCGTCTGTAAGCTGCAAACTGAAGTTGTGATGTCGGGAACAACACTAATCAGGGTCACTTTTCCCAATAAGAAGCGGGTCTTAATCTTTTCACCCTGTTTGTCTAAGACTTTGAAATGCGGCAATTCCTCACCAACTTGCGGCGGGTTTCCTACTAGTTGACGGTGCTGGCCATTAATCGTAATTTCCAAAATGATGACTCCCTTCTCATTAATTTTTAATGTGTGTCCACAGTATAACAAATCTGCCCGGTCTTGTGAATTGCCGGACGGATTAAATTAATTATAGGAGATCAGCAAAAACATCCTGATTTTGGTTTAAGAACTCTTCACCAGCATGAATCCGCGTAATCTTGATGTTATCTAATGATTTTTGCATCAAGCCATGAACATCAATTAACTGTTCGTACTTCCGTGACCGGTCAACCCGTGGCATGGTCTTTGGCGAAGGTGGCGTAAAGACCGTACAACAATCTTCATACGGCAAGATTGACAGGTCATAGGTACCAATTTCCTTAGCAATCTTGATAATTTCATTTTTGTCATATGACAGTACCGGACGCAACACCGGCATGTTAGTGACATCCTCAATTGCCCGCATGCTCTGCATAGTTTGCGATGCCACTTGTCCGAGTGACTCACCATTGAAGATCGCTAAACCATGCCGCTTCTCTGCTAAGGCTACTGCTAACCGCAGCATTAACCGCCGCTGAACCGTCATTAGATAACCTTCTGGCACCTTTTCCTTAATGGTTTCCTGAATCTCGGTGAATGGCACTTGGATAAAGTTAATACTGCCACAATAATGGGCCAGTTTTCCCGTAAGCTCCTTTGCCTTTGCCAGTGCCTGTTCACTCGTGTACGGAGGACTGAAAAAGTGCACCATTTCGACGGAAACACCCCGCTTCATCGCCAGGTATGCCGCTACTGGCGAATCAATACCGCCAGACAGCATCATCATTCCTTTACCAGCAGTGCCCACGGGTAAACCGCCCGCACCCTGGATTTTTTCACTGGTTAAGAAAATCCCATTCAGACGGATTTCCACCCGCAAAGTAAGGTCGGGATGATGCACATCTACCTTTAATAATTCAGGAAACTGCTCCAACAGGTAGCCACCTAATTCACGGTTCATCTGGAAAGTATCCATTGCAAAATGGTGATCTGAACGACGCGTCTCCACCTTGAAGGTAATTGGCTGTTTTACCTGTTCTTCAATCATTTGTTTAGCAGCCTGGCAGACAGCCTCATAATTTTTCTCGACTTTAAGTGACGGCGAGAAGTTTTGAATCCCAAAGACTAATTTCAGGTGCTTCATCACTTCATCACTATTGGCCCCGTTTAGACTCACGTGCAGACGGTCTAAATTAGCGTGCACCTTAACCTCTGGAAATTTGTGGAGTGCGTCCCGGACATTCATCCCCAAACGCCCAATAAAGTTTTTTCGGTTATGACCCTTAGTGGACAGCTCACCGTACCTTACCATGATTTCATCGTATTGCATGTTGAGCCTCCTTCACTAATCAATAATCTTCTTAAAGCCTTCGTATAGCTGGTCAAATACCCGGTTAAATTCCTGCGCATCTTCCATAGTGTTTTGGTCACCCAGGCTTACCCGGACAGCACATTCAGCGACATTCTTAGGAACTTTCATTGCCGATAAGGTGCTGGTGGTATCTTCATCCTTAGAAGAACAGGCACTAGTAGTCGAAATGTATATATCATGCTCTTCAAAGGCGTGCAC
Source organism: Candidatus Limosilactobacillus merdigallinarum (assembly GCA_019114515.1). Lineage (GTDB taxonomy): Bacteria > Bacillota > Bacilli > Lactobacillales > Lactobacillaceae > Limosilactobacillus > Limosilactobacillus merdigallinarum. The sequence continues at coordinate 63,485 of DXFH01000022.1, forward strand.
AACCGTTTCACCACGGACACCAACAATGGCAAAGCACAAAATATGCGCTACAAAACCATCGTCATCTTTAGAGAAGATCTTAACGTGATTAAACTTCTTCAGGTGTTCAATAATGGCATGCTTAATTGCTCGTTCACGTTGCACGCTCTCATCCTGACCATCTTGAACTAGACGGATGGCACGGACCATCGCAGCGTCGCCAGGGGTATTTTCCGTACCACTGCGCAGGCCTTGTTCTTGGCCACCACCAGCGATCAGCGGTTCAATCTGGCGACCACTCTTCTTGTAGACAAAGCCCGTCCCCCGTGGGGCATGGAATTTGTGACCAGAAAAGGTCGCAAAATCAACCCGATCAGAAAATACTAATGGTTCAAGGCCCTTACCAATGGCCTGCACGGCATCGACCATGTAATGAATATTCGGGTACTTCTTTAAGATCTCACCAATTTCTTTGATCGGCTGAATCGTTCCAATTTCATTATTGACAGCCATGATGGAAACCAAGATTGTGTCGGGCCGAATTGCATTCGCAACGTCTTGTGGGTTAACCCGTCCTTCATCATCAACTGGCAAGTAGGTGACCTCAAAGCCGAGTTCTTCCAGTTCTTTCATCGCATTCCGCACTGCTGCATGTTCAACAGAAGTCGTAATGATATGCTTGCCAAACTGGCGCTTGGTAAAGGCCGTTCCTTTGATTATCCAGTTGTCACCTTCCGTACCACCACTGGTAAAGATGATTTCGCCTGGCTTCACCCCATATAAATCGGCAATTTGTTTACGCGATTGCTGCAACAGATTCCAGGCAACCTGGCCCAGGTGGTGCAGACTGGAGGGGTTGCCCCAAACATCATTGGCAACCTTTTCGTAAGTTGAAAGCACAGACGGCCAAATTTTCGTCGTCGCACTATTGTCAAAATAGATCACATTAATCCTCTTTTCTTATTTGCTATAAAATCCTCAACGATTATATCAGATTTACTTACTATTAGTGAACCGAGAACAATCACAATAAAAAAAGAGTAGGCATCACTTTTACCTACTCCTTACAGATGTTCGTAAAATTGTTAATCTTTATTTTCACTGTAATACTCTTGTTCCAGACGTTTGAATGACCCGGGCTCTGCCTCCTCAAGCGCCGTACCAATCGTTTGCAAGCTTTCATTATACTGGTGCTCATTAAACTGCTTTTGCGATTGTTGAATGGCCTCATCAATCTTCTGGTTGTTGCCGCTGAGACGGTTTGCGTATTGAATCAGGCGCTCTGTTAACGCGGCACTGTCCCGCAAGTTATCGGTCTTATCCTGTAGGTTTTCCAAATCATCCTGAACAATCAATAATTGCTTAGTAATGTCTTCCATATTGATCTGTGATTGATTCATTGCGTGCGATAGCTTACTGATCTCATCACTGACGACAAAGAAGTAATCCATGTAGTCTTTCGGGATACCCGGCAGGTTCATTTCTTCTACCCGACGCTTAGTTGTCCGAATACTGGTAATAAACCGTTGCAGCGCTTGCCGCGCACGCTTTTCGTCCGTTGATAAGTTGGCGACGCCATCATTGATTTTCTTTTGCTCTTCTTCAATTTCGGTCAAAGACTGCTCATGATCTTGTTGCTGCTGCCAAATCTCACTGTAAACGGCTGTTTGCTCCTTCAGCGCGGTCTTAATATCGTCGACATCTTCTCGGATGGTCTTTAATTGCTCGTTTAACTGCCGCGTATCAACCAATTCATTGTTGTTCAAAGTGTAGCTAATACTCAGGTGTTCTAGTTCATTCAGCAGCTCTTCGTTTTGCTTTTGGGCATGAGCCAGGTGGGATTCTAATTGTGGTTCAGCTTTCAAAACATGCGGCTTAGCATCAAGTTCTTGCTGCATTACGTCGTATAGGTGGTCAATTTGGTCTGACATTTCTCTATTGGTACGTTTAACTACCCCCAGATTTAATTTGGCCAACTGATCCAACGCATCCGTGCGCTGCTTTTCCATTTCATCAACCTGCTTATCGATATCATCTTCGGTAAAGCAGTAATGCTGCTCAGTTAAATCGGTATAACCCTTCTTCAGTTCCTTTAATTGATCTGGGAATTCAGCATATAAAGGACGATAAAGTGTTGGAATGTCTTTCATTAATTGCTCAAAATCACGGGTTTGATCCTGTAAGTCCTGCAGTAATTCTGCAGCTGCATCATGGTCCCCTTTACGGACAATATCACTAAAATGCTCATATTTCTTTTCCAAATTAACCAGGCGACTTTGCAGTTCTGTCTTGCTCTGGCCAAATTGGAAGCCCTTCTCATCTAACTGACGGCCAAACTGATTATACGTGGTCCGTAATCCACTCACTGCGGCCATCTGTTGATCGACTGCCTGACTTAGACTAGCTAATTGTTCTTGTAGTGACTGATACTGCCCCATCACTGTGTCGGTTTCATCTTGTAAAACGCTCAGCTCACGACCGACAGAAAATAAACTGCTGCCATGCATATTATTTTCAATGGTCTTTACTAGCTCTTGAGCTTTCTTGAATGTTGGCAACAGTTCATGATCATATTGATAGCGCAGCTCGGTAAATCTCTTCAGCGACTCGCCCATTAAACTGTCTAAGCGACTCTTATCCAACTGTTTAGCCAAAGCATCCTCATCAACTTGGGATAGACGATTGCTCAATTCCTTCAGCTTGGTTGAACAGCGCCGTTGGTATAAGAGAATGATCACCATAGCAATGGCAGCGATAATTAAAATTCCGATTAAAACTTGCAGCATTTAATCCACCTATTTCTCAATTTTTTACTTATGCCTAATTGACAGCATTTTCAATTGAATTATAGCATAACTGTCATATGAAAACTTACAGGAGGAAGTGCTTAAATATCCTGTTTTCCTTGACTCCCTACATACAGTCATTGTAGAATGTTATTTGTGTAAAATAATGCAGCAGTAAGGAGCAAGCTCGTCAACAGACTGGTGCCTTTTTGGTGTTTCTAGTAACCCGGCTGCTAGGGTGAACGATCCAACTAGCCTGCACGAATGTGACCTTACAATCGGATTATTTTACTCCAACAAATATACATTGGAGGATTTTATTTATGTCTCGTTACACTGGTCCTAGTTGGCGTAAGTCACGTCGTCTGGGTGTTTCACTTTCAGGTACTGGTAAGGAATTAGCTCGTCGCCCATATGCTCCTGGTGATCACGGTAATGATCGTCGTGGCAGTCTTTCTGAATATGGTACACAATTACGTGAAAAGCAAAAGCTGCGTTTCATGTACGGCTTAACTGAACGTCAATTCCGTAACCTGTTCGTTCGTGCCGGCAAGATCAAGGAAGGTACTCACGGTACTAACTTCATGGCTTTGCTTGAACGTCGTTTAGACAACATGGTTTACCGTTTAGGCTTGGCTACTACTCGTCGTCAGGCTCGTCAATTGGTTAACCACGGCCACATCACTGTTGATGGCAAGCGTGTCGACATTCCTTCATACGAAGTTTCTGTTGGCCAAGTGATCTCCGTTCGTGAAAAGTCTAAGAACTTAGACATTATCAAGAACGCTGTTGATGCCGTTGTTGCTCGTCCTTCATACGTTGAATTTGATGCTGACAAGCTGGAAGGTAAGTTAGTACGGATTCCTGCACGTGAAGACATGAATGCCGACATCGATGAATCCCTTGTTGTTGAATTCTACAACAACCTGCTTTAATGTTTGGTTGTTCACTGCCTGGACTGGTGTTTATTCACCAGTCTTTTTTTGTTTTAATATTAAAGAGAAAGGATCTTTAAAATGGTCGAACATAATGACGACGTTAATGAACGTCTTAAAAATGAAATTTATGGGCAGCCGAAAATTAAGCCTGATGAGCAACGTCGCTATATGGGCACCTTCCGTGAACGTGTTTGGTTGACCATTAGCATCCAAGAAATTCAAGAACAAGACTGGACAACTGCCTTTCAAAAAGAATTGCAAAAGCACCCTGATTGTCTGGTTATCATTAACGGCAATCTTGATGATAATTACACAAGTAAGTATTTGGCGATTGCTAATCAGTTAAAAGTTGACTTCACCATAAAAACCGGTTCAGACATTAAAACCGGTGCGGATAACTTGGCCATTGTATTAACCGACCTTAAAGCGGTCTTTGCCAATCCCGTCGATATTGCTAAATTATATGGTCAGTCCGATCAAGATAAGCATCAGTCGAGTAAAAAGCACGAATCATTTTTACAGCACTTATTTCATAACTAAGGAGGAGCGCTAATGAAACCATTAGCTTATCGCATGCGGCCCCAAAAGTTAGCTGATGTTGTTGGCCAACAAGATTTAATTGGGCCCGGCAAGATCATCTGGCGCATGGTTAAAGCTCGCCGCCTGTCCTCTATGATCCTGTATGGCCCACCTGGCACGGGTAAAACTAGTATTGCCAGTGCCATTGCTGGCTCCACTAAATATGCCTTTCGCAAGCTTAATGCCGCCACTGACAGTAAAAAAGACCTACAGGTAGTTGCTGAAGAAGCTAAGATGAGTGGCACAGTCATCCTGTTATTAGATGAAATTCACCGCCTCGATCGCAACAAGCAAGACTTCTTGCTACCCCTCTTAGAAAGTGGCCGCATCGTTTTAATTGGTGCAACCACCGAAAATCCTTATATTAATATCAGTCCTGCCATCCGTAGCCGTACCCAAGTTTTCGAAGTCCATCCGCTAACTATTGCAGAAATGAAACAGGCGATTTCGCGGGCACTGACTGACAAGGAAAATGGGCTGGGAAAGCTCAATCTCAAGTTAGATGATGATGCGAAACAGCAGCTCTTATTAGCCAGCAACGGTGACTTGCGTAGCGCGTTAAATACCCTTGAATTAGCTGCAATGTCAACACCTGCTGCAAAGGACGGCGTAATCCATTTGACCATGCAGGTGATTGAAGAAAGTACCCAACGCCAGCAAATGACGGCTGATCGGAATGGGGATGCTCATTATGACATCATCTCTGCATTTCAAAAATCGATCCGGGGCAGTGATACTGATGCAGCCCTTCACTACCTTGGCCTTTTGCTGCAAGCGGGTGACCTGCCTAGTATCGCTCGACGGCTCATGGTCATCGCCTACGAAGATATTGGCTTGGCTAACCCGCCAGCTGCTGCACGAGCCAACCTTGCAATTCAGGCAGCAGAACGCTTAGGTTTACCAGAGGGACGAATTCCACTGGCCAATGCTGTCATTGAACTATGTCTCTCTCCGAAATCCAATTCAGCGATTACCGCAATCGATGCCGCTTTAGCCCGCATTCAAAAGGGTAATTATGGGGAGGTTCCTGACCACTTAAAGGATGCCCACTATAAAGGCGCGCATAAACTTAATCACGGCAATGACTACCTTTATCCTCACGATTATCCCGAAGACTGGGTTCGTCAGCAGTACCTGCCCTACCAAATCAAAAATGACCAATACTACCATCCAAAGCCAAACGGGCGCTTTGAACAAGCCTATGGTCACCAATATCAACAGCTATTTCAAGCACAGAGACACCAGAGACCAAAAAATTAGTAATCGCTTTAATTGCGCCTAAGACTCAGTTATGCTAGCATGCTTATAGAGGCTCTGTTGTGTACGCCTTGTCCATATCGCAGGTTTGCCTTACAGTCTTATTACTTTGGGATTAGTGTTTAAACTTAATGGACGACATGCCCTTTCACTCGGTAGTTGAAGATTAAGTACCGTATCCCACCTGTCTTACACGCAGGTCAACACTGTCGGATCAATAACGGCACGAACGGAGTCTCACTTAAGGGGTTGGGTTATTTGCCCAGCCTCTTTTTTATGTTGAAGACACCCAATGTCTAGTTAGTAGTATCTAGCTTTACGTATTTGGGTGATATGCTGTAAAATATGGTTAAGAGCAAAAAGGAGGTTCTTTTCATGAAAACACAACAATACCACCACATTTTGGTTCCTGTTGATGGCTCTAAAGAAGCTGAATTAGCTTTTAAGAAAGCCGTAGCGGTGGCAAAACGTAATGGCGAAGATACCGAATTACAATTGCTGCACGTTGTTGATACTCGTGCCTTCCAAAATATCTCCAGTTTTGACAGTTCAATGGTTGAACAGGTTACAAAGACTGCAAAGAAGACACTGGATGAATATATCGACTACGCTAAATCGCAAGGCTTGAATAAAGTTAGCTACACCATCGAATATGGTTCACCAAAGACCATCATCGCCCGTGATGTACCAAACAAAATGCATGCTGATTTGATCATGATCGGTGCTACTGGTTTGAATGCTGTTGAACGAATCCTCATTGGTTCTGTAACCGAATTCGTTACCCGGACGGCGGTTTGTGATGTTATGGTTGTGCGGACAGACTTGAACAACAAACCAATTGCATTACCAAAGAAGTAAATAATTAAGAGTAAACAAAAGAGCGTGGTATTTAACCACGCTCTTTTGTTATCTATTCAACTTATTGCAACCCTATGCTGCCAGCACTTTAAATCCCCGCTTAATCGCTATGTCCTGATTTATTACTGTCAGTTAGATCATTACTTCAAAAGCTGATCAATTTCTTCAACCAACATCTGCTCTTCATTGGCAATAGCAACACTGCGTGCAATTACTAGGTTATCATGACCAGCCTGCTGATTCCCCTCTTTCAGGTTGGCCTGACCTAGTAATTCGTAATAAGAAGCCAGCAAGAATAATGATTCATGCTCGCGACAAAGATCAATCCCACTCTTAGCCATTTCTACTGCTTGTTCTGGCTTCCCTAATTCCAGGTACAATGAAGCAATGTCGCGGTATAAAATCTGCCACTGACGACGACCACCGGCCATCTTCTTCTTATCAATTAAATTAACTGCGCGCTGAACAAATTTCAGTGCCCGGTCAGAGTTGCCACGTTTTTCGTATGCCCGTGCCATTCCGACTGTCGTGAGTGCCCAGTAGATATTGGCGCTCATCGTCGTAAATTGCGTCAGGATCAATTCAAAGTTGAAAATGGCTTCATCTACTTGACCATTTTGAACCTGTTCCATCCCTAAAAGATAGTAATAACGCTGCTTATCGAACTCGGTTTCCAGTTTCTTGACCTTGATTTGACTTAATTCCTTGCGTGCGCTCTTAAAGTCATGACGAACCAGCATTAAACTAATCTCGTCAAACAGGGCCGTCATGGAAACATCATCATCCTGGATTAATGTTCCCACTTCAATATTCAAACGGGAACAAATCGCATTCAGGATGTTCATCTTTGGTATCCGGTCTTGTTTTTCCATCAGACTAATGGTGGCTTGCGTACAAATACCTTCAGCTAAGGCAGTCTGCGATAAGCCACGCTTGCGCCGAATATCTTTAAGTTTCTCACCCTTTAGTTTCATGTTGATTCTTCCTCTCCACGAATAAATCGAGCCTTTAACAACCCTTCCTGGTTAGGCTTTTTCACCATATTATCATTTTTGGTTAATACTAATGTTATCAATGGATTTTTGTTTGTCAATAAACAAATATATTATACAAAAAATCTCATGAACTCATTTCCGATTAATATCCACCAACAATGATTATAATCGTCAATCTGTCGATAAGCAATCATTAAATCCCGATTTTTTGGTCCGCCAGTTAAATTAATAATTGATTAAGAAACAAAAAGACGCGTTATTGTCATTGCTGATCAATAGCCCGTCTTATTTCATTAATTATCTACCAGTTTAGTGGTATTCCTTCTTACCAACATGCTCCTGTCCAAGAGCCTTAAAACTGTATTTAATCTTCTGCTGCCGTTTGAATTCTTCTAATCCTAACTGAATCAAACGATCAATCAAATCAGAGTATTTGATTCCAGAAACATCCCACATTTGTGGATATAGGCTGATATTAGTGAATCCTGGCAAGGTATTTGGTTCACCCAGGTAAGGGACATCATTAGCATCAACCAAGAAGTCAATGCGTGCTAACCCCTTCATTCCCAGGACACGGTAAGCCTTCAGTGCCATCTCAGTAATCTCTCTCGCCAGTTTTTCTGGCAACTGTACTGGAAGATCAAAGACAACCCCTGAAGCATCCACAAATTTATTTTCGTAATCGTAAAAGGCATCACCTTTAGGAACTCTAATTCCGCCCAGTTTAGAAGCAATTGGTGTTTCATTGCCCAGGATAGAAATTTCTACTTCCCGTGGATGATCAATCCCCTTTTCTACAATTACCTTGTAGCCATACTGGAAAGCATCCGTTAAACCACGCTCATATTCTTCAGCGTTAGTCACCTTGGTAATTCCGACAGAAGAACCTTGCTTAGCAGCCTTTACGAAGACCAATGATCCTAATTCACGTTCAATTACACTCCAAGCATACTGCTTACGGTTTTCCGGAGTTACCAGTACGTATGGAGTGTTACGAATTCCAGCATGATCAAGAATTCGTTTCGTATAATCCTTGTCGAATGAAATAGCACTTGCTGCGATACCAGAACCGACATATGGCTTCTTTAGTAACCGGAAGAGACCCTGAATGGTACCATCTTCGCCCAGGTTCCCGTGAATAACCGGGAAGAAGAAGTCAATCGGCCCTGCAGATTGTAACGCGGCCAAGTTTGCTAGTGGTGAATCAAAATCCATGTGGGCATAAGCCTCTTTAACTACTTGATCTTCTGGCTCGCCATCAAAAATCCGCTGTGAATAATCATTATTCAGCAGTACGCCATCTTTAGTGAACATAAACAAGGAAACATCATACTTGTTCTTATCCATGCCATCATAGATGTTATGTGCAGAACGTTTAGAGACGTCGTGTTCGGATGAGTTACCTCCGAATAATAAAGCGACTCGCAGTTTCTTAGTCATCAATATCTACCACCAATCTATTTTTCTCGCGCTCATAGAATCTTAAGTGTAACATACGTCAATTGATTTGCATAGCTAATCTTGCTGATCAGAATCGACAATTTGTTTCACAATGTCTTGAGGTAATCGTCCATCCAATAACATTGACTGCATCAGATGCCGGTAATTAAAAATGCGGCTCCAGGCTTCATTGGAGTACGGATCATCATGATCAAGATCCTTCTTCCAGCGGCTGAGTTGTGCTTTGAAGAAGCGCTGATAGAGTTCATGCTGCCCCATCAAAGATAGAAGAAAGCCACCCATTTCCTCATTTTCACCCATTGAAAGCACATTAGGTAACAAACGGTAGCTTTCGACGATCACCGCCTGCAAAAAGATCTTATCCCCACGCACTAATTCGTTGTGGTGACATAACTCATCACCCAGACTAGGTAGGATAGAAAAAGCATGTGCCCAGCCTGAACCATTGACAAACCCACGAGGATCACGTTCTAAAACGGCATACAAACCAACGACATCCACCAACAATTGAACATCTTCACTTGTTAAAAAGAAATAACCTGAGCGGTCTCCATAAAGAATGCGGCGGAGCATACCTAATGCCAGCGTGCGACCGAACACTGCTTTATTCCTGGGTTCTAGAATGTGATTGTACAATGTCTCAGGACGAATCAAATAGCGAAAAAGGCGCTTTAAATCATCTTTTTCAATCTTCTCATCTTCTAATAGACTGCTTAAAAGCATCATGATTTCTTCGCGCAAATCGCCACGGTCTGTACCTAATACCTGCAACAATTCTGTCACAAACTGCTGGTCGATTTTCAGAACCTTTTTTTCTTGTGCCAATTTCAGGTAATAGTCTAACTGATGCTGAAAGTGTGAGGTCACCGGTACCAAATTAACTGCGGTACGGGCTCGATGCGGGCGTGAAATAATCAGCTCATCGATAGCCGGTAAGACCTCTGTGAAAATATTGCCCTTATTTAAGTCAGCATGCAGCTGCCGTAAGCGCAATTGAATGTCTGTAACGGTTAATTTAGACATTCCTCAGCCTCCTTTTAATAAAAAAGAGTTGTGTTAATGTAATTCACAACTCTTCGATTCTACTTTAAGTAAGTAGCCATGGTTATTGATCGTGGGCGAAACAAAGCCCGACAACGCCGGATTAACAGACATTACCTGTCCATTAACCGGGCTATCCAAGCTAATCACCATCCGTGCTCCTTCAAGAGAAACAAATGGCATGCCAACTTTTAATTCTGCTCCCGGATTAGGCAAGTCTACAAAGGATAACTGGCCTAGCAATTCGCAAGCTTTCGTGGTCAAGCCCAATTCATAAGTATCCTGACCACATGATTTTAGCCACCACGGATGTGCTAATATCCGCATTAATACCACTCCTTAGTGGAATTCTCGTTTATTGCTGAACATATACGAGTGGTGGTGATACCTCATCGACATGATCATGCCGATCCCGATTAAATTACCAATCAATGATGAACCACCGGCCGAGATAAATGGTAACGGGATACCAGTTAACGGCAACAAACCAATGTTCATACCAATGTTCTCAAAGACGTGGAATAGGATCATCATAATGACTCCCGTGGCAATGTAAGCATAGAATTCATTCCGCGTATCAAACGTCACTCGAATCATTAAGTAAATCAGCAACAAGTACAGTAGAATTAACAAAATACTACCGATAAAGCCAAAGTTTTCCCCGATGACGGAGAAAATCATATCTGATTCACGAACCGGTACATACACATGGGAGTTATTAAATCCGGTACCAGTAATTCCCCCTGAACCAACAGCCTTAATACTCTGCCACAGTTGATAACCTTGGTTACTGGTATCCTGCGAAGGATTGAGCCAAGTATCAACACGATCGAATTGGTAAGCTTGAAAGCCTATGTGCTCCAAAATATGGCGTCCTAAGGTGCTGGTAACCATTGCCAAAATACTGCCGCCAACAACCACCATCGAAGCCGCTACTGGGGCAATAATGCGCCAAGTAACACCAGAAACCAGCACCATCCCACAAAAGATCGCCAAAAAGACCAGTGCGGTCCCAAAGTCATTTTGAAACTTCAATGAAATTAAGACCGGGGCTAGCCACAAAAACATCTTGCCGATCAAGCGCCAATCATTGCTGATACTATGAACGGTATACTCACTGTTATGAATAGTGATTACCCGGCCCATCATTAAAATGTAAGCTGGCTTCATAATTTCTGAAGGCTGAAAGGTAAATGGCCCAACAGCAAACCAACTTTTAGCACCAGTACTAGCATAGTAAGAACGGCTGTAAAACACTAAGATGGCATACATCAAGAACAGTCCGAACCAATAAGCAATGGGGGCAATTTTCCACAGTTGTTCCGAATCAAACTGCATAATCACCACAATTAAAATGGAACCAATCACATACCAGCTTAATTGGGTGATGACTTGACGGACCACATTAATCTGTTGATGATCATGGGTTCCTGCCACATAGATGGAAGCTAATCCAATTAGGGCCAACAAGAGTACACAAAAGATGATCCCCCAGTCGATCCGTGATTCATTTTCATCATTTTCCGAACGTTGCATGCGTAACTGCTCCTTTACACAATTACTAATGTTGGTGAAGATGATACTGTTGCAGGATCGTCTCCAGCCCTTCTTCTTGTGACTGAACGGTGAACTGCTGGTTGTTAGCAGTCATCGTTGCAGCAAATTTACCGCCAGCGGCTGCCACTTCGCCAATCAGTGCGCTGCCAATATAAACTTGCTGCACTGGTTGACCATTTTCTTCTACATCTTTCACATTGACTTCAATGTTTTTTTCTTTTTTTGACACTTTCTCACCCTGCCTATCGTAAATGGTGTAATGTAAATTTTTGCGGTACGGGGTCATATCCCCCTTTAGCGAACGGATGACAACGTAAAAGACGATTAATGCCAAGAAGCACCCCTTTCAAGCCAAATCGTTGAATGGCCGTTAACATGTATTGTGAACATGTCGGCTCAAAACGACATACTCGAAATGGCCGCCGCGCAGAAATCGCCTTTTGGTAGAACCTGATCGCCGCTATTAACCAACGACTGACCATTTAATCTTTCTTCCGGGAGAACCAGCCAGAACGACTAGATTTATCATTGTCATTCTTCTGCATCCGTTCCAGCATTTCACCGGCGCCCTTAGCAACATTGTCTAATGGGTTTTCTGATACCACTACTGGAACCTTTAAATGACTACTGAATAATTGATCGATGCCCTTTAATAGTGAAGTGCCACCAGTCAACATAATTCCGCGATCAATGATATCACTGGCAAGTTCAGGTGGCACCACTTCAAGAACGGAGATTGAAGCCCGCACAATTTGACTCAGTGTGTCATGCAGTGCTTCTTCAATTTCATTTTCGTTATTTTCAATCTGCCGTGGCATTCCGGATGTCACATCACGGCCACGGACATCCATTGTTTTTGGATTGTCGACCTTTAAAGCAGTACCTAACTGCATCTTAATTTGTTCGGCAGTGTGTTCACCGATAACTAAGCCATGATGATCCTTAATGTAGGCCGCAATGTCGGCGTTTAATTTGTCACCAGCCATCCGAATGGAACGACTAGTCACAATGTCCCCTAATGACAGAACCGCAATATCTGAGGTACCGCCACCCATGTCAATGACCATGTTGCCAGATGGCTTGAAAATGTCTAAACCGGCACCAATCGCAGCAACTTTCGGTTCATATTCCAAGTAAACCTTGCCACCACCAGCTTGTTCAGCTGCTTGGATAATTGCTTTGCGTTCAATTTCAGTAATGTTAGTCGGAGCGCAAATCATGATGTTTGGTTTGGACATTACCCCCTTGACGCTCAGTTTGCCAATAAAGTAAGAAAGCATCTCTTGAGTAACATCAAAGTCGGAAATAACACCATTCTTTAATGGGCGAATAGCCCGGATATTACTTGGTGTCCGTCCCACCATTCGGTATGCTTCTGACCCCACTGCCAGCACTTTTCCTGACTGAGTGTCAATTGCTACAACGGATGGCTCGTTCAAGACGATGCCTTTTCCTTGCACATAAATAAGAACGTTGGCAGTACCAAGATCAATACCAATATCTGTTGCCATGTTAACTTTCCCTCCACAAGTCATTAAATCGTATGATATTATACCACAATCGTGTCTAAGTCTTAGTCTCTCTAAGACTAATCAAAACTAATTTCCAGGTTGGCACCAAGTTCAATCAACTGATCGAGAAGGTGATTAAAACTCTCCCCTGCTGGCTCTGCTGGTGAAAGCGTAAGCGACTGTGAATTAGCTAACCCCATTGCCAAGGCAGATAACCCACTCAAGGCCGTTGGTGTCTGCACTTTAACCGGCACCTGAAAATGACCACCATTAACTGTTAAGATGCCATTATTAAAATTAATATCGGCTGCTTGAAGAACATTACTAATAGCTGCACGACTCTCCTTAGGGCAATGCCAAATTTGACTTTTGCCTAAAGCATGCAACGCAAGGACCAACAAAGCCGTCATCAAAGACAAGCCGCATTGTTGACTTAAAGTGGGCAAAACATCCTGTGGAATTAGTACATGCGTACCAATAATGCGGATGCCGTTTCGTTGAACAACGACCGTATTGCCCATTTTTTCCAAATGATTGGTTAGAAGACGTAAGTGTACTGCTTGTGCACCCTCCACAGTTACGTCGCCACCGGTTAATGCACCTAAGCAAAGGTAAACTCCTGCTTCATCTTGATCATCTAAAGCATAGTAATCGGTGGAATGCAGAAAGGTAACTCCCTGAATACGAATGGTATCGGTACCTGCTCCATGAACCCGCGCACCCATTTTATTAAGAATCTTTGCGAGCTCAAAAACAGCTGGTGAATACGGAGGATCCTTCAGTACCGTGATCCCATCTGCCATCGTAGCTGCCATCATCAAAGCCAGCACACTAGGGAGGCTTTTACCCACTAAGGAAATGACGGTTCCCTTTAGATAATCGGCCTGGATATGAAAGCCTTGTGCGTTTTCTTGCACTTTAGCGCCCATTGACGATAATAATTGTACTAATTCGACAATCAGCTGGCTATTGGCAGGACTCACCCCGGTATCGACCAAGTCAACCTGACGACAGCGTGCTAATACGGAACCGGTCGCCAATAATGATTGACCACTTAACGGCACAGGGGTTAAGTGCTGGGTTGCATCCATCTTTAAGATCTGCTGCTTACGGTCGAACAAGACCACTCCTTTCAGCGAACGAATCAATTGAATCATTGTAGTGATGGAGGCAGTTGCCGGCACGTTGTCAACAATCACCGTCCCACTCGTTGAAAGTATTGCAGCTGCTTGAATAGCGAGAATTGTTTGCTGATCCCCACTAAGGGTCACCTTGCCATGCAGCTCGTGGTTTCCTTTAATTACTAACTTACTCATCTTTAGCCCCTTGAACTAATGCCACATATTCAGAGTACCATGCAGGATCGTGAAAAATTCCGCAAAAAAACTGCCACAGGCGCTGCCAATGGCAATCGCTAATAGAACAATCAATAATCGCAATCCTTCTGGTGGGCGGCGAAAAAAGTTTTCTAAATGAAAACTGCGCAATGCTCGTAATGTCACCATGATGAATAAAAGCTGTAAAATCAGCGTTAGTATTGATTGCATCCCTTGAAACTGCATTGTTTGTGCCTCCTAACATAGTTATCATACCATCTTGTAAAAATTAACCAGATAATGCCGTGTAATTTTTACCGATAGTTAATAAACAGCTCCTAAAAGCATAAAAAAAGGCGCTTAGAGTTCGTCAATGCAAACTTTAAGCGCCTTAAATCAGCTACATATGTAGCCAATATTAACTATCTATCCAACTATTTAAGGTTTCCAGAAACACGCAGACGGTTAAGTGCTCGTGCCAAGTGAACCTGACCACGTGACAATTCATCGGGGTCATGCACCTGTTGCGCATGAGCAATCGTCTTTTCAGCACGCGATTTAGCATTCTGAGCACGCGAAACATCAATTTGTTCACGCAGTTCAGCACTGTCAGCCACCACTGTTGCCTTCTTGCCGTCAAAGCGAACATAACCACCGTTGACGGCTACTTCGGTATCGTCAGCTTGGCTGTCAGCATGTTTGAGGGTTAAGCGACCAATTGCCAGTGCCGCGATCATTGGCAGGTGGTTGGCCATAAAACCTAACTCACCATCATCCGTAGTTACCACTAACATGGTACTAGAATCATCAAAGACCGTGCCATCTGGGGTGACAATGGTAACGTTAAAAGTTGCCGCTTCAGCCATAGTCATCCCTCCTATTTCTTGTTAGCTTCTTCGTGTTCCTGTTTCATCTTCTTGGCCTTGGCCACTGCATCATCAATGGTCCCAACCAGACGGAATGCTTCTTCCGGAAGATCGTCATGCTTACCTTCCAAGATTTCCTTGAAGTCCTTGACTGTTTCCTTCAGTGGAACATAGGTACCTGGCGTACCAGTAAATTGTTCCGCAACACTGAAGCTTTGTGACAGGAAGTTTTGAATCCGCCGTGCACGTGCAACGATCGTCTTTTCTTCATCAGATAATTCATCCATCCCTAAGATAGAAATGATATCTTGCAGTTCATGATAACGTTGCAAAACGTGTTGAACACCAGTAGCAACTTCATAGTGTTCCTTACCAACAATTTCAGGCGTCAAAGCAGTTGAAGTTGAGGCAAGTGGGTCCACAGCTGGATAAATACCAATTTGCGTCAAACGACGTTCCAGGTTGGTCGTTGCATCCAGGTGGGCAAAAGTAGTCGCTGGGGCTGGGTCGGTGTAGTCATCGGCTGGCACATATACGGCTTGAATAGAAGTAATTGAACCCTTCTTAGTTGAAGTAATCCGTTCCTGCAACTGACCCATTTCAGTAGCCAACGTTGGTTGGTAACCAACGGCGGAAGGAATCCGGCCTAACAGGGCAGATACTTCTGAACCAGCTTGGGTGAACCGGAAAATGTTGTCAATAAAT
The DNA here is from genome assembly GCA_019114515.1 of Candidatus Limosilactobacillus merdigallinarum. Lineage (GTDB taxonomy): Bacteria > Bacillota > Bacilli > Lactobacillales > Lactobacillaceae > Limosilactobacillus > Limosilactobacillus merdigallinarum. Next base: position 79,334 of record DXFH01000022.1, read on the forward strand.
AGCAGCACATCTTGACCCTTTACATCACGGAAGTATTCCGCAATGGTCAAGCCAGTTAAAGCAACCCGCATACGGGCACCAGGTGGTTCGTTCATTTGACCATAAACCATGGCCGTCTTATCCAGAACGCCAGATCCTTTCATTTCGTAGTACATGTCGTTACCTTCACGACTACGTTCACCAACACCGGTGAATACAGAAATACCATTGTGACCTTGCGCAATGTTGTGAATTAACTCTTGAATAAGAACCGTCTTACCAACACCGGCACCGCCGAACAGACCAATCTTACCACCACGAACATATGGTGCCAGCAAGTCAATCACCTTAATCCCAGTTTCCAGGATTTCAGTGTTGTTGTTTAAGTCTGTGTACTTTGGTGCGTCACGGTGAATTGGCATCCGCTTAGCATCTGGTCCAAATTCAGGACCACCATCAATTGGTTCACCCAGGACGTTGAATACCCGTCCCAAAGTATCATCACCAACTGGAACGCTAATGGAAGCATCAGTGTTTTCAACTTCCATTCCACGGGTTAAGCCATCAGTACCATCCATGGCGATTGTCCGTACAACCCCGTCACCAAGTTCAAGGGCAACTTCAACCGTCAAGGTATCATCCTTGGCCTTGTGGATCTTTAACGCCGTGTTAATATCTGGAAGCTTTTCATCCAAGGGAAACTCAACATCGACAACTGGTCCAATAACTTGAACAACTTTACCAGTAGTACTCATGTGTTTCCTCCATCTCCATTAATTATCTTCTGCGGTCATCCCACCAGTAATTTCGGTAATCTCAGTGGTAATGGCAGCTTGACGAGCTCGGTTATACTGCAGCTGCAACGTGGAAATAATATCACTCGCGTTGTCAGAAGCAGACCGCATCGCGTTGGCACTGGAAGCATGTTCAGAAGTCTTCGCGTCCAAAATAGCTCCATAAACCAAACTGTTGGCGTATTGCGGTACTAAGATGGAAATCATCTTAGTCAAATCAGGTTCCAATTCATATTCGGATTCAATCTCACTGGTGACCTTTTCGTCATTATGGTCTTCTAATGACTCAGCAGAAAGGGGCAAGAATTGTTCCGCCCGTTCGTGAGAAATAATCCGGTTAACGTAATGACTGTATGAAACATACAGTTGATCATAAACCTTGTCCCGATATAACTGCACGGCCTTGCGGACAATTCCCCTTACTTCAGCGTAAGTAGGCACGTCGCTAATGCCTGTGTATTCGTAAACAATGTTCATACCACGTTTTTTAAAGAATTCGCTCCCGTTTTTACCAATGGTGAGAAAAACCGTGTTATCAGCATTTAGGTGCTTTTTTTGCATCAAATCCATCGTGGCCTTAATGACATTACTATTATAACTGCCAACTAAACCCCGATCGGATGTGATTACCAAGATCCCAACCTTCTTAACTTCACGCTGCGCAAAAAGGCTGCTAATGTGCTCGTCAATCTTGGAGTCTTCATCATTTTGTTCACGCAATTGCGCAATGTGAGACTTAACCAGACTGGCTAAGATAGCACGAACTTGGTCCTCATATGCTTGATAAGTTTTGGTGTGATGTTGAACCTGGTTCAATTTGGCCGTAGATACCATTTGCATGGCAGTTGTAATCTGCCGTGTACTGCGTGTCGACTCTAATTTCCGCTTAACAGCAGCTAAAGAAGCTGGCACTATATCTCACCGTCCTTTCTACAGGTTCAAACTTAATTGTTTACTTCCTTTGTATCAGCAGAATCATCTGCGTCATCATTCGATTGAGCAGCCTTCTGCTGATCAGAAGTCTTGAAGGTTTCCTTAAAGTCACTAATTGCCTTGTCCAGGCCGTCACCTTCAGGAAGCTTACCAGTGGACTTGATTTGGTCATACAAGTCTTGGTGGTTAGCATGCATGTATGCAGCTAATTCACTTTCAAAACGCCGGATATCATCAACTGGTACATTATCCAGATAAGAATGACTCAGAGCGTATAAAGTAACAACTTGTTGTTCCACTGGTTGTGGTTCATGCAAACCTTGCTTCAAAACTTCCATGGTCCGTTGACCACGAGCTAACCGTGCTTGCGTTTCAGAGTCCAAGTCAGACCCGAATTGTGCAAATGATGCCAGTTCGTTATAGGAAGCAATATCCAGACGCAAGGTACCGGCAACCTTCTTCATCGCCTTAATTTGAGCGTCACCACCAACACGGGAAACAGAAGTCCCGGCATCAATGGCTGGCCGTTGTCCGGCATAGAAAGAATCCGCATCCAAGAAAATTTGTCCATCAGTGATGGAAATAACGTTGGTTGGAATATATGCGGAAACGTCACCAGCTTGGGTTTGAATGATTGGCAAAGCAGTCATTGAACCACCACCCAAGTCATCTGACAAACGTGCAGCACGTTCCAAAAGCCGTGAGTGGGTGTAGAAGATATCACCAGGATAAGCTTCACGGCCAGGTGGACGCCGCAGAATTAAGGAAAGTTCACGATAAGCATCGGCTTGTTTTGAAAGGTCATCGTAAACAATCAAAACATCCTTGCCATTGTACATGAACTCTTCACCCATGGCAGCACCGGCATATGGTGCAATGTACAGCAATGGTGCTGGGTTAGATGCACTAGCTGATACCACGATCGTGTAGTCTAATGCACCATACTTACGCAGGGTTGCAACTGAAGCTTTAACAGTTGATTCCTTTTGCCCAATGGCAACATAGACACAGATCATGTTTTGATCCTTTTGATTAATGATTGTATCAAGGGCAATCGAAGTCTTCCCAGTCTTACGGTCACCGATGATCAATTCACGTTGCCCCCGACCAATTGGAACTAAGGCGTCGATCACCTTGATACCAGTTTGGACTGGAACAGAAACACTTTTACGCTCCATAACGTCTGGGGCTTTGTGTTCGATTGGACGAGTCTTATCAGTTTTAATCTCACCTAAACCGTCCAGTGGACGACCAAGTGGGTCCACTACCCGGCCTAACAGCTGATCACCAACTGGGACTTCCATGATCCGGCCGGTACGCTTAACGGTATCGCCTTCACGAATGCCTGTAAAATCACCTAAAACAACAATACCAACGTTGTTTGATTCCAGGTTTTGGGCCATCCCATAGACTCCATTACTAAACTCGAGCAGCTCGCCCGCCATGGCATTTTCCAAGCCATCGGCACGAGCAACCCCGTCACCAACATAGGTGACCGTTCCCGTTTCTTGAACAGAAATGGAATCTTCATAGTTGGCGAGTTGTTTCTTGATGAGTGAACTGATTTCCTCAGTTTTAATGCTCATACAAATCTCACCTCTATCGAGTAAACACTAATTATTAACAAGCAAGCGGCGCATTTCCTGCAATTTGGTGCGGACACTGCCATCCAGAGTTTGACCCCCAACATGCACAATGGCTCCACCAATGATTGAAGGATCCACCTTTTCGTCTAAAACCACTTCGTTGGCGTCAAAACGCTTAGCCAGTGCTTCAGACATATCTTTACGTCGTTTTTCATCAAGTTGCACGGCTGTGACAACCACAGCATGAATTCGCTTGATCAAAGCATCATACTGTTCCTCAAACTCATCAATGATTGCAACCATGTCATTAATCCGACCATAATCAAAGACCATCTGAATTAAGTTAGCAACGTACTTGGAGGCACCTTGCTTTAAATCCTTAATCAGTTCTTTTTTCTGGTCAACAGATAAACTGGTTCCGTTCAGAGCCGAAAGCAGTGCGGGATTATCTTTAAAAACATCCCGTAAGCTGTTGAGTTCTTGATAGGTTTGCGCTAATTGGTCGTCTGCTTGGACAAGTTCAATCAAAGCCTTCGCATAACGCCCTGCAACCGTTTTTTGATCAAGACTCATGTTTTACCAGCCCTTCAATATAGGAATCTATTAACTCTTGTTGATCATCAGCATTTAATTGCTTCTTGATCAGCTTCGACGCAATCTCAATCGATAGGTTTGCAACGTCATCTTTAGCACCCTTCAGTGCATCTTGACGTGCTTGTTCAGCGTCACGTTGTGCTTGTTCTTGAATAGTACGAGCATCATTATGAGCATCATCAATAATCTGACTGCGCAAATTTTGACCGTTCTTCCGTGCGTCGTCAACGATCTTCGTGGCTTCTTCCTTAGAGACCTTCAGTTCTTCTTGACGTTGAGCAGCCAGCTTGGCAGCTTCCTTGCGGTTATTCGTAGCATCGTCAATATCATTGGCAATCTTATCGGCCCGCTTTTTCATCATTTGCGTTACAGGATTCCAGGCAAAGTGCCATACCAATAATGCCATGATGATGAATGAAATCAGGTAAAAGAGCATATCACCCATGTACAGCTGATTAGATTGTGCAAGAACTTGCATCAATTGACACCTCCTTTCCTATTCTAAAGATTGTTGACTAACGGTTCATAACCATGAAGGCAACAACGATCGCCAGAATAGGAACGGCTTCAATCAGACCAACACCGATAAACATGGTGGTCCGTAATTGACTAGCAATTTGTGGCTGACGTGCCATTGAATCAATAGTGTGTGAAATAACTAAACCGTTACCATAACCAGCAGCAAGCGCAGCAGCAGCAGCGGCAATACCAGCAGCAATTGTACCCATTTTGAATTCCTCCTAAATTATGTGGCTAATCTCCATAAACTTTCCTAGAGATATAAACCATGGTTAATGTTACAAAGACATAAGCTTGAATAGCCCCGATGAATACTGAAAATCCTTGCCAAATCATTTCGATTGGCAATGCGACAATCATTGTCACCCAGCCATGCGAGAAGGCCAATTGGCCAACCAGGCCTAACAGCAGTTCACCGGCATAAATGTTACCGAAAATACGTAAACCAAGTGTCAGGAAGTTAGAGCATTCTTCAATGATGTTGACTGGCAGCATCAAAGCACTCGGGGAAACTAATTCCTCTAGATAACCCTTTAGTCCCTTAAACATGACACCAGAGTAGTGACTCAAAGTCAGAACCATGCAGGAAAACGTCAGGGTAACAATCGGGTCAGCAGTTGAACTTCTAATCAATTCATGTCCATTCCAGCCTACTTGCAAGAACAAGCCCAACTGGTTTGAGATGAATATAAAGACGAACAGAATAAATGCAAAGTAGCTATATACGCCAGCAGCATCTTCGGTCATTTGTGCCCGCACGATACTGTTAGTAAAATCAATAATCCATTCCATTACGTTTTGTCCGCCCTTCGGCTTCATCTGGATATGACGTGACAGTCCAAACAAGAAGAAGAACACAATCAGCATGATCAACGTACCTGATAAAATGTTCGTGATATTAAAAGTCAGACCGCCAAGATTAAAAGTGTACGCATCACCACCCATTCATATCTCACCTCTTTCCTTATAACAAATAGGGTCTGTAAACTTGAGTCAAGTTTCACTTACTCAAATTACAGACCTAAATATATCATCTTTACAAGCAAATATCAAAAGCAGTTAAAACGCTATCATGCTTCTGATCATTGCTAATAAGACATCTAATCAACAAATCTTTAAATTTTAATTTATCTCTAATCGCTTTCTAAGTAAGTTTTTATTCATTTCCTGCTTTTTGTGGCAAAACCAGGTTCAAAATCACACCAAGAACTGCAGCTACGGCCAAGCCGGAGAACTGATATTGGCCTAACTGCAAGTAGGCGTTACCGATACCAATGACCAGGATAACTGATGAGATCATCAGGTTGCGTTTCTTATTAAAGTCGATCTTGTTTTCAACCATCACCCGCATGCCACTGGAGGCAATAACCCCGAATAAAAGGAACGAAATACCGCCAATGACCGGTAATGGAATAGATTCAATCAATGCGCTCAATTTGCCAATAAATGCGAAGAATATTGCAAAAAGTGCCGCTCCCATCAGGACATAAACACTGTGAACCCGAGTAATTGCTAAGACACCAATGTTTTCACCATAACTAGTTACCGGAGGGCCCCCAACGAAGCCAGCGATAATTGATGCCGTACCATCACCAGCTAAAGTGTGGTTCAGACCTGGATCCTTGAAGAAGTTGCGATCGGTCAATTCGTTTAAGACCATAATGTGACCCATGTGCTCAGTCATCGTAACAAACGCGATTGGCGCCATACTGAAGATCGCTCCCCAGTATACCTTTGGATGATAAGTTACAAATGGTACTTGGAAGTCTGGCAAACTAAACCAATGTGCACTCATTACGGGGCCAAAGTCAACGATGCCAAACAAGCAGGCAATCACGTAGCCGCACACAATACCAAGCAAAATTGGCACCAGACCCAAAAAGCCTTTCAGATACATATTGAAGACAATCGTAATCAATAGCGTCAGCATCGCCACTGCAAAGTAGCGCAGATCATAATGTGATCCGTTCATCGTGGCATCTTTAGCCGCTGTACCAGCTAAAGACAAACCAATTACCATGACAATTGGTCCGACAACGATTGGTGGCAGTACCCGGTCAATCCAACTGGAACCGATCATAGTAACAATCAGTGACACAATCAGATAAACACAGCCGACAGCCACCGTACCTTGTGAAATGCCCGGATAACCAGTCGATTTCATCAAGGCCATCATTGGAACCACGAATGAGAAACTCGATCCCATGTATGCGGGAATCTTATGTTTCGTGATCAATAAATACATCAATGTGCCCACACCGGAACTAAACAGAGCAATGCCAGGATTTAAACCGACCAAAATCGGTACCAGCACTGTTGACCCAAACATCGAGAACATATGCTGCAACGATAAACCGAGCCATTGTCCCAAACGGGGCCGTTCGTCAACGTCCAGCACTACGTCCGATCGTTTCTTTGACATAAACTTACCATCCTTTCGCAAAAAAGCCCTTGGATCCACTGGACCCAAGGACTTTTGTAAAGGACGGACTCCGCCCCGTATTTCATCTTTGGGGCCTCTCTGGACCCGATTAAAGACTCAAGTTATTCGACTGTGACTACTCTACTGTTTTTCGGAATGCTTGTCAAGGTGTTTACGGAAATGATACACGCATAGCAATGTGGCAGAGGGAACCGTTAACACAACACCAATGAACGAAATTAAAACTGTAATCATTTCGGCCACAAAAATACGGTTATTGACGATTGTGCCAAACGAATAATCCAGGCCGACAAACCATACCAATAATGCTAAAAGGCCCCCAAAGAAGCCAAAGAAGAGCGTGTTTAAGGTAGTCCCGATAATTTGCTTGCCAATCGTAAAACCGCCATTGAGCAGTGATATAAGGCTCTGCGTAGTATCCGAACGCATCATGGCAAAAACACCAGTAGCAATTGCCATTGCTGCCTCTGCAATCGCCCCAAGCACGCTTAGCATGGTAACCATTGTCGCGATTTTAGCATAGCTAATGCCAATCAAAACGGACATACCTTCCAGTTCCCCGCTATCCTCATTAGCAAAACCTGGAACCTGAGCAAAATGTTCCACCACGATTACCAATACAAACAAACAAATAAAGATCACCAAGGCAGAAATAAATGCCGCCTGGGCCACTTCTAATTCGTTAGTTCCCATATAAATCGTAACCGCCAGAATACAGACGCTAAAGACTAATGTGACTGGTAGTGGCGGAACATGAAAATCGACTAAAATCAAAGCCAAGAAGAAAAGGCCAAAGTTCACTAATAAGCTGAGAAAGGAAATCCAACCTTGGCGTTTGCCCACAGAAAGCATTGCAATCAAGAGAAAAATTCCTAATAAACTAATCGTGGACATACTAGTCACCCCTTCCCAACAGGTATGCTGCTAATCCACTAATGAGCGGTACGTTAATTACAATGCCGATACCAGCTGCTAGGCTTTGCACCATTCCTAGACACATGCTCATGTCAAAGGTATATCCCCAGGAATTGCCATTCTTTAAGTAAAGCAACGCACAAGTAAACGTGCTGGCAAAAAAAATCAATAGCAAAACATTGATCAGCGGTCCCATGACGGACTTACCAACCTGCATACCTGCTTTAAACAGTTTAGAAAAGTCGGCGGCTTGGTCAACCCTTTTTAATTCAAAAATGGTGGCTACCACGTCGCTGCTTTCATCCATCACTGCTCCTAGTGAACCAAGCAGGATTTCAGCAATAAATAACGTCCGCGGGTTTTGAGTCACGTACTGCATGGACTCATAGTAGATGCCCTTTTGGTTCGTCCACATCATGGCCAACAAACAAATGCCCAATGAAACAAAGGTAGCTAACAGAGTAACAATTATGGCAACCATGGATTGCAAATTGGCCCCAAATACCAATAATAACGTCACTACCGTAAAAATGACCGCCAAGATACTGAATATCAATACCACATGGCTGGCCTGCAAACTGAGGTCGATGCTAATAGCACCCAGTAAAAGGCCAAAGTTGATAACGACCGACAGTGCCGCCCGAGCTCCTGCAGAACCCAGCAGCAAAATTAATAATGAGAGCGCTAGCCATAGCAGAAACACTAGTATCGTATCCCGCTTCAAACCATTCATACTGGCTGACCAGCCATGCCGTCCATGATTAATTTGAGTTAAAAAGCCTTCCTGACCAACCCGGTAATGCTGATCTAACGCCCCTGATTTGGAATAACGATTATTTACTGTGACGATTTTTCCTTGATAAAGGCCGTTCATTACTTTAACCGTCAATCTTTGTGTCATCTGATAATCAACATTTTTAAATTCATCGGTGGTTTTACGACGACTAGTTTCATGAACTGTGATCACCCGGCCAATTGGTTGTCGATATAAAGACTGGTCATGACTCACGAAGAACATTAGAAAAACGCCAGCAATCACCAGAAAGATCGCTAGCAGAAATTTTTGTCGGTGATCTACCCACAATTGTCTCATTGCAATTTCTCCTACTGAATTAAGAAAAAGCCCCCGTCCCCAATAACCGGACGGAGGCTAATTAAATTAAGTTAAAAACTACTTAGTACCAAAGAGACGGTCACCAGCATCACCCAAGCCCGGAACGATGTAGCCATTTTCATTCAAGTGGTCATCCAAAGCACAGGTGTAGATATCAACATCTGGATAAGTGGACCGTACTGCCTTAACACCTTCTGGAGCGGCAACCAAGCAAGCAAATTTCATGTTCTTTTCCTTGCAGCCGCGCTTCTTTAAGGCGCCAATCGCATCAATGGCAGAACCACCAGTGGCCAGCATTGGGTCAACAATGAACAGCTGCCGTTCCGTGATGTCGTTTGGCAGCTTTACAAAGTATTCATGTGGCTTCAGTGTCTTTTCGTCACGATACATCCCAATGAAGCCAATCTTAGCAGCTGGAATGAGTTCAGTCATACCATCAACCATACCTAAGCCTGCTCGTAGGATTGGTACGATGGCAACTTTCTTACCAGCCAATTCTTTTTGCGTAGTCTTAGCAATTGGAGTCTCAACTTCAACGTCCTTCAGTGGCATTGAACGGGAAACTTCATATGCCATCAATGAGGCTATCTCTCGAACAGTCTCCCGAAATGCCTTTGTTCCAACATTCTTGTCCCGAATCATCGTCAACTTATGCTGAATCAATGGATGGTCTAAGACTTCAAATTTTGCCATGATGCAAACACTCCTTTTTGATTTCTCAACCATTGTACCAAAAAGGAGAACGATTGACCGATTTAATTTGAAAAAATGCGGTTTTTTTACTGACAATCACTAAAGTGCATACCGCCTGCTGACTTATTCAGACGGTTCATGTATGCCACCCCAAGTCCTTGGTTCGGGAAGGCCTGCGTAACAATCGCTTTGATTCGGGGTTCCGTATCAAAGTGCCGCAAGCCGTCAAACAGGTCCGCACTGGCACTATAAACATTAGTACCTAAGCTAAATGGTTCTGCATTCTCAGGAAAGTCATATTGATTTAAAACATCCGCCGTTGCCATGACGCCGACTGGGTAATCAAGACTCTTGATCCAATCAAAAACGGTCTGCCAATCTTCGCTACTGTCTACGATATATACCTGAGCTGATGGTGCATAATGCTTGTACTTCATCCCAGGAGCCTTGGGGATTTCATCCTTGCCTACATGGTGATGATTATTTTCAATACTGCCAATTACACTTTCAATATCTTCTTTGGTCACCGCGCCTGGCCGTAAAATGGTTGGCTGGTCGGTCGACATATCTAAGACCGTGGATTCAATCCCCACTTGTGTTGGTCCGTCATCCAAAATGCCTTTAATCTTGCCATGGAGGTCATGATAAACGTGCTGGGCAGTCGTCGGGCTCGGCTTACCCGAAGTATTAGCAGATGGTCCAACCATTGGCACCCCCGCACGCCGGATTAATTCAATCGTGGCTTGATTGTTAGGAAAACGGAAAGCCACCGTCGAGAGGCCACCAGTAACCGTCTTGGATAACGAACCCGGCTTAATCTTTAAAATAATCGTGAGTGATCCTGGCCAGAAATGCTTCATCAATTTCCAGGCCTTGTCCGGAATCTCAGCCGCGTATTTCTCCACCATGTCAATGGAAGCAACATGCACAATTAATGGATTGTCGCTTGGGCGTCCCTTAGCTGCATATACTTGCTTCACCGCTTCCTCATTGGTTGCATCCGCACCTAAGCCATAAACTGTTTCAGTGGGAAAGGCCACTAATTGACCGTCTTGCAGGTCTTTTGCAGCGGCATCAATTTCTTGAAAATGATAAATTTTAGTGTCCATTAAAGATTCCTCCTAATGAAAGTTCCATGCCCGAATCATTCGCATCTTGTCAGCTTCATCATGCCGTGTCTCAATCGCGGCGTGGGGATTGAGTCGATGTAACAGTTCTTGGATCGTTTGCTCTTGGTCATAACCCGTTTCACCAAATAACTGCCCATGCGCTGTTAAATGGCGGGCTGCCTCTGCAAACAGCCGGTGATAAAAGCCGAGACCGTTCTCTGAAGCAAAGAGCGCCAGTGGTGGTTCATACTTCAAAACGGCTGCATCCATTTGGTTAACTGCACTCGGCGATACATATGGAGGGTTGGTGACAATAATATCAAAATGCTGGTTAATTAATGACGAAAACAGGTCGCTTTCCACAACATTCAGGTTCGTACCGTGGAGCCGCTGATTTGCTTGGGCTACCCGCAGAGCCGCCTGTGAAATATCACTTAATGTTACCTGCCAATTTGGCCGTTCCAAAGCTAACGTAATCCCAATTACCCCGCTGCCAGTACCTAAATCTAATACTTTTAAAGGTTGCTCAGTGGGCATCTCCTTTAACACCCATTCAACTAGGTCTTCAGTCTCTGGTTCAGGAATCAAGACGTCTGGGCTAATGACAAAAGTACGTCCGAAAAAAGGTGATTTCCCTACGATATACTGCACCGGTTCGTCATCAGCCACCCGGTCAATTGCCCGACAAAATCGTTTCTGTTCATCGGCTGGCATCGGATCCCGGTGGTGCAATAGCAATGCAGTTGTATCCCAGCCGTGCAGCATTTTCAACAGAAACTCTGGAGCATAGGGGTCTTTTCCTTTACTTTGCAAATAATCGGCTGCCCAGCGTTGTGCTTGCAGGTAGTTCCAATTATTCATCACGCAGCTGCTCCAGCTTCTTAGCCTGGTCTGCCACAATTAATGCTTCGATAATTTCATCCAAGTCTCCGTCCATGATCTTATCCAGCTTGTTCAGTGTTAGACCAATTCGGTGGTCAGTTACCCGATTTTGCGGATAGTTGTAAGTCCGAATCCGTTCAGACCGGTCACCGGTACCAATAGCGTCCTTACGCTGCTTATCGTATGCGCTTTGTTCTTTTTGCTGGTAGTAGTCATAAACCCGCTGTTTCAGAATTCGCATCGCCTTTGCCCGGTTTTGCTGTTGTGAACGTTCATCCTGCATTGCAACAACAATTCCCGTTGGCAAGTGGGTCATCCGCACGGCAGAAGAGGTCTTGTTAACGTGTTGACCACCGGCACCAGATGAACGGTAGACATCGACACGGATATCTTTAGGATCCAAGTCAATTTGGACATCCTCTTCTTCCGGCAGCACACCCACCGTGGCCGTAGACGTATGCACCCGTCCAGCAGATTCTGTAACGGGGACCCGCTGAACCCGGTGGGCGCCATTTTCAAACTTCAGCTTGGAGTACACCTTGTCGCCCGTAATCATTAATACGATTTCCTTGAAGCCCCCAACTTCAGTTTCCGTCTTGTCGACGACTTCTACCTGCCAGCCTTGGCGTTCAGCGTAGTGCAGGTACATGTTGTATAAGTCAGCTGCAAACAGACTGGCTTCGTCACCCCCAGCAGCACCACGAATTTCCATAATGATGTTCTTATCGTCATTCGGGTCTTTAGGAATCAATAAAACTTCCAATTCTTTTTCCAGCTTGGCCTGGCGATCGCGTGACTCTGATAATTCGTCCTTCGTCATTGTCGTTAAGTCCGGATCATCAGTTTCTCTGAGCAGTTCCTCGTCATCCTTGATGGTTTGGGTGACTTTCTGATATTCATGATACTTTTCAACTGTTTCACGCAAGCTGCCTTCTTCTCTTGACAGTTTCATGAACCGTTTCGTATCTGCGATAACGGACGGATCACTGATCAATTCATTCAGTTCATCATAACGGTCGGCTACGGCCTGGAGTTTATCGAAGATTTCATTCATTTCCATTATTCATTCTCCTCTACACTCTTTAAATCGGGGTGGAAATAATGTTTGCGACAAACAGGATAATAAGACTCATTCCCACCAATCTGCACCTGGTCACCCTCATACACTGGCTTACCATTGTGAATCCGTAAATTCATGGTTGCCTTGTGCGGGCAGAACCAGCAAATGGTCTTCATTTCTTCAATTTTGTCTGCATAGAGCAATAGATATTTAGAGCCCTCAAACAATTCGTTTTTAAAGTCGTTCTTTAATCCGAACGTCATCACCGGAATGTTTAAGTCATCTACAATGTGGCAAAGCTGCAATACATGCTGCTTCGTTAAAAACTGGGCTTCATCAATCAATACACAGTAAATCTTATGATCGAGCGACTTTACCAACTGAAAGATATCCGTATCTTTCATCACGGGTGTCACTTTACGCTTTAGTCCAATCCGACTGGCGATCACGCCGCGACCGGCACGCGTATCAACTCCACTGGTCATGAGCTCGACTGGCTTATCTTGTTCCTCATAATTGTGAGCAACTTTCAGAATGTCGATCGATTTACCTGAATTCATCGCACCATATTTAAAAAATAACTGTGCCACTGTTTTCACCTTTCTCAATGCATAATGAGCTTAATTATAGCGGATTTATGGTCCCTTGAAAATAGCTGGGGCCGTCGTTTCACCTCTTCCTATAATATCACCGCTAATTATCATGCCAACCACTAAGGAGCGGATACTTTTATTTTTGTCATTAAACGGTTAAAATTAAAGCTTACGAACACTATTGTATTTTGGAAGGATTATTAGTATGTCTGTAAAAAGTTCTTTTGCTGAATTTGCCGGCCGCTCAAGCTATTGGGTACTGCATAACTTATTTCACGGCGGCAGTTCTTTGCCGGGAAAGATTACCCTTAAGTTAGACCCGGATATTTTGAAAGCATTTAGCAAACGTTACGACTTAATAATTGTTACTGGAACAAACGGTAAAACGTTGACTACTGCACTAACTGTCCGGGTAGCCAAGGAAAAGTACCCTACTGTCTTGACTAACCCCTCAGGCTCCAACATGACACAAGGAATCGTCACTGCCTTCATCACCAATCCTCGTCCGCATAAGAAAGGTTTAGCGGTACTGGAAGTTGATGAAGCCTACGTAGTTCGTGTGACTAAGTACATTCAGCCAATTGCGATCGTGATGACTAACCTCTTCCGTGACCAAATGGACCGCTATGGTGAAATTTACACGACCTACGACAAAATTCTAGCAGGAGTTAAGTACGCTCCGCACGCTACCATCATTGCCAACGGTGACGACCAAATCTTTAATACCAAAGACTTACCAAACCCCGTCATCTACTACGGATTTAACCATGAATATCATGAAGACATCAAAGCACCGGCGAATACTGACGGTTTACTTTGCCCAAAGTGTAACCATATTCTGCACTACCATGCCATCTCTTATGCAAACCTGGGCAATTACTTCTGTCCCCATTGTGGCTTCTCACGGCCGCAATTAACTTATCAAGTGACGTCTTTGGGTCAGATGACGCCAACGAGTTCTGATTTTGCCATTGATGGTCACCAGATGCATATTAGTGTAGGTGGTCTTTATAACATCTATAACGCTTTAGCTGCTTACTCAGTTGGCCGCTTCCTAGGCATTGAACCATCAAAAATTGCACAAGCATTTATGGGTGATGAACGGGTCTTTGGCCGCCAGGAAGTAATCAATGTGCATGACAAAGAAGTTACCTTGATCTTGGTCAAGAATCCGGTGGGCTTAAATCAGGTGCTTGATATGATTACCACCGATTCGGAACCATTCAGCTTTGGCTTCTTATTAAATGCCAACTACGCTGATGGTATTGACACCAGCTGGATCTGGGATGGTCACTTTGAAAAGTTATTGAATTACCCCATCGCTCAGTACCTAACTGGCGGTGAGCGTTATCGCGATATTAGCACCCGTCTGCGGATGGCAGGCGTGGATAAGATCTTAGAAGAACCCGATTTAACTAAGGTTCTCGACCAGATTCCTAATATGCCTACAAAGCATATCTACCTGTTATCTTCATACACGGCAATGCTGCAGATGCGAAAATTAATGAAGGAAAAATGCTTCATTAAGGGAGGAAAATAAATTGGCAAAGTATCATTTACGACTCGCCCACTTTTACGGTGACCTTATGAATACATACGGCGACATTGGTAACATCATCGCCTTACGCTACTACGCTAAGATGATGGATACAGACATCGCTGTTGACGTAATCAGTATTGACGATAAATTTAATCCTGACGATTATGACCTAGCTCTGTTTGGTGGTGGCCAGGACTATGAACAAATGGTGGTCTCCAAGGACCTGCCTTCGAAAAAAGCGGGCATTGAAAAATTCATCAACGATAACAAGCCATTCTTAGCAGTTTGTGGTGGCTACCAGTTGCTCGGCAAATATTATGTTGGTGCCGATGGCAAGAAAATTCCTGGTATCTCTGTTCTCGGCCACTACACCACCACGCAAAGTTCTCACCGGTCGGCCATGGAAAATGCCAGTCGATTTATCGGCAACGTCTTAATTAAGGATCCTGAAACTGGTGAAGAATATCATGGCTTCGAAAACCACAACGGTCGTACTTTCTTAGGCAAGGGAGAACGGCCACTAGGCATCGTCGAACATGGCCATGGCAACAACGGTGAGGATAAAACGGAAGGTGCAGTTTACAAGAATACTTACTGCACCTATTTCCATGGTCCAATCTTGACGCGCAACGGTGAAATTGCGAAGAGAATGTTGCTAGCAGCCCTAAAGAATCGCTATCCTGATGCTGATTTCAGTCAGGCTGAAGCACTCCAGATTGCACCAACTTTTTAAAGAAGGTGGATAATTTGAACGGAGTATTTATTACAGTGATGACTTTAGTGTTCATCGTCGAATCTTTCTGGGAGTACCGTTTATTTGTTCAATTATCGGCCGTCTTACCGGCTCCTGGTGAAAGCAAACCTGATGACGATGAGCAGAGCCATGTTCAACGAGTGCTGGTAATGGACCGACGGTGGAATTGGCTATCATGGATCCTGATCATTGGTATCTTGGTAGTGCCAACCGACCAGGCAATGCCTTTCACCTGTTTCCTGGTCTTATTGGAAACCATTATGCTAATGCGACTTGACCGCGTAAAGCGCCGTTACGTTGACCAATAAAACATAAAACGAGGTTGAAGGTTTGAAACGTTCAGCCTCGTTTTTCTATTTTCTTATGCATCCTTATCATTTAAGTAGGCTGCAATAATTTTTGCGCGCCAGTCCAAGAATTCCTCATTTCGGGCTGTCGGGTGGACCCGGTTCGACAGGAAAATAAAGCCTTCGTCCTCTTGGCGATCAAGCATCATAAAGGTACCAGTAAATCCAGGGTGAAAGATAACGGTATGATGGTCAGGCGTGTGGGCATGAAGCAATTTCCAGCCAAAGCCACGGTTATGCACCCCACTCAACGGTGTCTGATCACTAAACATCAGGTTCAAGCTATCTTTCGTCAGCAAACCGTCCAGACGATCCTCAATTAAGGACCGACCATACCGTGTCAGTCCGTCCAGGCTCGCAAATAAGCCGGCACTGCCACACTGAGATCCTAAAACTGCAGCTTTCGGATCATGAACTGTTCCACGAATCAAGCCACCACGGTGCGGATCAAACGTGGTTGGTACTGCCCGTTTGCGATCCGGATGAAAGGTCAGTTCATCTTGCAGTCCTAAGCGCTCAATGACGATTTGTTGAGCCAGCTGTTGAATGGGCTGCCCAGTGATGCATTGAGCGATCAATCCCAGGTACACGTAGCCAATATCGGTATACGCGATGTTTAGACCTAAGTTATGGCCAATTTTTTCCTGAGTGAGCAGTGCCCGAATTAGATCTTGTTTACCCAATTCATTGCGGTGCAGAATATACCCTTCGATTGCTGCGGTATGCGTAATAAGGTGGCGAATAGTCACGTCACGGTTATTAATTTCAGGAAGAAAACGCTGCACGGGATCTGCACATGCTAGTTCTCCCTCTTGCATGAGCCACGCAATCACCGGGATAGTCGCCAATACCTTAGTTAAGGAAGCTAAGTCGTACAACATGCCAGCACGTAGCTTTTCTACTTGCGGCCTTATTTGTGCATTGCCCACCACCTTTTTAATAACCTGGTTATGGTCAAAGATGGCATATGACATCCCCGGTACGACTTTTGCATTATACATTGACGTCATTAAATCAAGTGTCTGCTGATAACGCGTAAACGCCATTATTTACTCCTTAGTCTGCTAACTGGTTGCCCATAAATTGACTGTTGTAAAGCTCGGCATAGAAACCGTTGGCCTTCAATAATGATTCATGAGTCCCCGTTTCAATGATATGACCATGGTTCATCACAATAATCTGATCCGCTCCCTGAATGGTTGACAAACGGTGGGCCACCACAAAGCTGGTCCGATTCTTTTGCAGCCGTTCCATTGCTGACTGAATTTGTTCTTCCGTCCGGGTATCAACCGAACTGGTTGCCTCATCTAAGATCAAGATTTCCGGGTTGGCAAGGAAAGCTCTAGCAATGGTTAATAGTTGCCGCTGCCCTTGTGAAATATTGGAGGCTGATTCATTCAGTACCGTGTTATACCCATCCGGTAGTGCACGAATGAAGTCATCTGCATGCGCCATTTTGGCTGCGTTAACGACTTCTTCATCACTGGCATCTTCTTTACCATACTTGATATTGTCAAAAATCGTGCCAGTAAACAACCAAGTATCCTGCAGAACCATGGCAATGTGCTTGCGCAAATCGTGACGAGTCATGGAACGCGTATCCTGACCGCGATAATAAATGTGACCGCCATTAACTTCATAGAAACGTTCGAGCAGGTTAATAATCGTCGTCTTTCCTGCTCCGGTCGGTCCCACAATTGCCACCATCTTATTGGCCGGAACCTTCAAATTGAAGTCTTCAATCAATGACTGTCCCTTTTCATAGCTAAAGTTGACATGGTCAAAAACCAATTCTTCGTTGGCATCGACAGTGGCATCCTGGTTAATCAGCTTCGTGTCTATATCAGGTTCGTCCAAGATTGCAAAAATCCGTTCGGCCGAAGCAATCGTCTGTTGAATCGTACTGGCTAGGTTAGCAATTTGGCTGATTGGCTGGGAGAACTGGTTGGTGTACTGCAAAAAAGCCTGCACGTTACCCAATGAAATCTGGCCATGGGCAACCTGAATGGCACCAGCCACTGCCACCATCAAGTAACCCGCATTACGGACAAAGTTCATGCACGGCCAAATCAAGATGGAGAAGAATTGCGCTTTCCAAGCAGCCTGGTAGTAATCCTGGTTCTTCTTAGCAAAACTATTTTCTTCATCTTCTTCATGGTTGAAAACCCGGACAATGGTATGACCGTTATAATCTTCTTCCACCTGGCTGTTAATATTGCCCAAGCTATCTTGTTGCTGCTTAAATAACCGTTGCGCTACTGGTGCAACAAAACCCACCACTAGTAAACTCAGCGGCACTGTGATACAAGCGACCAGCGTTAATTCCCAACTAATGGAAATCATCAGGGCCAACACGCCCACAAAAGTGATGGCACTGGTAATCACCTGAATCAGATTTTGTTGAATCGTCCCGGCAATATTATCCATATCATTCACCATTCGGCTCATAATATCACCGTTCTGGTGCGTATCGTAAAAGCGGACTGGCACTCGTGCCATTTTCTGCTTCAAGTCTTCACGCAGATTAAAGACAACTCTTTGTGAAATTTTGGTCATCAATACCTGTTGACCAAAGGAAAAAAGTCCCGAAAAAGAATACAGGGCAATCACTGTGATCGCAATACGACCAATCTTTGTAAAATTGATGGGCATCCGGGTGAGGTGGACACCTGAGCGCATCTGGGTATAGCCTTTCATCAAGCCCTGGTAAATGATCGTCGTTGCCTCACCTAAGATTTTAGGCGCCATGATGGAGAAAATAACCGACACAATGGCCATGATAATCGACAAAATTACTCCCCAGCGCCAAGGACCTAGATAGGAGATCAGCCGTTTGGTAGTCGGCCAAAATGCTTGCGGTTTCTCATTTTTACGACGATGATTATGCATTTTGACTGCCTCCTTTCAGCTGTGAATCCAAGATTTCCTGGTAAACCTTGTTGTGCGCCTTTAACTCGGCATGCGTTCCTTGGCCAGCAACTTCACCATCATCCAATACGATAATGTGGTCAGCATCCGCAACGGTGGAAATTCGTTGGGCAACAATGACCATGACCGATTTTTGCATGTCTGAATCAGTTTTTAGTGCCATCCGCAATTTAGCATCCGTCTTGAAGTCCAAAGCAGAGAAGGAATCGTCGAAAATGTAAATTGCGGCCGGCTTGATGATGGTACGGGCAATCGCTAACCGTTGCCGCTGGCCACCAGAGAAGTTGGCCCCATCTTGTTCAACCACCGCATCCAGGCCCCCGGCTTCTTTAACAAAGTCAGCCGCCTGCGCAATTTCTAAGGCGTGCCAAATCTGATCATCCGAGGCATTTAGCAAGCCAAACTGCATATTGGAGCGAATCGTCCCGCTGAAGAGGACTGCTTTTTGCTGCGTAATTGAAATTAAGCTGTGTAAGTCATGCTGCGTCATTTTAGCAATGTCTACACCATTAGCTTTGATCACGCCCTTATCTGTATTAAAAAGGCGTGGAATCAGGTTCACCAGGGTCGATTTACCTGATCCAGTCCCACCAATGATTGCTAATGTCTGACCTGAACGGACGTCACAAGTCATATCATTTAACGCCAGTTTTTCGGCTTTTTCATAGCGGAAAGATACATGTTCAAAAGTCAATGATGCTGGTTTATGCGGATCTACTTTCTCTGCATTTTCCGGATCCTTAATGGTCAACGGATGATCCAAAACAGCGTTCACCCGCTTGGCCGACGCTTGCGCACGGGGAATGAAAACAAAAATCATTGAGAGCATCATGAAACTCATCAAAATTTGTGTCGAGTAAGTCATGAAGGCAATCAAGTCACCGACATTCATCGTCATCCTAGAAATCAGGTCAGCCCCTAACCAGACAATTCCAACATTTGTGAATGATAAGATGAGCGTCATTACCGGAAACATGCATGAAACAATAATGAATGCCTTCGTACCGGTTTCCGTGTAGTCTTCATTAGCAACCAGAAAACGAGTTTGTTCACGTTGATCCTGGTTAAAAGCACGGATCACTCGAACCCCCGTCAGTCCTTCACGGAAAATCAAATTGATCCGGTCAGTTTTTTGCTGAATGCTGCGGAAAAGCGGCACTGCAAAGTACATAATCAAGACTACCGCCACCCCAAGCAAAGGCAGTGAAATCCAAAACACTTGCGACAAACGCGGTTCACGGTTAAATGCCAATACACTAGCGGCAACTAGCATGATTGGGGATTGCAGCATCATCCGCAACACCTGCACCATGACATTTTGAATCTGGACAATGTCGTTGGTGGATCGGGTAATTAACGAAGAATCGCCAAATTTACTGACATCTTCACTAGCAAAACTCAAAACATGCGCAAAAATTTGCTTGCGCAGTTTAGCGCCCACTTTCATGGCCTGGGTAGAAGCAAAATAAACGTTACCAGCAGCAACTAATAATCCTAGTGCAGCCACTAACAGCATCATGCCTCCCTCATGCCAAATATAGTTAATATCGTGCTTAATGACCCCTTTATTAATTAAGTCAGAGGTAATTGTCGGTAGATATAAATCTGCGGCTACTTGAGCGCACATAAAAATAACTGCCATCATTGTTGGCAGCAATTCTAGGTTACGGCGTGCAATTTTCAGCAATTTTTTAACCTCCACTCTTCAGTAATAGGATTATTCTACTCCAATTTAATTCCATACAAAAAGCAAATGAGCTGGCAACATTGATTGATTTGACCAAGCCAGATCATCTAAACAAAGTTCTAGTAATAAAAAAGATCGGCATCACACACCTTCGTGCGCGATGTCGATCATTAACTTTATAGCGTTTATTTGCTTAATTATTTATATTCGTTTGAATTAATGTCCAGCTTGCTTACGGCATTCATCTGTGGGTTGTACTGGTACAGGCCCTTTAAGTTAGCAACATTTTGGTCTTGGTTAGCACCCGTGTGCCGAATTTCTACTTGGTAGTTGCCATTGGCCTGCTTCGTTACAATGTAGTAGTCACCAGCTTCTTGCTTAATACCACTAGCAGCTAAGAAACTGTCCAGAACACTAACTTGTTGTACTGGTGCTTGTTCTTGCTGACGTGGTGCCTGGCTGCTTTGACTAGCTGCGTTTTGAGTAGCGGCACTGCTTTCGGTAGTACTTGGTTGTGCTTCCGTAGCAGCATTAACTTGCTCGGATGAAGCAGCTTGCTGGCTTTCACTTACTGCTGAGCTGCTGGAACTGGAACTATTGATGGAACTTTCTGATGAAGCAGCGCTCTGCTTGTGTGACTTATGATTATTACTCTTGACAACCTTTGTTGATTCAGCTTTGTGTGAACTCGTTGTTGTTGCCGTGCCGAGAGCACAGCCACCGAGGAGGATAGCAGACATCAATAAAACTGTCGCTGTAATTACTTTCTTATGTGCTTTCATGATAATCCCTCCTCAACTTATGCCAGTTGATTTCATATTTCTTTACATGTTTATTGTAACGCTAATGTAACATTTTTGAAACATGCTTTTCAATTTTGTAACTTTTTATTTCGAGTAGCTAACTACCCAACACAAAAAGAGATCTAGTCAATTGACTAAATCCCTTGCATTAAAAGATATCAACTTATTCAACCCGTGGCAGTTCTATTGAAGCTGTCTTTTTCGCTACTTAAATGGATCTTGCCCCTTTTGTAACATATTAGTATCCTGAATTTCACCAGAGGTTTTCATATTATCGGGGACTGATTGCACAGCCTGTTCCGGAGACATTCCATAATGCTGAGATAAATAAGCTGCTGGTGATTCCCCATAACGATTTGCAAAATCATGTAAGTCATTAGCTAGTGGCAGTTGTCCATTACTAGCTGATTTTGGTTGATTACTATTTGTATTTGCTGGTTAATTTTGTGAACTGCTATTAGAGTTTAGCACCGATGAAGCACTACTAGATGTCTGCTTAGCTTTTTGTTTTTTATGGTGTGTCGCCACTTTAGCAGACGCATTCTTCCGGGACTTATTTTTACTGCTTGCATTGTTGCTACAAGCACTCAAAGTACAACCAGCCAACAGGATCGTCACTAATAAACCTATTTTCTTCATCTTTTGATGACTCCTATCTATGACGAATATTTTATTTTGTGGGCAAAATGTGGGCATAACGTTATTAAAATACCACCAGGTTACAGTACTGACAATTGCAATTTTGATGGTCATAGCAGCATAAAAAAAGCGTTAACCATTGATCCGCTAACGTCACCATCATCTAGTAAGAAACGCCGAGATTTAGGCAGTTATAGCACCTTGCGCTGTTGTTTATCCCCATCAGAATCCTACGCTTTAGAAAAAGAAAAAGTTGTTGTACGAACGATGTACAACAACTTTTTAAAACACTGATATTTCAAGACTTATTGATCATAAAAAATCACCCGCCCGGGGATCGAACCCGGAACTCCGCCTTGAGAGGGCGACGTCTTAACCAATTTGACCAGCGGGCAATAAAAAACTACCATAATAGTGTACAGGATTTGCTATTCAAAAGTCAAGCATTATGACAACCTGTCTGAGCAGTTAACTGCATTCTCAAGCCACTGCCTATTCATATGAAAGTTCAATCAAATATACAGACTGGTCCTTAACATGGCTGGTCGTAATCCAAACATCATGATAACCAGGGTCTTCTTCTTCCGTCATGTCGTAATAATAGTCCAACAAATCGCCATGCTTAGCCACAAAATCATTAGCCAAGCGGTTAACTGACAGCCTGTTCAATGGGAAATAGTAATCAGCATCCGAAATTTTAATATTATCAGTAATGGTAATCTGCACAGTGTTTGAATCCCGCGGGACGGTTGCCGTCACCAATTCGGGATGATGATAGATTTTCGATAGAACGTAGTAAAGCGCATCAGAATTGCTTGCCATATTTTTCTCCTTCTCTCAATCATCATTCTACCAAATTTCTTGAATAACGGAAAAAATTTGATTAAATAAAAATAAGGCTTGCACTTATCAGCCCGATACCATATAATAATTATCGTTGTCATTGGGTATTAGCCAAGCTGGTAAGGCAGTGGACTCTGAATCCATAATGCACTGGTTCGAATCCAGTATACCCAATAGGTTAGCGTCATGATGTAAGTCATGGCGCTTTTTGTTTAACTAATATAATATAATTAAAGGTAATTAGTTAGGAGGACCGAACATGACAGATATTCGAACCAACTATTTAACGCTTGCTGATGGACATCAGATTCCTCAAGAGGGTTTCGGTGTATACAAGCTGACTGACCCTGATGAGTTTAGAAAGGCCATTCATAACGCCTATGAATCCGGATACCGGCTCTTTGATACGGCGCAGATGTATGGTAATGAAGCCGAACTGGGTTCCGCTTTAAAAGAGCTAAGTGTACCACGAGATGACTACTTTGTCACCACTAAAGTTTCCGAAGCTAATCAGGGCTACCAAACAGCCATTGATTCAGTTAAGCAATCACTGCAACGTTTGCAGTTGGATTACGTTGACCTCTTGCTTGTCCACTGGCCGATTCACACCCACTTCTTCGAAACTTGGCGGGCCTTTCAGGACATGAAAAAGCAAGGATTAACCAAATCCATCGGGGTTTCTAATTTTGGCATGGCCCACTTGCAACTATTAGCATCCCAGGCCAACGAAATGCCCGTATTAAATCAATTAGAGTGCCACCCACGCTTATCCGAAAAGCCAATGATCAAGTACAATCAAGAACACAATATTCTCACCCAAGCCTGGGCTCCGCTTGGTCGGACAACAGTTTTTGACATTCCAGAATTGAAGGAACTCGCCGCAAAACACCATAAGAGTGTTGCCCAAATTATCTTACGTTGGCATTTCCAAAATGGCTTGAGCTTTATTCCAAAGTCTTCTCATCCAGAACGGATTAAAGAGAACGCGGATATTTACGACTTTTCATTAAATGCCGATGAAATGGCAGTCATTGAGGGCCTGAATCATAACAAGCGAATCAGCCAGGAACCAGAAATGGTTTATGAATTCGGCAAGCAGTACCCTCACCACTTCAAAAACTAAATATCAATAAGAAAATAGTTTCTAAAATAAAGGGGTTCCTAACGTTAACTTACGTTAGGAACCTTTTGTCTACCAGGGCTACTTTTACCCATTTTTAAGTTTTGTTTTGCTATACTTGAAGTTACTTAATAAAAAAGAGGTGTCAATATGAAACACCAACGCTGGTTTGAAACACTGGTGTATGTATGCTTGCTTGCTGCGGGCATTTTCTTTTACCAAAACAATGACAGTTTCGCTCAAACGATTGATAATGGGATCAATCAGGTTAAAATGCTGGTCAACCAGGGCGAGAATAAATTAAATGGCAACCAGCAAGCCGCTAGTTCTTCGTCATCCTCCCAACAAAAACAACAAGTCGTTAACGGGTCTGGTAAAGACAGTCAAGGACGGTGGAACAAACCTTCTGCAACTATTTACGTTAATATGCACGATGACAACCTGCAACAGGCTATGGATGAAGCTATTAATGCCTGGAATGCCACCGGCGTGTTCCACTTTAAACAGGTTGCTTCGTCTAAGGACGCTAACTTAATTGCGACCACCGACGACAATAATGCAAACCGGTCGGCCGGATTAACTGAAATGAGCCAATATGTCAGCAATGGTCGCTTTACCGACGGACGGATCTTCCTTAACCGCGCTTACTTGGAAAACCCGATGTATGGTTATGATCACACACGAGTTGTAAATACTGCCGAACATGAGCTAGGCCACGCAATGGGGTTAAGCCATACGAATGAAGTATCCGTCATGCAGCCAGCTGGTTCAATGTATAGTATCCAACCTCGTGATGTCGCCGCAGTCCGGTCGATTTACGGTGAAAATAATAGTTAGTACTGGCAATTAACAGGAGGAATCATAATGAAGCTTAGCAAAGCTACTATCTGGACAATTTGGGCAATTTGCGCGTGTGCAATGTGGGGGATCTCTTCCTTATTTGCTAAATATATTTTTCAAATTGCGCCGGCTGCTAATGCCCTATGGCTGACCCAAGTTCGTCAACTAGTGTCCGGATCCATCCTGCTGATTATTAGTGGATTTGTCGGTGGTCATCCTTTACAAATCTGGCACGACCGTCAGCATGCAATCAATCTGATCGCATACGGGTTGTTTGGAATGTTGCCAGTTCAATTCTGCTATTTCGTGGCTGTTGAACTTGGTAACGCTTCGATCGCAACGGTTATGCAATTTGTCGGGCCGTTCTTCATCATCTTTTACCTGGCTTTATTTCGCCATCAAAGCCCAATGCGAATCGAAATCATCGCCAGTATTGTTGCTTTCATTGGGGTCTTCCTGTTAGCCACACATGGTCATTTCAACCATTTAGCGATCACCCCTGCAGTTTTGTTCTGGGGGCTCTTATCGGCGGTCGGCGTTGCCACTAACACTTTGATTCCTCAAGGGATGATCAAGCAAGGTTACTCATCGTTAACCTTGACTGGCTGGTCAATCCTAATTTCGGGCATCGCCTTAACCATCATTCACCCCGCACAACCTGCTTTACCAGCGGATCCCCGTATTTGGTGGTCGGTCGCTGCGGTGATCATAATTGGGACGCTGATTCCATTTCAATTAGCAACTAATTCGCTAAAGTATATTAAAGCCACCACCTTTAGCTTAATGGATGCCTTTGAACCCATTACCGCCACACTTGGTTCCGTTCTTTTCTTCGGAGTAATTATGAAACCAATGGACTGGTTGGGCTCTGTCTTGATTATTCTAGCTACCTTAGCATTAAGCATTCCGTTACCAGCTTTCTTTAAAAAGACGCTTTAAACGCAAAAGGAGAAGCAACTGGCACACAATTGTGTCTGCTGCTTCTCCTTTTATTTTTGCCAATTTAAATAGGTCAGATATAGCATAATTCCCAGTTGGATAAGACAATACAGTAATGCCAACAATGTTAAATACTGAATCCATGGGAGAACCTGCAGGTAGCTGAGAATTGCAAATACAATGGTCAGCACGATCCAGGAAACTAGGCGACGTTTTGTATGCGCGATGTTTCTTTTAATTTCTTTGTGATCTATCATCATACGTCTTGACGCTCATAATTGCGTAACGCTAGGGCAAAGTTCCCCACTGTGGCTGAGCCGTTATTCTTGGCTAAGGGCATGGTAATGTACTTGTCCAATGTTCCTACTTCGACATAATCGTTCATTAACTTAGCAAACTCAGTGCGCACCTTTTTCAGGAACTCTTCACTAACAACGCCACCACCAAAGACAATCTTTGCTGGACGAATCATCAAAGTAGTGTTCAAAGCTGCCTGTGCGACATAGTAAGCCATGATATCCCAAACATGGTCAGTTAATGGCACGTCACGCCCGCTTTTGCCTAAGCGAGTTTCGAAAGTTGGGCCGGCAACTAATCCTTCCAAGCAATCGCCATGGAAGGGACAAATCCCTTTAAAATCTAGGTCGTCAGGATGACGCTTCAAGAGAATGTGGCCAACTTCTGGATGCCCTAACTCACCAACAAATTGGCCATCAATGACTGTTCCCGCACCCACGCCGGTTCCGATCGTAAAATATGTTAATGAATGGATCCGCTCATTAAATAAAGTTGCCAGCACATATTCACCATAAGCGGAACCATTAACATCTGTCGTCCAAGCAGTTGGCACCTTTAAGGCTCGTTTGATCGTGCCCCGAAAATCAGTATTGCTCCATCCCTTCTTAGGTGTGTCGGTAATGTAGCCATATTTCGGGTTGTGCACCCGGATTTCAATGGGGCCAAATGACGAAATTGACAGGGCCTTCATATCTGGAAACTGTTTAAAATATTCAATACACTTCTGCAGAGTTTCTGTCGGTGTAGTGGTCGGGAAAACCTGCATGTCACTGATTTGGTAGTCTTCATTGCCAATAGCACACACAAATTTAGTTCCGCCCGCTTCGATACTGCCCAATTGCATGTAAATCACTCCCTTGATTGACAAAAAAAGTTCCAACACCCGACAAATGCGAATGCTGGAGCTTATTTTTGATCAAAACACGACCTCTTTAAGCAAATTTATGCCGTCGCATTCCATTAATTATTAACTTTGGGTTGAACTACTCGTTGTCGTTCATTTCCTTACGCAGCTTGTCACCAATTTCTTCGAAGCCCGGCTTGCCTAACAGACCAAACATGTTCTTCTTGTAGGCTTCAACACCTGGTTGGTTAAATGGGTTAATACCATTCAGGTAACCAGAAATAGCGATTGCCACTTCAAAGAAGTAAATCAGGTAACCAAGTGTGTATTCGTCTTCACGGTCAATGTGAACCGTCATCACAGGAACGCCACCAGTTGTGTGGGCAGCAACAACGGCTTGATAAGCCTTCGTGTTAACCCAATCCATGTCCTTGCCCTGCAGGTATTCCAAACCATCCAGGTTACTGTCTGATTCAGGAATGGTTTCGTTGTGTTTAGGGGTGTCCAGCTTAACAACGGTTTCCATCAGGTTACGCAAACCTTCTTGGATGTACTGACCCAATGAGTGCAGATCAGTGGTGAAATTAGCGCTTGATGGGTAAATCCCCTTCTGGTCCTTACCTTCAGATTCACCAGCGAGTTGCTTCCACCATTCAGCTAATTGGGCCATGTTTGGCTCATAGTTTTCCAACAGTTCAGTCGTGAAGCCCTTCCGGTACAAAATGTTCCGGTATGCAGCATACTGGTAAGCTTCGTTCTTAGTCAGGTCTGGATTTTCGTAATCTTGTTCCGCTTGTGCAGCACCGGCCATCAATTGGTCAATGTCAGCACCAGAAGCAGCAATCGGCAGCAGACCAACGGCACTCAATACGGAGTAACGACCACCGACACCATCAGGAATAACAAATGTTTCCCAACCAGCAGCGTCAGCTTCGGTCTTCAAAGCACCACGCTTAGCATCAGTAGTAGCGTAGATCCGCTTGTTAGCTTCTTCTTCACCATACTTGTCAATCAAACGCTGTTTGAAGATCCGGAAGGCAATGGATGGTTCCGTCGTGGTACCAGACTTCGAAATAACGTTGACAGAGAAGTCCTTGTCTCCAATCAACTGAATCATATCATATACATATGATGAACTCAGTGAATTACCAGCGAAGAGAACCAGTGGTGCCTTGCGGTCAGCTGGATCTTGAGCCTGGTAAAACGTGTTGTGTAAGAAGTCAACAGCCATCCGGGCACCTAAGTAGGAACCACCAATACCGATGACGACTAAAACATCGGAATCTTCCTTAATCTTAGCGGCAGCCTTCTTAATCCGTTCAAATTCTTCTTTATCGTAATCGCTTGGCAAATGCAGCCAATCACGGAAATCGGCACCTGCACCGGTACCCTTCCGTAATTCTTCATCCGCAGCATTTACCATTGCCTGCATTTCGCCTAATTCATTAGGGTGTACGAATTTCTTCAGTGCACTGCTATCAAAAGATACATGAGCCATTTATCTAAAACCTCTTTCTAAACTACATAGATTAAATCAGAACTTGAAAAATGAGATCAGTATCTCAACTTTCAATTCATAAACCTAAAACAAATGATAGCCTTTTCTGAATCCCTTTTCAATATGAAAAAAGCTAGCCAATGTTCGTTTATCCCGCAAATGTCGTTGCAATTGCACCAACAATGATCAGTGTGAGCCCAATTAAAGTGCACCACATTTCGAAAGTGTCCTTCTTTTCGTGCAGAATCAGCACACCACCTAAAGTGGCAACCAACACGTTTAACTGTGCCAAAATGAACGCTGTGGTAACCCCTAACTGCTGTGCACCCATGATATAAGTCAGGGTACCCAGTCCCCAGGAAATTCCCGCAGTAATGTTAGTGTACTGGGCTTTTTGCTTAAATGGCGTTGTCCCTTCCCTAATTAGTTGGTAAATCGCAATACCAACAAAAATGCCTAAGGTTTCTGGAAAAAAGATTGCCTCTGAAGAAGTATGGGCTAATAGAGGTGCCTTTGGCAGTGCAGAATAGAGCACGTAACCAACAGTTGTGACCACTAAGAACATTAAGTCTTTGAAGGTTACCCGGCGCTCCTCACCACGATCAGTTGCGGACGTCAGAGATGAGCCGATAACGACCAAAACTAAAGCAACTAACCCAATCATAATGGAACGACTACCATGCCATTCATTAAATACAAAGGCTCCAATCAAAGTGTTTCCTACTAATTGGAGTCCGGTTGAGATCGGGATAGCCTTTGAAACACCAATATTCTTCATCGATACGAATTGGCCCAACTGGCCGGTTTGCCAGCAGACACCTGTCAAAAACGCCACAATAAAGACGATGGGTGAAATCGTTGGCTTCACAATGATGGTTGTAATAATGGCAACGCTTAAAGCCCCCAACCCAAGTCCGAAAACCTGATTGGTAGCTGATCCACCAGTTTTCGTTACGATAATGGGATTAATTCCCCAGAAAATCGCTGGTATCAAGGCAATTAAAAAACTCATTGACTGCTCCCTCCACTATTTTCTTGTTGATCATGATCATGACCACGGTCTGGGAAAAAGACAGTAAAAGTAGATCCATGATGCGGCTTGCTTTGCACGTCGATGCGCCCATGGTGAAGCTCCACCAGTTCCTTAACTAATGACATCCCAATTCCTGATTCACCATACTTGGTGCTCATCCGCGAACGATCTGCCTTATAGAAACGTTCGAAGATTTTGCTAATCTGGCTTTTCGTCATGCCAATTCCAGTATCGGCAACCTTAAACTCCGCTCCATTTGGCAGCCTGCGACCACTAATTTTGATGTGTCCTTTATCAGTAAACTGAATCGCATTTTGAATGATGTTAAACATAATCTGCACAAAGTGATCCTGGTCGGCAAATACCCGCAGCGGATGCGGCACGTCAATACTCAATTGATCGTCCTTATCTTTAGCGAGGGGCGTCAACTGGTCTTTAACGTTATTCAGGAATGGACCAGCATCAAAGGTTTGCCGGTTCATCTGAATCTGATTTGTCCGTAGCTTTTCATAACTCAGATTGTCATTAACTAACCGAATCAAGCGCTTCGTATCTTTTTGCATTAACTCCAGACTATGACGGCGTTCCTCTTGCGGGATAGCATCATAAATTAAGCCTTCCAAAAGACCGTTGATCGTCGTCAGCGGTGTCCGCATTTCGTGGGCGGCATTGGCGAGGAATTGCTTGCGCCGCTCTTCTTCACGTCGAATATCTTCCTGTGATGACCGTAAGGAGGCAGCCATCATGTTGAAATTGTCACTAAGGTTATCTAATTCATCCTTGCTCCCCTTGCTCGGTAGGTGAACATCGTAGTCGCCTTTAGCAATCGATTTCGTGGCTAATTCCATTTGGTCGATCCGTTTGGTCATTGATCGGGCCAGTAAATAACTGACCAATATTGATACTATAATCGCAAATAAAAACGCTAACAATAGGTTTTGAAAAATCTTTTGATATTGTTGTTTCATGGTGGACACAAAAGTACCAATTGATACTACAGCAACCAATTTTTGGTGAAAGAAATACGGTTTAATCAACACAGTCAATTGTGGCGCTTCTAGACTATGCTGCTTTCTTTGCAGCACAACGGGGTCTGGATATGCCACCTGCTTTTTGAGCGACTTTCCCTCACGTAATTTTTTCCAATCGCTTTTCGAAATACCAGGCGCGAAACCTTGACTATTATCATAGCGACGTTGGCCAGAACCATCATAAACCGCAAAGTTAACATTCTGACGGGACAGCAAGCGCGATTTAGAGTCGATTGCTTGTTCTTCAAAACCGACGATTTGATTAGTCTTACGGTTGATAATAATTTCATTATCCTGAATCAAACTATCCGCGTATTCATTCAATTCGTTAAAGGTCCGCGAATACATGGTTCTTTTAGTAACGCTAATAAAAGAAATGGCCATGATGGCTACTAAAACAGTCATCACTGCCATAAAACTCAACATTTGCTTCCAAATCAGCCGCATTATGCGTTAACCTCGTCATCGTCAAATTTGTAACCAACGCCCCAAACGGTTTGAATTAATTCACCACTGCTGCCTAATTTCTGCCGCAGCTTCTTAATGTGGGCATCCACCGTCCGTTCGTCGCCGTAATATTCATAATTCCAAACCAGCTGCAACAGCTGTTCACGGCTAAATACCTGCTTAGGTTTTGATGCTAATGTCTTCAACAAATCAAATTCCTTGGGTGTTAAATCTGACACTTGTTCATCATTAACATAAATTTCCCGTGTCTTACTGTTCAATTTCAGGTGCTTGGTCTGGACGTCATAGTCACTTTGATTAGTAACTTGCGCTACCTGCGTTTGCATCTCTGTTCGTCGGTGCAGCGCCTTAATCCGTGCGATTAAGGTCAATGGACTGAATGGCTTGGTCACATAGTCATCGGCACCCATTTCAAGGCCTAAGACCTGATCACTCTCGGTATCACGTGCCGTTAACATAATCAATGGGACCGTTGGTGATTGTTGCCGGATTTCCGCTGCTACTTGCATACCGTCTTTTTTTGGTAGGTTCAGGTCTAGTAGGACAAGATCCCAGTCCTTGCTGGCCGCAAACTGTTTCACAGCTACTTCGCCATCATATGCAAATTCAACTTGCCATTTTTCTTTCTTGAAAAACATTCCCATCATTTCACAAACTGAATGATTATCTTCAACCATCAAAATCTTCATTGCCTCACCTCCATAAAGCAAACATAATTGTGGATATTATAAATCATTTTGATTTTAACACTGTGACTTAATTGTGAAATTTCTTTTACTATGAGTTCAGCCTACAATCTGTTATAATAATTTGTGAACTGGGGATGTTTTTTGGATTCGACGAGTATAGGTCGAATTCCGACTGCACTTCGAAGGTTGCGTCTTCGTAAAAACGCTCAGTTTTCGAATTTAACTGCAAACAATAATTCAAACGCTGTTGCATACGCTGCCTAACAAGTAAGCATGTAACAATCCGGCCGGGCTCGTCCATGGTGCGTTACCGGGTTTCATAATTAGTGGACTTACGTTTCAGCTTCCCGTTTGAAGGTTGAAAAAGAGATTAATCAAGCTAGCTAGTCATAGTTGCCTTGATTAGCGGCGGTTTGGCTAGCGAATTTCAAGTAGTTAATCTATGAGTGTAGAGGTTGGAATGGCGATATATTCGGACACGGGTTCGACTCCCGTCATCTCCATAATATATTATTGTTGAACAATCACGATGAATCACAAACCCTTGATATACAAGGATTTGTGATTTTTTATTTTCACAAGGAATCACCAGTTTTGACAGCTTTGGCACACAAAATCAGTACATGGTAGACGGTTTTTATCTTAATAACGATCATCATATTCAACACTATTAGTTAGTATTGAGACTTATCAATTTATTTGACAATCAATCTGCTATAAAATGGTCGCATAATTAAAAAAGTGAAAAATTTTTAATGGAGATGATTTTATGAGTAAAGTCGCAATTCTGATCGGTAGTGTTCGTCCAAATCGCCGCAGTATGCAGGTGGCAAAATGGCTGCAAGGTCAGTTGACACAAGTCGGCAGTGTGCAATATGATTTGATTGATTTAAAGTATGTTAACTTACCAATGATGAATGAACCTAACGTTCCCTTCACCGGTATTTATACTCACGAGGCAACCAAGCAATGGAGCCAACTCATTCAAGGATATGACGGCTTTGTGTTCCTCTTCCCACAATATAATGGTGGGTACCCAGCCGTAATTAAGAATGCGATCGACTACCTAGCTAAAGAATGGACAGACAAGCCAGTCAGCATGGTTACCTTTGGCGCTCACGGCGGTAATTTGGGACAAACAGCAATGCGCTCTGTCATCACCACTTTGCGAATGAAGCAAATGAGTGTTAATTTGCAAATCAGTATTATGCCTGACGATTCTACTGAAAAGGCTGATGAAATCCTGCACGGTTATAATTTCAATGCTAATTTATTAGGACAAGAATTCGCTAAAAAATTAAATTAGTTGTTGCTTGTCTATACTAAATAACGATCAACATAAGAACTCAAAGTACTAATAAAGGCATGATTCCGATCAATTATCGAAACCATGCCTTTTATTTTGTGATCCTCTCCATGAAGTTAGAGAGTTATAAAAGCAAACGCAACGTCTAATTATTAGTTGATTTTATTCTCGCTTTTTTACCCAGCCACACTAAACGTCAACATTGAGGCCAATGCCATCAAAATCAAGCCGGCATTCGACTTATTACCAGTTTGTGGCAACTTTTTGTTGCTTTGCTTGCTAGTTTGAGTCTTAGCATGCGCCTTTGGTAACGTAACAGCTTTGCCATTAGCCATTACCAGTACTTGGACATTCCCATTTGCCACATTCTTTGCATTTTGTTGCTGACTATTTTCTGGGAAGATACTGGCATGCAAAGTAGCTAATTCAGCGTTAAGTTTAGCCTTTAAAGCAATCAGACTAGCAGCGTCTGCAGCTTGCAAGTCAGCCAACTTCTTGGCGTTAGCTTGAATAAAGGCTTCATGCTGTGCCTTAAGATCCTTAATTTGTTGAGCCTTTTCAGGATCAACGGAGTTCAACTTCTCTTGCAGTTCTTGCTTGTAATTAGCCAATTCCTTCTCTGCATCTGCCTTGATTTGTGCAATCTTGTCTTCATGACGCTTCTTTAAGTCGTCTAACTTAGCTTGATCTCCCTTCTTCAAGTCAGCCAGCGTTTGTTCCAGACTAGCCTTTAGTTGATCATTACTTTCAGGCAGTGCATTGATCCGCTTAATTTCAGCGTCATAAGCAGCATTAATCTTCTTAACAGCAGCTTGGTAATCACTGTCAGCCTTTTTCAAGGCGGCCTGATAAGCATCTGGACCAGCATCAGTTAAGGATTCATTTTCAACCGCAGCTAAGTCCTTATCATTTTGTGTCTTAACGTCTTCAATGTGCTGACGAGCTGCCTTAACCGACGGAGCATTTAAGTTAGGTGCACCTTTGCCCGATTGAGCTGCTAGGATTTTTGCGATTTCAGGGGTGTTGATGTCAGAACCAGATGGCTGAGCTCCAAAAAAGTCTAGAAGCAAGTCCCAATCATAATCAAAAAGAACCCCAACTTGATTATAATTGTTACATAAAATATTCCCGAGGTGACCATGATCATTGTCATCAGTTAGGTGGATTGTGTTACCAGTAAAATCATACGTATGCAGTTAACCATATGACCAATTCTGAATTCCATTATGGATTTCAATTAATGCTTGCAATAAAGTAGTTGGAAATCCTGTTTCATTTTGGTTATAGTCTAAAGGTTGAAGATCTTCACCCCATCCATAGCCCATAAAATCATCAGGAAATGGAGTATCACCAGTGCCTTGGCAAGTGTGTCACGTTATCATCATTATTTATTTTTCGTAAATGATTAATTTCGTCTAATTTAGAGATAGTCTCATCGGTAACGTGCCATTGGTTAACATTGCCCTTACTAACTTCTGATACGCCCTTTACATCCCAAATGATTTGCTTATCTTTGCTAATATTGTTAACAAACCAATTGCGTAAAGCGTTTAGTTCATTAACTGCATATTGATTGATTATCTCTTTTTGGCGTAAAGTTAAATTATGAACATCGATCGTTTCGGAATCATCATTTGTAGGATCATAGTAAAGCCAACCTGGTTTACCAGACATTGGCATTTCATTGAGTTGCTGAACCTATTCTTTAAGTAAATCAACGATTTCATCTTGCCGTTCTTCCTTGTGGTTGGTGTACTTCTCCTTTTCCTTACGACCTTCTCCTTGCTTATAATGTTTCACTACTAACTCCTTGTCTGCCAAGGAATAGAACTTCTTCCCTCGTTTTTCTGTCTTTACGGGTCGTAAGTTCCGACTATTCGCAAATTTATCAAACGT
Source organism: Candidatus Limosilactobacillus merdigallinarum (assembly GCA_019114515.1). Lineage (GTDB taxonomy): Bacteria > Bacillota > Bacilli > Lactobacillales > Lactobacillaceae > Limosilactobacillus > Limosilactobacillus merdigallinarum. The sequence continues at coordinate 114,050 of DXFH01000022.1, forward strand.
TGAACGGGCTATTCCTGCGTCTTTTATGATTTCATTAATGGTATAGAACTTTTCTTCCGACATTCTTACGTCCTTCTTCCGTCTTTGGAAAGTCGTGCAATATTAATACTTTCGTTCTTATTCTATCATAAAGGAAATTACACCTTACACGAAAGAAGAAGGGTGGAAAGTAAGTTAATTAGTGGTTATAATATTAAGTACTAATAGCACGAAAGTAACTAGACTATGCCAACACGACAACAAGCAGCACGAGAATTTGTGAAGACCTGGTCTACTGATAATAAAGGGCGAGAAGACGCAGATCGACAGACCTTCTGGAACGATTTACTACAACTCGTTTATGGAATTGTTAAGCCCTCTGACACCGTTCCAGCAGGGGTAGATGATTATAGTTATTTAGTAGCCGCTGAC
>DXFH01000023.1 GCA_019114515.1 Candidatus Limosilactobacillus merdigallinarum
TCAATTGGAGCAGTACAAGGAATAATTCCGATTAACACGGCCACAAGTAGACCAATGGGACAACTTTTTAAGGCACTAACCCACTAAAACTGTATATTTAAAGGCTACCTATGAAAACTTGACAGATACTTCTGTGTCCGATTTAGAAACTGTTAGACGATTTTTTGTTAGAATAATAGAGCCGTCCGTGCAACTCCTACGTAAAGGAGGTGGTACCGTGACAAGCATCTTTCTTTCAGCAGTTTTGAGCCTTCTGGGCTCCTTGATAACTGCACTTTTCGCTGATTGGCTTCGTCGGCGGAAATAATTTCTGACGGTATGGAGCGCAAAATAATAGCCACTCAACTATGGGCGTAGTTGGGTGGCTTTTTTGCACCATGGCAAATATCTTTCTTTCAAGTAAATTATAACACGGTTGTTCCAAAAGTGCATTAGAAAGGCGTTTTGTACCCCCCCATATGGGTTTGAGCTTCGAAAATTAAGTGTTGAAGTTCCCAACGTAATTCTGGTTGAGGGTCTTTCATGTTGAGGAAGCAGGTTAGTGAATGCCAATCCCAACATGATGGCCACGATTTTGGCCAATCATATTCGCAAATAACCGTAGCTCCTGCCGTATTGGCGGTTCTAACAAGCGATTCTAACGACTTTTGACGCATAATTCACCACCTACTTAGTTTTCAAAGGTTCTCAGAGCTAGTCTAACGGCCTATCAATGCCGTATTTGAAGTGCAATCGGGCATTTTGCACATCAGCGAAGGGAATAATGAACTCACCATGACTATCTTTAGTGACTGTAATGCCAACCAAATAATCATTGATGGCTTCTTCGGAGACTTCTAACGCCCGACTAAGCTCAGCTGTAGTTAAGCCTTCAGGCTCAAAACGCATGTGTTTTAGGTATCCTTGATAGTTTTCGTCCATTTACAACTTCTCCCAATCAATATTATCCACGTCAGTAAAGCCACTGTTGTCTTTCTCACGTTCCCGAACGACTTTAGCTTGACGGTAAAAGTCAATTGCTTCTTGACCTCGCAGAACTTTCTTCCCACCAGTCATGAACTTTAGGGTGATTTCAGTGGGAATTCTCTCTTTCTTCGATTCTGTCATGATCATTCACCTTCTCATTCCTATTATAACGGCATTCCTACCTATGTTCGAAAGTCGAACATAGGCACTAGATTAACGTTCTCTGCCGTGTTTCCCAAGTGATTGATCGAGATCGTCTTCGTAAAATGCTCTTACATTAGCATTCGATCGATGATTTCTGGATGCTCTTGTAAGTTCTTCAAGAGCCCTGGCAAATCCTTTGACTTTGGTGAATTGATGATACTGTCTACGAATACTGCGTTGCGATGCTTCAACTTGCTGACTTCGTCCTGCAATTGATTGTTTATCTGCTTCAATTTGAGATTCTCGTTGAGCATAGGCTTCAATGATTCTATTAGTCTCTTGTTCTCGTTGGTCAATTTCTCGTTCATAAAGTCGATTCTGTCGATCAACTTTTGCTGATAACCTGAAATCTCTGAGAATGCCTCTAATTGCTTCGGGGAGAGACTGCTCATGAATGCCAGAAGCTTGTCCTCGCTGGGCGGTTTGGGTAAGTTGATCTGAGCTTGCGGTGTCAGTCCGATTGTCTTTTTCTTGGCTTGATACTTCTTTTCTTGCTCCTCGAAGCTTTCCCGCTCCTGTAGTCCTATATTGAATTGGTGTTTCTTCAGATATTCCTTTGAATGGTTCTGATTGTCCATGAATCTTCAGCTCCTTCATTCGTGCAATTAGCTTATGTTCCATTTGAACAACTTTGCTCATGAATTGGTTGATTTGCTTTACTAGTAGGTTATATCGTCCTAAATCGGTTCTTTCTGGATTCTGATGAGCATAATATCCTTCGTGCTTGGTTGGTATTTTATTAATTCCCCGTTCTAGATTGCTACGGTGGTCAATTTGGTGGTCTGGTTCAAGGTATTTATTGCATTCATTAGCCCAAGCCTTCCGCCATTTCTCAACATTCGACCGGTCATTCCAATTGTTATAACTAACACTCTCACGTTCCCATTGCTTAGCGTTCCTAGCCCCCAACTTTTGTTTGCCCGTGTTTGGATCTATTTTGGGAATTCTGTTACCGTCTTCGTCTAATTTGTATTGGCTTCGTCGCTTGGGTGCCCACTTGCCATTCTTCTTGATGCTGCGCACAGTCAACATGATATGCGCATGCGGATTGGCTGGTCGTTCTGGATGCTTATCGTCAGGTTTAGGGTTATGGATGGACCAGTCAGCACACATGCCCTCTGAGACGAACTGAGACTCAACATAGTCATGGACTAGTCGCTTTTGTTGCTCTAAATTCAGCTCACGAGGCAAGGCAACCTCAATTTCACGGGCTAATCGGCTGTTTTTTGGTTTCTCGACTTTTTCAACAGCGTTCCAGAGGGTCGCTCGATCTTGATATTCTTTGGGTGCATTCTCTGGCAGTTGGATTTCGCTATATTCAATAAAGTGTTTTTTAGTGTAGTCTTGGACTTCTTTAGTCCGCTCATCTTTTAGACGAGTTCCTGATCGATAAGCAGCTGAGGCAATTGCTGACTGTCCTTTTCCTCGACTAATGATTTTAACCTGACAATGAAATATTGCCATCTCTGTTGCCTCCTTCGTAACTGGTGACCTTGCGAAGCTTGGGAACCAGTCTTATGTTTTATGTTGCTTTTACAAAAAGCAACCCTCCATGGAATGGTCCCTAGAAGTGAAACTTCTCCCTTCCACGGGGTTAGTGGTCTCGATGAAATCGTCCATTTTAGTGAAACTAAATCTGCATGAAATGCCTCCACTGAGTAAGTGCCCTCGGAGAGTGAACGTCTCCGACAGGCTAAATCCACATTCTTTGAATGTGTGTATGTGCGCCCTTAGTCAGGGAGACCAAAAGAACGTTTCTGCTTTTATTATAGCATTAGGAATGATACTTAGTGGTATAATTTACTTATAATTTAGCTTTGAGGTGAATTTTTATGGCAGAATCAGAGTTAACTAAGTTAACCGATCTTAAAAATAAAGTTGCTGAACTTCAGCAAAAGTTAGGTCAAAAAATGACCGTTTCTAATCCAAATCAAGAACAAATCGATCGGTTGATTGGTCGAATTAACAAATATCAAGATCGTATCGCTGGCATTCAAACTAGTATTAGTCGCAAAGAACGCAAAGAGCGTGCCCACCGTCTAATTCAATATGGTGCTATTGTTGAACGAGTGATTGCAGATGGCCTTAATTTGCAAATTAAGGCCTCTGAGAGCGTTGACAGCTACTTTAAAGATAAATCCCCGGAAGAGGTCGAAAACGAGCTAAGAAGAATTATAAGAAGCTCTCAGGATAAGCAAGACAGTCCTAGCCTATATAACCTGTTAAATCAAGCCGTCATTCATCGACCAGATGGGAATTTACAATTTGATTGGAACTCAGAAGCTTATAGTCAATTAGTCGCATTACTTAATGCTAAGGAGGCGTAATATGCTAAACATTAGTGAAGATAGTGACTTAGCACTAGTTGAATTTATCCTCTACGGAGTAGCACAAGTTAAGCTATTTCCATCTGACAAGACCGTTAAGGTCGTTTTGCCTCAGCAAGATAACGTCAAAATTGGTGATATTTACAGTATCAGCAACGACCATTCTCAATTAATTTTGAACTAATCACGTTTTAGAGAGGAGTGTTCGGAAATCATGGCGAAAGCGAAAGCAAAAACATACACTATAACTGATATTGCAAGACTTTGTGGAGTAGCTGTGTCATCGGTTAGTGACTACATACGAAAACATGACCTAAAGCCAACCGAAATCGGTGACCACAACGCTAAACTCTTTACATATCAGGATTTCAAGCAAATTAAGGACTATTACGAGAATAAGGCCCGTAACCAAGCAAAAACGACCCGAACCGATTACAAAGATGAATTAATTCGGCAACTCAAATCGGAAAATGAAATGTTACGTCAACAACTCGCCATCAAAGACAAACAAATCGCTGAATCTCACAAACTAATCACCCAAGTTAACCAACTATCCTCTCAAACCAACAAAATAGCCAGTCAAGCTCAACAACTCGATCTGATTAAGAATAATCACCAAATCACTTCTCACTCCACCACACACGACAACACAAACGAAGACAAAAACCAACCACCTAAACACCAATCATTCTTTCATCGCTTATTCAATAACTAGGTGTTATAACTGAGAAATAACACTTCACAATCCTTAGACTTAATAAGCGAAGCTTAGTAGTCATTGAATAGGTGATTTTCATAAAAATAGCCTCAAAAGTCATCACTTTTTATTTCTTAAAGTGACAACTTTTAAGGCTATTGTACGAGGTCAGAAATGGGTGCCTTGTTTAGTTAGATTGCGGTATCAAATCGACTTTCACCACACTTTTATTTTTCAATGGCATCAATAATTCGCTGTTCATCATATAAATTCAACACCATATACATCCCGGCATAGATCACCAGTGGAATCCAAACATAGTTCCAATTAATCATCAATAAAGTCGCGGCATTCTGTGATTGGTTGGCAACGTAACCCGACACGTGAAACAAGCCGGCCGTAATCAAGCCGCCAATTCCCAGACCAAAGTTAACGCCAAAATTATCCGTTGAAGCTAAAATGCCTTCCGCTTGAATTCCCATGCTGGCACCGTATCGGATGGTGTCGGCAATCATAATCGAGACTAGACCAATGATAATGCCGTTTCCAATTGAGTTAATAAAGACACCGGCAAACAAAACCAGCAGCCATTTACCATACACGCCGGCAGCGATAATCGCCTGCCCGGTTAACGCAATCAAGATCCCATGTAACATTGTTTTCTTCTTACTTTGGTGATCAGTCAGTCTAATAATTATTAACACGCCAATTAAAGCGGCCAAAGTAAAGCCGTTGGCCCAGGGAACCAGGCCTTCATTGCCAAGGGTGTACTTGAAGTAATAAATGGTCGTCTGATTTTTTATCGCCGTGACCAGCCAATACATAAAGATCACGATCGACATGATAATCCACGGCTGGTTGTGGGCTAACATGTTCAAAACAATCTTGACTGGTTGGTGGGCAATGTGTGGATTGGAGAAGCGTTCACGCACGTGCACGAAGGTGTTGAGAATCAAAAACAGTGAAATGATTCCAAACACGATAATGGTTCCCAGAAACCCCTTCTGCTGGTTGCCGTGGCCGAATAGCCCAACCAAAGGCAGTGTAAAAACTGCCACGATGATTTGGACTGAACTGCCAAAGAACTGGCGGATAACCCCAAGCAGTGTCAGCTCACAAGTATTCTGTGACATCGTCGGCAGAATTGAAGTGATTGGCAGATTAACGGCGGTGTATAAGAATCCCAGGCCAAGATAAGTCACGTAAGCCCAAATCAGTTTGCCGCCATAGGAGAAATTCGGTGTGACAAACGTCAGAATCGCAAAGGCCACGTAGGGTACCGAATACCACAGAAAGAACGGCCGACTCTTACCAAATCTTGAATGGGTGTGGTCAATCATGATACCGATGATAAAACTTTCGACGACATCAGCTACTCGAGCGACCACAAACAAGATGGCGACCGCACTGGTTGTCAAACCATAGACATCAGTGTAAAAAACCAGCAAATAAGTCGTCATCATTTGAAAAATCAGGTTGTCAGCGGCATCGCTTAACCCATAGCTGATTCGTTCAGGCCACCCGGTTACCCATTCATCACTCGACTTCAAGATTATCACCGCCTTTTGTTAGGAATTAAAACATCTAAAATAATTGTACGCAACTTCGCTTTTGCCAACAATCAAATGCACGTTAAAATATAAACGCCTTAAAATCTCTTAGAATTGATCCTGTGAGGTCTATATAGGACATAAGATATAAGGTTGATTCTATCTAATAACCACGATTTTCAAAATCACATCATCATGATTCAGATTCAGCCACATTTTTAGGATTTAAGTGGTCATTAAAATTAACATTTTAACGACACAAAGGTGCAAACCCTTGATTTTAAAGGATTCCTCATCCTATCGCTTACTTTTAGTATGCAATTATGTGCGATTTTGCTATTATGTGATATTTTTCACTATAACTTTAGGTGAATTCTGCCTTAAATTACAGGGGTTATTTTTTTATATGTTCAACTAACAACACTTCGAAAATCCAATTATAACGCCACCTAATTACTGCTAATGCTGTTACTTAATTATTAATGCTTCGTAAGTAAGTAGGTAAGTAGTAGCCTTATGTGCCGTGCAGGCACGAGCTATATATACATATCTTGAAATAGCTCTAGTTGAACAATAGAGCCTACTTATCCTTAACTACACCAAAGGAAGAGAGCTTGCGCGTCGCAAGCTCAGCGACAGCTCTCTTGAATCCTAGCCTATCTGTGGCTAAAAGATTCAAGAGAAACATCTCAATAATCCCATCATGCTTGTTAACCAATACAGTAATCAAGATACTACTGTACTCGTTAACAAGTACGATGCAGACAGTTTAAGCGCACTCCGCCCTTGCCCCCAATTACTATTAGTGTTTGGTTTTGATGCGTCCTCTGTAGGACCTCATCAGCGACAACACGAAGAACTCGCTTAGTATTTAGGGTTGTCCGTAGCATTTTCGAAGCTTCCAGCCACGTCTTTTGCCGTATGCGATACGACAGGGTTTAGCATACCCATGGTTGTTTACTACAGGTTCTACGCGTCCAAGAACCCACGGACGATTTCGAGATGCGACTACGATGCAGTGTCACTGCTTTCGAGTTTACCGGGTGCGACCCATTTGAACTCTTACCACTTCAAACATCAAACCAGAGTTTTAAATAAGTGTTCAAATACTCTTAAATATTCACGTTCTTTACTAGAATTTATCTCTAGTAAAGATAATTACAACTTTTGCCACAAAAAAAATTCTATCTTTATGAACAAAAAAATAGAACGAAAATCTTACGGGGGTTCGCAAGATTTTCGTTCTATTAACTCTTTTAACTATTTTTATTGCAAATTATTGTTAAATAAGATAATATAACTGTTGAAACAGGAGTTATATCGTTGGTCTGTTTCAAAAATCTTACGAAGTGATGGTTCGTAAGTCGTTAGGTCTTGGAAGTGATGGTTCCAGAGACTTTTTTTTTACAATTAAAAGCTTACAACTTTTTAGAGAAAAAAACGACACTAATCAGCAAATTAGTGTCGTTTTTTTTTAATTAAAAATTCCCGCGTAATCCATTATGCAGGTGAATTAAGCATTGATCAAGTACAATAAAAATTAAGTCATGGGGTTTCATAGGATCCTAAATTTGATTAAATTAAGAATCAGCAAAACATCTTTTGTAGATACCCTTTTTTTAGTTCTCGGAGTTTTCAAGCTTACGCTGATGAAGGGCGATAAAGTGATCAAGTTGTTTGAAAATGACCCAATATGTTCTTGTTCACTTTTATTCGGCACCTCTATACTAATTGCCTCAATATCGGAACCATTATAACTAGGCAATGCACCCACCTGGGCATATCTTGGTAAATTAATAGTCTCAAATAAAGTCTGACCAAAATAAATGTCCCAATAATTATCGAATGCGTATTCCATAGTATTGTTGTCTATCAGGAAAGGCACCCTTACGAGACGACAAGACCAAAAATAGGGATCTTCAAACAAATTGAATAATTTGTTTGAAGATCCCTATTTTTGGTGGCACTAGGCAAGTTCGCCGACGACTTTGATTTTGACGCGAGTGGATTGGTTTGGATCGTAGGCTAGAGGAATTTCCTCACGTTCGACGACGCTTAAGGTATCGGGTAAGGCACCGGCAGTTTTCGCATGCTCACCGGCTTCAACTTCAGCTTGCTTCAAAGCTTCTTCGCGGTCAATTTTAGTGTATGGATAAATGCGATCAACGGTACCTGAGATTTGGCTGATCGAAGCTCCGATAGCGTTGGCTACGCCACCTTTTTCTGGCGCGATTACTTTGGCAACACCAGCTAAGTGATCAGGGGCGATGATGGCGCCGCCACCGACTAAGATGACTTCAATATCATCGGCACTGGTTTTCATCTTATCAATTGCAACTTCAATCATGTGCTTGATTTCAGCAAGACCAGCTTCCGCGACTTCTTGAGAAACGCCAGAAACTTTAGTCTTGTCGCCAACATCAGCTAAACCCATGCGAACGGCAATATCAGTGGCAGTCAGGGTATCACCGCCAAAGCATAAGGCTTTTTCAGTGATTTCGTAACCGACGGAATCAGGACCGACTGTTACACTACCATCTGGTTGCACGCGGACAATCGAACCACCACCTAAGCCGATGGACAAGATGTCAGGCATCCGAAAGTTGGTTGAGACACCACCTACTTCAACGGCAATAGCAGATTCGCGTGGGAAGCCGTTTTTCAAAACACCTAAATCGGTGGTGGTCCCACCGATATCCACGACGATAGCGTCGTCTTTTCCAGCTAAGTATGCAGCACCACGGATACTGTTAGTAGGACCGGATCCGATGGTCAAAATTGGAAAGCGTTGGGCAAATTCGGCAGTCATTAAAGTACCGTCGTTTTGGGTAAGGTATAAATCAGCGTTATCGACACCTTTGTCAGCCAAGGCTTGTTTGAAGCCGGTGATGGTGGTGGCGATAACTTTAAACAGCCCAGCGTTTAAAATTGAGGCATTTTCACGCTGGATCAATCCAATGGAACCAATTTCAGCGGATTGCGTCACTGGAAATTCATTACCATAGGCTTCATGGACAAGCGCTGCGACACGTGCTTCTTGATCCGTTTTTAAACTGGAGAAGGCACCAATCACGGCAACTGATTCGACTTGCCCCTGCCACTCAGCCAGCTGTTTTTTCACAGCTTCTTCGTCGAGTTCTGACAAAATCTGGCCGTCGTACTCGTAACCACCTGGGACCACGGCATAGAGACCTCCGAGTTTTTCAACCAGGTCTTGTGGCCAGTAGGTGAAGGGTTTGATCGAAAGCGTGGCAGGGTAGGCTAAGCGCAAGACACCGACTTTAGCGATTTTTTTACGTTCGACAACGGCGTTGGTGATTTGTGTGGTACCGAGCATCACAGCATTGATTTGTTTGGGGTCGATACCAGAGTCATCGAGGACTGCTGACAAGGCAGCTTCAATACCTGAACCGACGTCTAAGCTGGTGTGACGTTTGACGAAGCTGACGACTTGATGTTCTTCATCTAAGATAATGGCATCAGTGTTGGTGCCCCCAACGTCTATTCCTAATCGATACATATTAGTCCTCCTTTAACAGTTCTTCGACTGGCACGTAATCATAGTCAAACCCAAAGTAACGTGGGCCTGCGACTTCGATACCAGCTTTAGTACGCCACTTGTCATTGGCAGGGGTGGCCACAACTTTGACCCGCTTGCCGTATTTGATCATTTCAGTGGTAATCGGCGTTAAGGTTTCAGCATCTAAGATGATGATCAAGTCAGGGGCCATGGTGACAGGCTTACCATCACGTGCAGCAAATAAGTTTTCGTTTTGAATGGTGACGACTAACTCACTTTCTTGGAAGTCGTTGAAACCAGCAATATGAATGTCGCCAACATTAAAACCACCTTTAGTAGTGCGCAGCAGATCAGTGACTTTGCCTTCAAAGATGAAGTGACCGTCAGTGGCGTCAAGTAAGTTCTTCAAAGCTGTCTCTGGGTCGTTGTGGGCTAGGCGAATACTTCGGCCAACTTGTTGGCATTGAGTGACGATGCCTGAGATCCCGTTTTGCTTGATCTGCTTACCATTTGCTGGATACAAGGAAACTGTGGCGGAGCCGCCCATTTCAACAGTTTGTACCCGAGCTAAGCGTTCAGCCCATTTCGCAGAAATTGTTTCAATGACACCGGCGTTACCTTTTTCATCGGTAATCGCCATTGGCGTTGTGGAAACCCCACCTAAATGGAAGGTACACATTTGCAGTTCTGGAAAAGCACGGCCCATACCGTCACAATCAACCAAGGGGATTTGGCGCGTTGCTGCTAAAGTTAGTGGCACCATTGAGTTCACCCCGCCAGCTTCCATCGGAAAGGTGCCGGTGAAGTGATGGCCAGTGCAAGCTTCTAGCTTATCTAACACGCGTCCAAATTCATCGCCTTTGGGAAACTTTTCCATCATGACGGCAGGCGCACCCATGATTGCAACTGGACAATACCAGTCGTCATCATCGATTTCGTCTGGCTCTAATAATTTGATCGGTCCAAATTCATCGACTGCTTGCATGGCCATGAGTTTGCCCATGTAAGGATTACCACCACCGCCAGCTCCAAAGAATGAAGCGCCGAGGGCAATATCTTCAATGGCATCTTTATCTAAATAACGCATTAGGCTTCCTCCTTAGCAGGAACTTCTTGATGGGTAAACTTACTACCAAAATAGTAAATGACCAAGGCAACGACGATGCCAATGATCGGGTTAGCGGATGGGTGCCAAACATTAGGAATCATGGCCAAGACTGTAGGCACGCCACCAAAGAGCGCACCGACTAACCATGCGGACAAACCTAACCAGTTGACACCTTCAGTTGGTTGCCACTGACTGGCATCACCATGATGGATCAACCAGTAGCTGGCACCCATGACACCGGCAACAGGTGGGATCATGGCAGATAAGACAGACATAACAGGGGTGAAGTAGTTCAAGACCCCGATGGCTGCTAACAATGTACCAACCACACCAACAACGAAAAGGGTCAATTTACGATATTTTTCTGGAATGTTAAAGACATTTGAAACGGCGATCCCACCAGAGTAAGCATTGACGACGTTGACTTTCCATGTGGCTAAGACTAAGGCTAAGCCGCCGATGAATGGGGTGCCGATCTTAATAAATAAACTGGAGATGTCGGCAGTTTTAAAAGCGATGGTCAACACAGCACCAATGCCGATCATGACGACCCCTGCGGGAATGATCCCCAAAATAGAGGCTTTGATGATGTCACTGCGCTTAGTTGAAAATTGGGCGTAATCGCCAACGATGACGGCACCTAAAGCAAAGCTACCAACAGTAGTGACTAAGCCATTCACAAAAGAGATCGAAGTCGATGGATGATATGCGGCCACAACTTGGGCGGCATTTTCATGGGCAAAGGCATACCAGAAGCCATATAAGACGATGATCATCAGGTATGGAACAGCGATCCAAGCGAGCCTTTGAATGAACTTGATGCCGTACATTGCCGTCAGCACCATGACAATCCCAACGATGATCGAGCATATCCAAGCAGGAACGGTGATTGAGTAAGCAGCCAAAATACCTTGGACGGCAATCCCGGCAACGTTGGCTTGAATTCCAAACCAACCAAGGGCTGAAATTGCTAGAATCAAAGATACGACTTTTGAAGACCCAACTTTACCAAAAACCTGTTCTGCGACTTTTACAGCCGGTTTAGCTTGGTCAACACTTTGCATACCTTGGCTGATCATGATCACGACAATAATGGCATAACCGACAAATGCAGTGAATAAGGCCATAGGCAAACTCATGCCAGAAACTAGAGTGCCGCCCAAAATTAAACTTGGCACCGAGATCAATGCGCCACATAACACAATGGCTAAGTTCCACCAAGATTGATTGCGTCTGTTTTCTTCCATACTGAGCATCCTCCTAATCAATTTCTAATTGATATTTAAAAATTAGATGATGTTTCACATTTTAACGCCGGAGTTCAGGCCTGTCATTATTCAACTACATAAAAATATCCCATGATTTTATGCACGTGCATAAAATCATGGGATTATTCTAATTTTAGGCGCTGGCAGTATGGACCAAGCGGATTACAGCTGCTAAACGATACAGCGTCATGGTATCTGGCATATCGCCGATGGTAAAGCCAGTGATAGAAGCGATTTGTTGCAAACGGTAGGTGATGGTGTTGCGATGAACATACATCAATTTCGCACATTTGGACACTGAAGCATTGGCATCTAATAGGTAAACACTGATTGTCGCAACCAGTTCACTTTGTTCAGAGCCACCAAATGGTTCAAGGTGTTCATCTAAATAGGCTTTAGTTGAATCAGCCCCAGCATCGATCAACTCACGGGCTTCTTGGGCTAAGCGCAAGTCGGCTAAAGACAAATAGGCTTTGCGGGCAAAAATCATTCTGGCATCAACGGCGGAGCGTTGAATCAAAAGGATCGCATTTTTAACTTGCGTGGTGGTAAAGACGTTTTGACAACGGATCAAGCTGGCGGATAGGTCCTGGTCATTTAAGTAGTCGACTAAGGCTTTGGCCCACTGATTCCAGATCCGATTTTCCAAATCACCTTTAGGAATGATCACCAACATGCCCTCATAGCGTTCCATCAAGGCAATTTCGGCAAAATGCTGGCTTAATTGGTCCAACTCACGACGAGTTTTAGCATAATCATCTGTAAAAAACTGCGGGATCACCCACATATGATGCATGGTCGAAATGTCAATATGATAATACTCAGCCAACCGCCGGACTCGGATCGGCTCATCGGCGACAATTGCTGCCAGCAATTCACGTTGATTAAGTTCGCTGCTGTCATGGCCCCATAAGTTTAGCGAGATTTGCAGGGCAGCTGCAGCTTGGCTTCTGGCATACACATCTAAGTCCTGGTTTTCTGCTAGGATCACCAGCTCAAACTCGCCTAGTGGTTGATTGGCACGGACAGCTTGGCGGTAAACTCCGCTACTTGGCAATTTTTGCCAGTCAACGTGACGATTGCGGGGCCAAGTCGCACTTTGAATCAATTGGCGATTGCCATCAAGCAACGCACAGCTAGCATGAAGGCGTTCTGCAATCATCTTTAATACCGTCGCCAAGTTATGTTGGTAGGCTGGCATCTTGGCGATTTCGTCGAGCATTTCCACAGCAAACACCGGATTGTTCATTTGATCTAAGAAGATGGCCTGCATGACGTCTGAAATCACGTTGGCATAAGCTAAACTGGCATCATTTTCTGGCATCAAGATGATGACAAAGCCTAATTCATCAGCAAGTTGGACCAAACGCTCGTCAACTTTCGGCATGAGGATGCCAACGTAATATAACACTAATCCGACTTCGCCAACTTGGGCAAAGCGTTTGATATTACTACATTGGGCCTCAACATCATTGGCGACGTTGGCAAAGCTAGTGATGATCAGTTCGTTACCTTCAAAATGAATGGCGTCAGTAATTTCTGCCTGAACTGGAGTAGTTGAGGCATATTCCAACACTGAAATGGACGTTACCACCCGATTGGCACCTGATGTGTTGGTTAAAAGCCTGGCACCGGTTAAGGCCGGTAGAGTGAGAATGTCTTGAATCGTGACGCTCATACGATCACCACCTTATTTGATAATAGTGTTTATTTTAAGGCAAGGCGCGGGAAGATTGCAAACGGGTTGGTGGAAAAGGACGATTTCGACCATTCGATATTGTCTGAGGAGTTGAATATGTGTAAGGGCGTGGCTATAAGGATGTGGATAGAGATTTCCTTCAAAAAATTTTTCACTTAGTTGTTGGATCTAGTTCTTAAAAGATTGTCATAATGGATCTCTGCCAAGGCAGACATCGCGCGCGATAAAGGTGATGAGAAAATCGAGTAGGAGATAATTGATTAGTTCAATTATCGACCTCTCACACCACCGTACGTACGGTTCCGTATACGGCGGTTCGACAACTTAATCACATTGAATTGACTGGAGCGTCTTGGACATATTCATAA
>DXFH01000024.1 GCA_019114515.1 Candidatus Limosilactobacillus merdigallinarum
CCATGAAGGAAGACGGCTTCTTAGATGACATGGTTAAGCAGCGTTACGCTAGCTGGGATGAAGGCTTTGGCAAGTCCATTGAAGAAGGTAAAGAAAACTTCAAGACGATTGAACCAAAGGTTTTGGACATGTCACAATCTGAGTTGCGGGCATCTACGCAGTCTGACCACCTGGAAGAAATCAAGGACACCATTAACCACTACATCATTGAAACGTTAGCTAAGTAATAAATCGCATTAAAAATTGAAAAGGATTCGCATCACCGCATTTCTGATGCGGGTCCTTTTTCATATAAGGAGGAAAAATATGAACGAATACGTACTCGGGGTCGACTTGGGCACAAGCGCCGTCAAAGTATCCGCAATGGATCATGAGGGGACAATCAAGGCTCAGCAAAGCTATGAATACCCACTCAGTCAACCAGAACCAGGATATTCAGAACAAAATCCCCAAGATTGGCTGTATGCCACTACCATTGCCATCGACCGTTTGATTTTACGTGATGGCATCAAAGCAGAAGAGATCAAGGGCATTTCCTATTCTGGCCAAATGCATGGCCTTGTTTTGCTGGACAAGGATAATCACGTTTTACGCCCAGCCATTCTCTGGAACGATACGCGGACGACTAAACAATGCCATGAGATTATGGATAAACTTGGCGACCAATTTATTGATATTACGGGCAACCGGGCATTGGAAGGCTTTACCTTGCCAAAGCTGTTGTGGGTTAAAGAGAATGAACCTGATGTTTGGGCAAAAGCAACGCATTTTGTGCTGCCGAAAGACTACGTGCGTCTCTGCATGACCGGCAAGATTGGCATGGACTACTCTGACGCGACCGGGACGGTCCTGTTGGATATTAAAGCAATGAAGTGGAGCAGCTTCCTATGCAAGACCTTTGATATTCCCGAAAGCATGTGCCCACCGTTGATGGAATCCATTGACTGCGTAGGGACGATTTCTGATTCCTATGCCATGTTCTCAGGATTATCAACCGCGACAAAAGTCTTTGCCGGTGGTGGTGATAATGCCTGTGGTGCTGTCGGTGCTGGCATCTTAAAGCCAAACATGGTAATGTCTTCGATTGGTACCTCTGGTGTTGTGCTCAAGTATGAAGAGAATGCACAAGTTAACTACCATGGCCAAATCCAATACGAATGTCACGCCATTCCAAATACTTACTACTCAATGGGGGTTACTCTGGCAGCTGGTCACTCCTTAAACTGGTTTAAACACAAATTCGTGGCCGATATGGACTTCTCGCAAATGGTCGAAGAAGCTTCTAAACGTCCAATTGGCGCCCATGGACTGCTGTTTACGCCATATGTCGTCGGTGAACGAACTCCATATGCGGACGCTGACATTCGTGGGAGCTTTATTGGCGTTGATTCAGTGCAAGACCGTTTTGACTTTGCCCGTGCAATCATGGAAGGAATTACCTTTAGCTTCAAAGATATCCTGAAGATTTATGAGGAAAATGGTCAAGACTTTGATACCGTCGTTGCAATCGGTGGCGGGGCCAAGAGTGCCTTTTGGCTACAGATGCAAGCAGATATCTTTAACAAACCGGTCATTTCCTTAACGAATGAACAGGGACCAGGTCTGGGGGCTTCTATGTTGGCGGCAGTCGGTTTAGGTTGGTTTAAGGACTTGCAAGAATGTGCCAAACAGTTTGTTCATTTTGGTAAAAAGTACCTGCCAAAGGAACAGAATGTACAATGCTATAATCAACTTGATGAACTTTATCGGCAAGTATACGGCCAGACAAAAGACTTATCACACAAGCTGTTATCGTTCCGTCGCCAGCAGGCAAACATGTAAACTGATTATTTGAGGAGGATTATCAATGTTAAAAATGGGCTTTCGGTGGTTCGGGGCTGACGATGACCCGATCACTTTGCAACAAATTCGTCAAATCCCTGGGACTAAGCAGGTTGTATCCGCTCTATATGACATTCCTGCAGGAGAAGTGTGGCCGCTTGAGCGGATTCAGGCATTAAAGAAGCAGATTGAAGATGCCGGGATGAAGTTCGAGGTCGTGGAAAGCGTCAATATCCACGATGATATTAAGGCCGGCCGGCCAAAACGGGACGAATACATTGCTAATTACCAAGAAACGATCAAGAACCTGTCCAAGTGCGGAATTAAGGTTATTTGCTACAACTTTATGCCAATCTTTGACTGGATTCGTACCAATCTTGCATACCCGTTACATGACGGATCTAACGCGATGGAATTTGAATTTGAACAGCTGAGTGATGATCCACATGAATTATTGGAATCTATGAAGAAGGGCTCGAATTCATATTCACTGCCAGGCTGGGAACCAGAACGGATGGCGCAGTTAGCCAAGTTGTTTGACGAATATGCCGGCATGACTGGTGATCAATTGCGGGCAAACTTGAAGTACTTCTTGGATGCGATCATTCCTACATGTGAAAAGTATGGCGTTAAGATGGCCATGCACCCGGATGATCCGCCATTCAATTTGTTCCACCTGCCACGGATTTACAAGAACCGCGAAGATATGGAAAAGATTATGCTTTTGCATGATAGCCCATATAATGGGTTTACGATTTGTACTGGTAGTCTAGGTGAGAATCCGGCTAATGATCTGCCTTCCATCATCCGTGAGTTTGTAAAGAAGGATCGGGTACCGTTCATGCACACGCGGAACATCAAGTTCACTAACGAACGCGGTAACTTCCATGAATCAGCGCACTTATCCAGCGAAGGTTCGTTGGACATGTTTGAAATCATGAAGGCGTTGCATGATTGTCACTATGATGGCTATATCCGTCCTGACCACGGCCGTAATATTTGGGGGGAACAGGGACGTCCTGGCTATGGCCTGTATGATCGGGCCTTAGGGATTACTTACTTGGAAGGCCTGTGGGAAGCATTGGAAAAAGACTACTAAAAGCAGTTAGTTTATTTGTGAAAAATAAAAACATTTAAAACATCTATTGAGGAGACGTTTACGTATAGTCGTTGTTATGGCGGTGTGCGTGAGCGTCTTTTTTCTTGCCAGAAAATTAATTTAGTCAGTAAAGTTTTGAATTATCCAATTAAACCTTGTAAGCACTTTCATTCATGCTATAATAATTCATGGATAGTTAGTTTAGCGAACCAATTATCTAAAATAAAGTTATTTCAGAGATAAGGTTTTAGATAATCCTAACTGAATTTAATAGGTGGTGTATGAATTGGATAAAGCATGGTTAGACAATCGGATTATTCATGCTGCAATGAAAAATGATTCATTTGCTTTTGCACCAGCTGACATTGATGGTGGTGATGCGATTCGCTTGCAGTTGCAAAGCGACATTATCAATTGGCTGCAACTTCCATTGATGGCTGATGCGAAAAAAGCAACGGTAGTTCTGGAGAAGAGCGCTGGCAAATTTGATAACGATGAAGCCTTTCAATTATCAAAGAAGGGCTCACAAGTAATTATCACTGGTAATACAACGAAGGCTTTGATGTATGGCTTTTACGAACTGTTACGCGAAAAGGTAATGGATGCCAAGTTAAATACTTCGTTGCAATCGCCAAGTCAGCCGCTGCGGATGATTGACCATTGGGATCAAACTGATGGCAGCATTGAACGTGGTTATGCGGGAGCCTCAATCTTCTTTGGCAAACCAGACAAACTGGATAATCCTGATGTGGGTAATTTTGATGTCAAACACATCGATGGTGATATTTTCCGTCATGACCGGACACGGATGATTGCTTATGCACGGATGCTTGCTTCAGTGGGTATCAACGCGGTGTCATTGAACAACGTTAACGTCCGTGAACAAGGAATTGAATTAATTACTCCTAAGTATCTAGATGGGGTTGATGAAATTGCCACGATTTTCCGGGGCTTCGGGATCAAGACCTTCTTGGCAATTAACTGGGCTTCACCAAAACTGATCGGCGGCTTAGAAACTTCTGATCCAGTTGATCCGCAAGTACAAGAATTCTGGGCTAACGTTTGTGACAACATTTACTCCGTGATTCCAGACTTCGGCGGTTTCGTAGTCAAGGCTGACAGCGAAGGCGAACCGGGGCCTTACCAATATGGTCGGGATCACGCACAAGGTGCCAACATGCTGGGTCAAGCCATTAAGCCTCATGGTGGTTTAGTTATCTGGCGGGCATTTGTTTACAACGCTCACCAGGATTGGCGTGACCGAAAGACTGACCGTGCCAAGGCCGCTTACAACAACTTTGTTCCGTTGGATGGTCACTTTGCTGATAACGTAATCCTGCAAATGAAGTTTGGCCCAATCGACTTCCAAACTGCTGAACCGCTGCAGCCATTGTTTGGTAAGCTGCGGCACACCAACCAGATGATGGAATTCGAAATTTCTGCTGAATACCTTGGTCATCAGATTGATGTTAACTATGCGGTTAAGCAATGGTACAAGATGCTGAATTACGACACCAAGTACGATGATTTAAAGGATCCGCACTCAGGTGCCTTGCTGAAGGAAACGGCCGTTAATCCGGCACACACCGGAATGGCAGCCGTTGGTAACGTCGGCATGAGCGAACACTGGACAAATAACCCGTTAGCACAAGCAAACCTTTATGGTTATGGCCGTCTGTGCTGGAACAACCAGGAAACTCCGGAAGATATTCTGCATGAATGGGTTGAATTAACCTTCAAACAAAGCGACAGCAAGACTAAGGATACCATCTTCGACATTGTTGACACTTCTAACGACACTTACAAAGACTACTGTGCACCATTGGGTGTCGGCTTCATGGTAGTTCCTCACTATCACTATGGTCCATCCGTTAACGGTTACGAATACGACCGGTGGGGCACCTATCACTTTGCTGACCGCAATGGCGTAGGGGTTGATCGGACAATGGCCACCGGATCCGGATTTATTGGTATGTATTCCGATAAGCTGTCCAGTGAATACGAAAACCTGGAAACGACACCTAAATCAGTGGTTCTCTTCTTGCACCATGTTCCATATGACCACGTCTTCTCTGATGACAAGACGTTGATTCAAACAATTTATGACCTGCACTTTAAGGGGTATGAAAACGTTGAAAAGTACATTGAGGAATGGGCAACTGTTTCCGGCAAGATTGACGATCGGGTTTACGAAGCGGTCAGTGATTGCTTAAAGAAGCAGCTAGCGAATGCTCTTGAATGGCGTGATCAAGTCAATACTTACTTCTACCGGATGTCCGGAGTTCCTGACGATCAAGGACGCCTAATTTATGAATAAAATGCTCGCTTTCGTTTATGAAAGGAGGGCAAATTATGAGCAATTCAATTAAGTTATCCCCACTATTAACGGACGGCGTTGTGTTGCAGCGTGAAAAAAACGTCAGGTTATGGGGACACGTCAATCCGGGCGACAGCATACATGTCGAAATTGACAAACGCGAAGTGGAGTCATTTGCGGATGATAGCGGAAATTTCCAACTGGTTTTGCCGAAGCACGCCGCTGGCGGTCCGTACACGTTGACCGTGAAAAGCGATGATAGCGAAGTCAAAGTAAAAGACGTCTATTACGGTGATGTTTGGCTGTTGGCCGGGCAATCAAATATGCAATTGCCAATCAGCCGGCTAGCGGAACTATATCCGGATGAAATAAAAAAGGCTAAAGATCAGTTGATCCATTACTTCAAGGTTCCCGAACATTATCAGTTTAATAGCCCAGCCGATGAACTGGCTGGCGGCAATTGGGAAAGCGCAACTGGTGAGAAGATCGCCACGATGTCTGGTATTGGTTATTTCTTTGCGCAACAGATGCGTAAACAGGAAAAGGTGCCGATTGGCCTGGTACAAAGCGCGGTTGGCGGTACGCCTTTGCGCTGCTGGTTGAGTGAAGATGACCTGGCACAGTTAAAAGAATTGCCAGTCGATTTTCAAGCGCTGAAGGATGAACAGCTAATGAAGCAGTTTACCGACGAAAGCGCTCGTTACCAGCATCAGTACGATGAGGACCGTGATCACATCGATCGTGGCCTGCAGGAAGACTGGGTGCATCAAGAACTAGATAATTCCTGGCAACCAGTTGATATCGGTCAGCCAATTGCCAAGTCGTTAATGACGAGCGGCTCAGTTTGGTTTAAAGGCCAAATTAATGTGCCAGCTAAGTTAGTTGGTCAGTCCGCGATGATGCGTTTGGGTACCGTGATTGACAGTGATCAGACCTACGTCAACGGCGAAAAGGTGGGCGAGATTGGTTACCAATACCCGCCTCGCAATTACACCATTGAAAAACTACCGGCCAAGTTAGACATTACGCTCAGACTGAAAATTGACCAAAAGACCGGAGGATGGCGCAAAGATAAACGGCATGTAATAGAAGCAGCCGGTGAAGTCATTGACTTAAATAAAGGGCAATGGTTCATGAAGCGGGGCTGCTCAATGCCGAGCCGGAAACAGTGGTTCTTCCCACAATACTTGCCAGTGGGACTGTATAATGGTGAGATTTATCCGCTACGTAACTTCTGCTTTAAGGGCATCCTTTGGTATCAGGGGGAGAGCGACAGTCATAACCCGGTAAATTATGGCAAGGTCTTTACCCACTTGATTCAAAGCTGGCGGCAATTATTTAAGCGGCCCGACATGCCATTCTTGTTTGTCCAACTACCAAACTGCGGGATTGAACCCAACCATGACTGGGCAGCGGTGCGCGGACAACAGGCACAGGCAATGTTTCTTCATCATACCGCCATGGCCGTGGCCTTGGGATATGGCGAAGACAATGATCTGCACCCGTTAAATAAAAAGGCAGTGGTCGCGCAGTTAATGAAGCTGACTCACCGGATGCAGAAATATCCTGATGGCTGTGCCTCGGGACCAGTTGCCTTAAGGGCAGCTAATGATAATGGTCAAATTGTCATTGAATTTCAAACCTATGACCGTCATTTAAATGCGGAAGCTGGAAACGCATTTGTCTTAGAAACGAATGGTGAGCGTTTCTTGCTGGATGACTACCAAGTACAAGCTGATTCGATTGTGATCAACTTGCCACGACGGGCACGGATCGGACCTGACTCGCATATCGCTTATGCTTGGTCGAATACGCCGACCCTGTTTGTGACCGATAAGGATGGCAGTGCTGCAGCTCCATTCAAGTTGGTCATTCGCCCCGAGTACCATGTTTCTAGCGTGTTTACCCACGTTCTTTCTAAAATGTAGCCCTTCTCCCTCATGATGAGTGAGGGGCTGCATAGCGATTATTATTTGTCATTTTAGTTATTGTTGTTTTGTTATTTTACAAGTTAGGAGATTTTTAAAATGAACGAATCTGCAAAACAAGCGCCTAACACTAACCAGCGTAAAGTTGGGATGTGGACGTCGATCGCCTTTGGTTGTACTGATATGATGGGCGGGGGCTATGGTGCCTTAGTTGGTGCCTACCTGATGTTCTTCTTCACGACATTCTGTAATCTGTCAGCTTTGCAAGCCGGTTCCATTATCGGGCTGGCAAAGGTTGTCGACTCTGTTACTTCGATTGTTATGGGTCGTTTGTCCGATACTTTCTGGCGGACGAAGTTAGGTCGGCGCTTTGGTCGGCGTCACTTCTTCCTATTAATCGGATCTCCACTGATCTTAATTGTTTACAGTCTGCTGTGGATCCCAGGAGTTAGTTACGCTTACTACCTGATTGTTTACTGCCTGGTTGAAATTGTTGTTACGATGGTCTTGATTCCATATGAAACCTTACCATCTGAAATGACCACGGACTTCAACTCTCGTTCTAAGATGTCTACTACCCGGATGTTCTTCTCCGGTGCCATTACTTCTGTTGTTACCCTGGTTGGTGGTTTGTACATTAAGGCCATGGGTCAGCACAACCCATACGCTTACACCGCTACTGGTGTGACCTTTGCTATTATCTTTGCCGTTGCCTGCCTGATTACTTGGAAGTTCACCTGGGAACGTCCAGTTGAAGAAATCCAAGCAACTGCTGATCCTAATGAAGCTCACCAAAACCTGGGGCAATTCCTCTGGACTGCTTTAAAGTCCTACGTTGCTACCTTGAAGGTTAAGGCCTTCCGTCAGCACATGTACCTTTACCTGTTAGGGGTCACTGCGCAAGACCTGTTCTCCGGTGCCTTTGTTTACTTCATCGTTTTCGGTTACGGTCTGTCCACTTCCACGGCTTCATTCTTACTTTCCTTAGGGATCATCGGTTTGCCACTGACCCCAGTTAACTACTGGCTATTTACCCGTCTGGGTGCTAAGAAGTGCTACGTTCTGTACTTCGCCTTAGTTATCGCTGGTTTAGCTGCATACTACATCATGTACATGATGAACTTAACTCATGCACAACTGATTCCAGCATTGATTATTGTTACTGCTATTTACCTGTTCTTCAAGGGTGGTGCTTACTCCATTCCTTGGAACGTCTTCCCATTCATCCCTGACGTTGACGAAATGATCACTTCCAAGCGTCGTGAAGGTGAATTTGCTGCAATGATGTCATTTATTCGTAAGTTAACTTCTGGTTTAGCTTCTGTTTTCTTGGGCTGGGTATTGACCGAAAACGGCTTCAAGACTGGTGCTACTGTTCAATCTGCACAAGCAACGCACGCCGTTGTTTACGTTCTGATCTTCGGTACGGGCATCTTAACCTTAGCCGCAATGTTCATTGCCGTAACCTTCAACCTGGATGCTAAGACCCACAAGGTTCTGGTTAACGAAATCAACCGTCTTAAGGCTGATGGCAAAAAGGCCGACGTTAAGCCTGAAGTTAAGAAGGTTGTTGAATCCTTGACTGGTGTTAAGTACGAAAACTGCTGGCCAGCAGGTGACGTCGCTGCTACTACTGCTGCTAATAATTCGCAGAACACGCCAACTAACAGCTCCAGCAATGATTCCAATGGTTCATCCGCTCAATGACTTTGATGTTTAGAAAAGAAGGTATTTTCGATGAAGATTAAAAATCCCGTTTTGCCGGGTTTCAATCCAGATCCGAGCATGATCCGGGTTGGCGATACATATTACATTGCTAACTCGACATTTGAATGGTTCCCTGGCGTGCGTTTGCACGAATCAACCGACATGGTTCACTGGCGCTTATTGCCGTCACCACTGTCAACAACTACTTTATTAAACTTGCATGGTGATCTTTCATCAGGCGGAATTTGGGCACCAGACCTTTCTTACCACGACGGTAAGTTTTGGCTGATATTTACCGATGTTAAAACCATGGAAGGACCATTCAAAGATTGCATTAACTATTTGACAACGGCCGATAAGATTACCGGTCCCTGGTCAGACCCGATTGAACTCGATGGCACGGGATTTGATGCTTCACTGTTCCATGATGACGATGGTCGCAAGTACCTCGTACAGGAAACCTGGGACCACCGGGAATGGAAACCAACTTTTCACGGGATTACGTTGACGGAGTATGATCCCAAAGCGCAAAAGTTGTTACCAAAAACACGCCGGGTCATTTATGACGGCACTGATGTTGCCTTAGTCGAAGGGCCGCACCTGTACAAGATTAACGGTTACTATTACTTATTTGCTGCGCAGGGGGGCACCGTTTGGACACACCAAGAGGTGGTTGCTCGCTCAAGGACCCTAGACGCCCACTCATTTGAGACGGAGCCGGGTGATATCTTCTTGACGAACTTTGATACCCCGCGGATGCCCATCCAAAAGCAAGGCCATGGTGCCCTGGTTAACACGCCGGCTGGTGAGTGGTATTATGCCTCACTTTGCGGCCGTCCGTGGCACCACGAAAATGAATCTGTCTTCGATCCACGCGGCTGGTGTTCACTGGGTCGGGAAACCGCCATTCAAAAGGTTGAATTTGATGACGATGGTTGGCCGCGTGTAGTTGGCGGGCACGGTGGCATGGTTGAAGTACCAGCGCCAAAAGATGCTAAGCCAATGACGGATGTGCCTGATAATCACTCGTTTGTAGATCAATTTGACCAACCACAATTGAACCTGGAATGGCAGACTCTGCGGGACCCATTCGATGCCCGCATGGGTCACCAGGGTGATGGCCAGCTCATTTTACGGGGCCAACAATCACTATCATCAACGTTTAATGTGTCCTTGATTGCTGCTCGTTGGCAAGCCTTTCACTTCACGGCTGAAACGAAAGTCAGCTTTGATCCTTATACTTACCAACAAATGGCCGGACTGGTTAACTTCTACAATGATCGTCACTACTCCTGGATCTTTATTACCTATGATGAAGACCGTGATTGCCGAGTCATTGAAGTTGCTGAAAATAATAACAATCATTACCATTCCTTCTTACGCGATCGGGCGATTGTGATTCCTGATGACGTCCATGCTGTTTACTTTAAGACGGTGGTTGAAAAGCAATCTTATCACTACGCTTATTCTTTTGATGGTCACGAGTGGCATGATATTGACGTGCAATTGGATGCGGCAGTCTTATCAGACGACTATGTTTTACAAAACTATGGTGGCTTCTTTACCGGCGCCATGGTTGGTCTGGCATGTGTAGATTACTCCGGATTCTACCAGCCAGCGACCTTCGATTTCTTTAAATATCAAGAGCGATAATTCGGATTCAGGGCGTATTTCAAGCTTGGACGACCTTGATAACGCTCAGTAAAAAGGCCTCCTAATGTTCGCTTGCCGAACTTGGGAGGTCTTTGTGCAACTTACACGTTAATAATGGAGGATAGAATGAATACACACTTTAATAATCAAGCCTTTGAATGCGTTGGCTCAGGCCGCTTAGGGTTGGCATTAGATCATGAGTACTTGGAAGAATTGGCGTTAGTGCAGCGTGAATTAGGCTTTAAACGGATTCGTTTCCATGGGCTCTTCCATGACGATGTTGGCATTTACCAGCAACATGAAGATGAGCAGGGCAATGTCGAAGTTGAATATAATTATACCTACCTGGACCGGATCTTTGACAGCTTCCAGCGCCTGCACATTAATCCTTGCTTAGAAACCGGCTTTATGCCAGCCAAGCTAGCTAGCGGTCCCGAAACTTTTTCTTATTGGCAAGGCCATATCACACCGCCCAACAATGAACAGCGCTGGTTAGACCTCGTTACCACCACCTTGAAGCACCTCGTCGATCGTTACGGGGAGACCGTTTATACCTGGCCGATTGAAATTTGGAACGAACCGAATATAGACCAGTTTTGGTCCGGTGATGAGGACGATTACCTGCATTTCTTTGCGATTACCTTTAACGCCATCAAGCAACTTGATGATCGCTTTATCGTTGGTGGTCCAGCAATTTGCGGCGTGCAGGATGAAAAATGGATCAAGGACTTTTTAGCTTTCTGTGAAAAGGAAAACCTGCACCCAGACTTCATTACTCGGCATTTCTACACCGTCAGTGTTGTACCCACCGCGGGCCACTACCGCTATCCAGAATTACGGGACTTAAAAGAAAGCCTGCACGAACTAGAAACCTCGCGTAAACTGATTGACCAGTCCAGCTTAAAGGGACTACCGATGTATATCACCGAATTTTCCACCTCCTATTCGCCGGACGCGCCATTGCATGACACCGTAAAGAACGCAGCCTACGTGGCGGATATGTTGTCGAAAATGGGTGATACTTGTGAGCTATACTCGTACTGGACCTTTGGCGATGTCTTCGAAGAAAAGGGGATCCCGTACCAGTTGTTCCATGGTGGCTTTGGCTTATTAGCCGACCATCAGATTAAAAAGCCCACTTACTGGACTTACGTCTTCTACAAGCAATTGTTGGATCATTGCACACTGAAGAATGACCATGCAGTAGTCACCAACGATGATCAGGGATGCCAAGCTGGGGTGGTTTGGAATTACCGCCGCGACCATGATGTGGCCCCGTACTACTATGACATTAAGCAAGATCAATTTGATAGTGCCGTCTTGACTCTACAGCTGGTTGATCAGAACCATGGTAATCCATTGAAGACTTGGCATTACTTAGGTGAACCGGCCAACCCGCAAGCAGCGGATGTCAAACTGATAAAGCAGGCCGCTAATCCGGAGATCAAGACGGTAATCCTTCACCGGGGTGAAAGCTATTCGCTGGCCGTTTCCGCGGATGCAGTGGTCGGCTTCACGGTTAAGCCACGCTCAACGGCGTCAGATAGAGGATTTGATTACACTAAGTTAACAAAATAAGAACAGGAGAGGAAGAGTTAAGCGATGAACGGATTTATTGGTGAATTTTTAGGAACCTTTGTCTTAATGGCTACCGGTACGGCGATTGGTGCCGGAATCCATTTGAATAAGACGAATAATAGTCATCATGACGACTGGTACTTAATTGCCTTTGGCTGGGGCGTTGCGGTCACAATGGGCGTGTACGTTGCCGGATCATATGGCTCTTTAGGACACTTAAACCCGGCAATCACGCTGCCATATGCCATTTGTGGCTTGTTCCCCTGGCACCAGGTTGTGCCTTACATTTTAGGACAAATGTTAGGGGCTTTCTGCGGCGCCGTTGTCAACATGATCTTCTTCTGGCCCCAATTTCCCCGGACCAGTGCTAAGGAAGGGAATACAATCGGTATCTTCTCTACGGTACCAGCGATTCGTTCACCATTTTTCAACTTTTTCTCGGAATTCTTTGCCACTTTTATGATGGTGCTAATCATGTTAAACCTCGGTAACTTTACTCAAGGACTAAAACCATTTGTCGTGGGCTTAGTCATCTTCCTGATTGGTTCAGGGTTGGGTACGACCACTGGTTTTGCGCTGAACCCTGCCCGTGACTGGGGCCCACGAATTGCCTACACGATTGTGCCATTACCGCACAAGGGGAGTGCTGACTGGGCCTACGCCTGGGTACCGCTATTGGGGCCCATGGCTGGCGGCCTGGCAGCCGCCGCTTTGCAGGTAATGATTCACTAACCGTTGTGACTTTTACAAAAGCGCTATGTAAGCAGGTTAGATGGTGGCTATTATGGAACTTGTCATTCATGGATAGAAGATTGAATACGAGGAAAGCCTAGACGAACTTGCTTAACTACATAGGTGCTTTAGTTTGCTCATGATACGAGGCATGATTTATGGGATAAAATGGCTGAGCTGCAAAGCTCGGTCATTTTTTGTGAGAAGCGTTGCCGAGGATATTTATATTTCGTAAAAAATAAATATCAAAATTCTGGAGGAAATATTATGGACAGAATCTAATTGAAGCGTAATGCTAAACAGACCCTTTCTGGCAATTGGCAATGGGCAGTTATCTTGACCCTGCTTACTAGTATTATTAGCGGCGGTATTGGTGGCGTGACATGGGGAATCGGTTACTTTATTGCCGAGATGATTTGGATTGTCTATGACTATGCCGTACTAGATTTTACGAAAGGTACACAAGAACAGAATTATTTCAATGCAATGTTTTGTGCGTTTACCAATAATCGCTTTATTCCGGTGTTTTTAACCTGGTTGCTGGAATTGATCTTTCTTTGTTTGTGGAGTTTGTTGCTAATTGTGCCTGGGATTGTTAAGGCAATGGCATACTCACAAGCATTTTATATTGACAAGGACCTGATTGAATCAGGAAAAGATATCCAAGCCACCGAAGCGATTAAGCGGAGCCGTGAATTAATGGTCGGCCATAAGTGGGAATTTTTTGTTCTTCAACTGAGCTTCATGGGATGGGCAATTCTTAGCTGCCTGACATTCGGTATTGGTTTCTTATGGCTATTACCATATGTTCACACCACGAACGCTTTGTACTATCGTCAATTAGCCGGTGACCGGTTCCGATCAACAGTTGAGAATCCGACGAATGAAATGAAGAGCGAGTAAGTGTAAAAATTACTAGAGGATGGCAACATTAAGCATCCATGTATTAAATAAACACTCCCAGCGCGCAACAAATGGCCTTCAGTGTTCCGGTAAAATCGAACACTGGAGTTATTGTTAAATAAATAGGTTCTACATCATTTGCACCGATGAAAACTCCAACAGTACCGAAAAAAGTAGAACCAAACATAGAAATCATACTTTAGCAGCTAACCTAATTAATTTTGCGAATTTACCAATAAGCCAATAAGGTTGATGGGAAGTACTAAAAAAGGCTATTAATAAGTAAAAAGGACCATCCTGGCAAATGTGCTAGGGTGGTCTTTCCTGTCTCTTGGTTTATCTAAATAATTGCTAGTGGTTGCTTACTTTTTGGCTTTGGAAATTCCTTGGCTAATGCTTCTAATTCATCGTTAGTGAACGCGATCTCACCAGCTGCCACATTGTCTAAGGCATGTGCCGGCTTGCTAGCTTTGGGAATGGTCAGGACATGGCCATTACGTATAGTCCAAGCCAGCATGATCTGGTAGACGGTCGCATGATGATTGGCGGCCAATTCCTGTAATAAGTGATTGTGGATCAGAGTACCCGAAATCGTATCCGCCTCGGCCAACGGGGAGTAGGCGATCAAAGGTACCTGGTGATCTTCCTGCCAAGGAAGCAAATCGTACTCAATGCCGCGTTCATCCAGGTTATAGAGGCCCTCATTAGCGACGCAATTGGCTCCATTCGGTAACTGCCACAGCTCTTTCATATCGGCAGTATCAAAGTTGGATACACCCCAGGACCTGATTTTACCTTTCTTTTGCATGGCTGCTAGTTCGTTCACGGTTTCGGCTAACGGAATCGTAGCGCTGCGCCAGTGTAAAAGGTAAAGGTCAAAGTAATCAGTACCCACTAATTGCAGGCTGCGATCAAGGCTGTTTTCCAGTTGCGCATGACTAGCATTGCTAGGTAGCACTTTATCAATCAGGAACAGCTGTTGCCGCTTAAAAGGCCGGATCGCTTCCCCGACCAGTTTTTCCGAGCGACCGTTGCCATACATTTCGGCCGTATCAATTGCCGTGGCACCAGCATTAATGGCTGCCTGCATCGCCTTGATTTCGTCAGAACGGGTAGTCTGTGAATCACCCAAATGCCAAGTACCGATCCCGACCGCCGGCAGAGTTTGTTGATTAATCGTCACTGTCTTAATCATCGTCGCTCCTTTCGTTGGCTAAGCCTGATGATAATAATCAGAAAAGGTGATGATTAGTCATCCTGGTAGCGTAAGTCATCAAATTTACGGTGAGCGTTCTGCTTGGCCATACTTTGCGTTTGATAATAAACTTCCTCAGTCCAGATACCAGCACCGCCGGCCTCAACTAGCACTTTCACTTGCTGACCGTCAATGGTTTCGGTGTGAACGGCGTAATAAGCCCCGTCACCAGCACCTTGTGTCCAGGTGCGGAGATTTAACCAGTGCATCCCATCATGGTCGAAGGTATATCCCCGCATCCAATCTTTCGTCGCATCCTGGATGGCTTTGTTGGTGTAATTATCGTTATTTTCAGCGAAAGCCTTGGATTGCTTATAAATATGGTAGGAATGGCCATAAGTCTGGATGGTGTTCTGCCCAAAGGTGATCTGATTATCTTTACTGTACCAGGTCCCTTGCATAGCAGATGGGACATTTAAGACGCCGGCATTGCCATACTTGCCGTTACTGGATGAAGAACTGCTGCTTGAACTATCGTCGCCATTGCGTTTGTCGTTTACCTGGGCGTTTTTGGCTAACTGGTTGGCATATGCGCTTTGGCCGTTCTTATTTAGGTAATTAACCATTGATTTGCGGCTGACCGTGCCTAATTTCTTCGCATCTTTACTGCTGGAAGCATTACTGAAGATGTTAACATTATCGCCATCCACCGTATAAACCAGTTTCGATGACTGGTTATTGGCATGAACGTTGTAAGCGACCCCTTGACCTTTACTGCTCAATTTGTAGTGGTTAGCATTGTACAAGTCTACTTGCAAGGTGGACTTGTGGGCTGATTTGGCGGTAGTTGCCCAATCCTTACCGTACTTGTTGCCGGCGTAGGTAGTTACTACACTGACCATTTGTTGTGGTGACAGGTTATCGGCACTCATTTTTTCGCTGGACTTGCTGGCCAAAAGACTGCTGGATGAACTACCGCTGTTGGTTGGTGAACTTTGCGCACCACATCCAGCAAGGGCCAAACAGAGCCCGGCAACAGTCAGCATTGTAACATGTTTCTTATTCATTATTATGACTCCCCCTTGATTTAATTACATCCTCACTTTATAACAAAATTTGTGGCAAAACAACTAGCAATTAATTAGGAAAGATCTGCTAAAATAATCCTGAGGTGATCTAATGGAAGTTGAAATCAAACGCGACAATTTGACCCTGCATGGACTGTTAGAAGGTACGTCTACTGTACAAAATGACACCGTCGCCATCTTAATGCACGGCTTTAAAGGTGATTTAGGCTACGATAACAGTAAGATTTTGTATGCTTTGTCACATGCCTTAAATGATCAGGGACTTGCGACCATTCGCTTTGACTTTTCCGGAAGTGGCAAGAGTGAAGGGCGTTTTGAAGATATGACCGTCTTCTCTGAAATTCAAGATGGAATTGCAATTATCAATTATGTCCAGAATGTCATGCATGCCAAGCATATCTACCTGATTGGCCATTCACAAGGCGGAGTAGTGGCTTCGATGCTGTCCGGATATTATCGCGACATCTTAGATAAACTAGTATTAATGGCACCGGCTGCCACTTTGAAGGACGATGCCTTAATGGGTGTATGCCAGGGGAGCCACTATGATCCGAATCATATTCCCGCAATAGTGGATGTACATGGCTTTAAAGTTGGCGGGGCCTACTTTCGGACTGCCCAATTAATGCCGATCTACGAAACCGCCCAGCATTTCGACCATCCGACTTTATTAATTCACGGTTTAGCTGACCAAGTTGTTTCACCAGAAGCGACGAGAAAATATAATGTCATCATGCCGCAAACCGAAATGCACCTGATTGAAGGAGAGGGCCACTTATTTAAAGGCCCACAGCGTCCCGCAGTTATCCAGCTGGTGACAAACTTCCTATTAAAGTAGATATTTGGCTTAACATAACAGAAAAGGAGCATAACGTTGACGATTATAGTCTGCGTCGTGCTCCTCTTTTCTTAAATTTAGTTTTGTGGTTGGGGCTTAACTAAACAACCCGCAATAATGCTGAAAATCGTTACCAAGAACGGGAAGAAGGCCCATGGGATAAACTTCAGCGGATTGATTTGCAAAGCGGTGGCAATGAAGACGCCGGAAACCGACCACGGCACAATAGCGTTGACCGCAGCACCGGCATCGTTTAAGACCCGGGTCATGAATTTACGTGGCAGTTTTAGTTGGTCAAAAGAATGGACAAAGGATTGCCCCGGCAAGATGATTGCTAAGTAGTGTTCACCGACGACCAAGTTCACCCCGATACAAGTAAGGGCAGTGGCAAAAGTCAGCCGCCCCGCGCTCTTAGTAATGCCCGATAAGTGGTCAATGATTGCGCCAATAATGTTAAAGCGGATTAAGAGGCCACCCAAGGCCAGGGCAAACACGATCAGGGCCAGCGAGGTCAGCATGCTGGCAATGCCACCCTTGGAAAGCAAGGCATCAATGGTCTTATTCCCGGTATGAGAAACGAAGCCGTTCAGGATTGTTTTAGTGATGGTGCTAATGCTAGTGGATGGTGCGTGCAGCCAACCTAAGCCCGCTGCAAACAGGGAACTCAGTCCTAATGACGGGATAGCGGGTACTTGCAGGATGGCCAGCACAATCAGCAGCGCTACTGGCAACATTGCCCAGCCGGAAATCCAAAAGCCATTTTGTAAGCCATTCATCATACGGTGCACGGCGGTTAAACTAACTGATTTGGAATTGAGTCCTAAGAAGGTGTAGACAACCATGCAGACCGCCCAGGCCGGGATATCGGTGATTAAGAGAGAACGGATGTGTTCGTAGATACTGATTTCACCCACGCTAGCGGCCAAGTTGGTGGTTCCGGATAATGGGGAAATGTTAGAACCACAGAAGGCCCCGGATACGATCACACCGGCAGTGAGGCCAGGATTAATCTTCAAGGTTGCACCGATGCCGATAAAGGCAATCCCCATTGTCGAAACCGTGGTAAAGGAACTCCCACAGGCGACTCCCACTAAAGTACAAACCAAGAAAACGGTTGGTAAGAAGAACTTTCCGGAAATAATTTTAAAGCCGAAGAACATGATGGTCGGGATGGTACCGGAGAAGATCCAGGTAGCAATTAATACCCCGATGGATAGGAAAATGATCAGGGGGTCAACACCGGCCCTTAGACCATAACGCATGCCGTCCATGACAGTATCCCAGCTGAAGCCGCGCAGTTTACCGTAAATGGCGAGCAACGTGAAGGCAATGAAGAGGGGTGCTTGCGGCTGCTGATGCTTGATGATGATTAGGAAACCTAAGATGCATAAGATGACAATTAAGACGATCAGACTTTCACCAAAGCTCAAGTCAGGTTCTGTTTGTTGTTCATTATTATTTGATTTTTTGAAAATACTCATATTTAATCAATCCTTTAAAATACAAAAACGCCAACTAGACGCAGACATTGGTCAATCTAGATGGCGTGCTTTAACGGACGTGTTCAAATGACCGACCATGCTAGATTGAAATCACCTAGCAAAGTCATGCTTAAATACAACTCTGCTTAGGCGCGAACATCTGTGGCCCGCACCTAAGTGGTACCGGCCTACGCGAAATAAGCATAGTTGTCATAATACGCACGAGGATTTAAGCTGAATAACTTCATTTGACATAGTCCTTTCCTATTTTGGTTGATTACCTTGATTCGATGGCTTCATTAAAACATTCTCATTTCATGCTGTCAATCCTCATTTTAAATTAATTTCGATATAATACATTGTTTTTTGATAACCAATGTAAGCGGATTGATGTCAAGGCTTGCAATGCTTATGCAAATATCCGAAAATAGACTACGTATGCATTTATGCTGAAAATAATGAGGAGATCAAGCAAATGTCGACTGGAGATCCAGAAAAAGCACAGATTAATGACAAACGAATTCATGTGGTGCATAACCATGAAGACGCGCAAATGTCGATTCAAGAGATTTTTGATGCGCAGTCATACCCCCAAATGATCGGGGTCACGGGTCAAATTACGGCTGATTTTATTAACCAATACTTGAGCAGCTTTGTGCAGGTTGAATTGGCGTTGGGTAATCTGCCAACCAATCAACATTTTCGCAACTTAGAAAACGTGACCAAGGGTGCCTTGGCGACTGCATTACTGAATACTGCTAATAAAGAAGCCATCAAGCTATTTCAAGGCCTCAGCTCACAGCTACAGCTGACGGCTTTAGCGGGAGTTTTAAAACTCGAAATTGCGCCTACGCAGCTGTTGCATTCGCGTTTTTACTTATTGGCCAATCCGGTAACCGGCAATACGCGGGTTGTTTTAGGGTCGATTGATTTAACGAAGGACTCATTTGATCCGGATGCCAATCGTTTCGAAGAGGTACTGATTTTTGATAATGACCCGCTATATGGCAACCTGCTGAATCACTTTAAAGAAGATATTCGTCCAGTTGTTCAGCCATACTTTACCAACGAGCTGCTGACAGTGGCGGAAAAACAACTGAAGGCTAACCGGGCAGCTAATGGCAATAATGATAGTGTCATCATCTTATCGAATGAAGAAACCGATGAGATTGCCCAGCGAGAAATGATCAACCTGATTGTTGATGACGTGCAGCGGCAGCTAGACAAGCAGCTGTTGGATCCCGAAACTACGCTGGCCATGCGTAATGTGACTGCCAACCGTACCCATGACGCAGATATGGAAGAGCGGGCTATTCGGCAGCGGGATACAGTACTGATGCTGGAAAAGGAATCTGTATCGCCACGGGCTGCACACCCGAAGATCAAGGACCGGGATCAAATTGCTAAACGGGTGACGGATACTTTGCAATCATCCGTCTCACCACAGGACCTGGCAGTGGAAAAGAAATACACGACCTTCTTATATGACCGGCCACTGGAAAGAAACATTGCCCACAATCAGACGGGACTCTATACGCCTAACGATGCGGGTACTTACCCAATTCCGTTTGGTAAGCTGGCCACGGTTTCTCAAATCAAGGCCGGTTTGCAGCAGATTGAAGCTGTGATTCGCGGCTACCAACAGTATGTCGTGGACTTCACGCCAGAATACGGAAAACGGTACTACGAAGCCATCATGTACGCCTTTACTGCGCCATTTTTGTGGGAGATTCGCCAAAAAGCGAGTTTGAACCCCGAAGACGGGAACGACATTCCGAACTTCCTGATCTTGGGTTCCAGTGCCGGGTCAGGAAAATCAACTTTGTTAAGGATTATCAACCAACTAACCTGGAATACCTCGAAATCCATGATCGACTTCGGGACGATTTATCCGGCAGACGCGCCACAGCGTAAAGCTAAGACAATGCAGGCATTACAGAGCTACATGATGCAAGGGAGTACCTATCCTGTATTGGTTGACGAAATCGAACCGTACTTCTTCCATCAGCCGCAATACAGTCGGCGGCTGATCGTTGATACGACTAACGAATTAGTAAACAGCCCTAAACCAGTGGCACCACTGATTGGGACGACTAACTACAATTCCGGCTTCACCATGCGGCGGGAAACTGCACGGCGGACATATTACCTGCAGTTAGACAAGGTCATTGATAGCACTAAGAAGGGCGATGCATCTAAATACATTTACGGCGTCCGCGAGAAAATGGACAATACCTTGTTTAAGGACTTCGTTGTGCGCCTTGCTAACTACTTAGAAGACGACAGTACGCCATGGCGGATGTTCGATAAGAACACTGGTCAACTGGACTTCTTGGCGATGACTAGGCGGATTTTCCGTTATTACTATCAATTAGCAGATATGCCGATTCCGGATTACTTCTCCGATGGTCTTTGCGATGACTTTGGCGAAAATGCGCGGAGCAAGTGGGCTAAACTGTACTTGACGCAAAAGAAGGACTTCCTGTTCCGCAAAGACAAGAACAGCTTGCTGTTTGACATTACCAAATTGACGACCTTTAATGGTTTTTCCAATGATTCAGTCGAAGAGTACCGGAATGCATTGCCGGTTGAGCTCTGTGTTGATGGAATCAACGGTAAAAATGGCAAGTTCGTCGAGATCAAAGCACCGGCATTTTATAACTGGATCGGTATCGAGAACCCACAGCTGCAGCCGGTTGCGGATGCTGATAATGACGATCAAGACAAAGATAAAGAAGCAGATGAGAATGATGAAAAACCGGCAGAAAAACCGCAAAAAGAACCGAAAAAGAAGAAGCGTGGTTTCTGGGCGCGGCTATTTGGTTAATCCATCTTCCTAAGGAGGGCTGCGCATGAAGATTAAATGGGGACATCATTTTTTACGCATTTTTATCATCGTTGTCCTGGTATTGCTGGCCCTGCAGGTATATTTACTGAAAGGCGTACGCGGTAAGGCTATTCCGGCCGATCGTCAAGATGTTCATTATTCATCTACGCCGACCCTATTAATACCTGGCTGGGGTGGTAACAGCTGGACCTATCAACGTTTGATTCATCGTGCACAAAAAGAAGATATTGCGCAAAAAGCGATGACGATCTGGGTGGCTCCCAATGGACGAGTAATCGTTAAGGGCAAATTGAATCACCATAATCCAGTTATTCAGCTGCTCTACATTTGGAACTATACCAGCGGCTACAGCAAGCAAACTCAGCAGCTTAGACGGGTAATGTTTATGCTGCATAATCAATACCATATTAAGAAGATGAACGTTGTTGCTCACTCCTATGGCGGTACTGAATTTTTCCACGCTGACTTGCGCTCACCAAAGCTGCAAAAAGAGGTTCATGTATCGCATTTAGTATTGCTCGGGGTGCCAGTCGATGAGAGCTTCGGACGGAAAACTCGTTACACGCCATTACTAGTTCATCGTTCTAAAGATCAGAATTTCACTCAATTGCAAGAAGCGGTGGATGCCCATTCAATAACAAGCATTCAACGAATTGACAACTGGATGGGGCAAACGAAAAAGGGTACTGATGGGGCGGTGCCGCATGTTCAGTCGCAGATGTTGAAGACGCTGTTACTAGGACAAGACGTCGAGTACCATGAGCACATTTACAAGCACACTAACCACTCACAGCTGCACCAGCGCAAAGAAGTATTGAATCGGTTGATGGATCTCCTATGGGAGAAATAGTTAGGAGGATTTTTCATGCATAAAGAACATGGACAGGTAACCGGCCTCATTTGGCGGGGCGTTGAAGACGTTGCTTTGTATAAACGTTTAGAGGAATACGCAAACGAACACGAATTAACCGTTGCACAAGCGGCAAAACAACTAATTCACCAAGGATTAGATCAGAAGAAAAAGCAGGGAGCAAAACAAGAAAAATAGAAAGGTGATTACATGCTCAAAATAGCCCAACAGTTGCAGTTACGTTGGCCACATAAAACGATCCAGCATGGTCAAGCTGATCGTAATGGCAGTAATCATCCTTTACTCAACTGGTATGTTAAGTCTGCTCAGCTAAAGGATATGGAGATGGTGCTCTTTATTAATGAGGCCACCCTTACGCCGATTGTGGTTCCCGGCATTGATTTTCTGCGGGTGGACGTGCGCTTGGTTTTTCAGGAAGTGCTGTTGCAAATGCTGGCTTTAAGGATGGTTAGCCACCAAAAAGCACGGACCTATATTGACCGTTGCCTTGCCACTGATCAGTTTGAACCCAACTTAACCACGAACTTCATGGTAGAAAAGGCCAGTCAAGAATATCGGCAAACTTTAAGCAAACAGGAAATTGATCTGGTTCACGACCAGGAAGAAGGGCGATTAATGCAGGACTTGGTTAATCTTGGCCACCAATTAACGGCTTCTTCATCCTATATGGCTGCTAAGTCGGCGGCAGATCAGGTGCTAGCTCAGCAGGTTAACGACTTAATTACGATTGCAGCGGAGTCCGGCAAAAACGCCAGCAAGCTGCGCCTTAGCTATAATCAATGGGCGAATCAGCGTTCATTAATGCCTAAGGATAAAGGCTTTGACCAGGCATGCCAGCAGATACGGGAATTAAATGTGCACTTTCTTTCCGGATTTCATGAGTGGCTCAGTCAATCGCTAGATAAGCAGGCATTAGATGACATCGTAAAGATCATCGCTGATTTTCAAAATCACTTCTTACTAAAAAAACATCCGTTGACCATTTGTGACGATTTAACTGCGGTATCCAGCTACTTAATGGCAAAGATGCCGCAAAATGATCAGCAGGCAGCGATTACTTACTTGCGTGCGTTTGACTTGATGGGTCAATATGTCATGGGAATTAAACTATGGACTGATAATGACTTTAAGGTTTACCACGACGCTTTAATCGATGGTGGTCAAGGCTTAGTTGAGTCGGCGGATTCTCCGCAAGATAAGCAGGCAGCTTACCTAAAGATGGTTTATGAGATGTTAGTCGAACTGACTGATCGGCAGACGAATGTTTTGAAGCAGGCCCTAAGCCAGCTATCCAACCAGCAGCGCACAAAATTGCAGCGCCTTTTACAAGAAGTAAGCGACACTGAAAAGGAGAAGTAAAATGCTTAAGCAAGATTTTAAATATCCGGATACGAAAGCTTATGATTTTGTGGTGCAGACATTGCAGAAGCGCGGAGTCGACCTGCATGATTTAGCCCAGATGGCCTATGATTTGCAATCAGACTTTCTCCCTGATTTAACGGTTAAAGAATGCTATGACAATTTGATCCAGGTCATGCACAAACGTGAATTGTTAAATAATGCGATGGTGGCCTTGGAATTAGACCGTTTGTGCGAAGAAGGCCAAATTAAGGAGCCGTTAGAATCGATCATCAAAAATGATGCCGGCGTCTTTGGCGTTGATGAAGCACTAGCAATTCAAATTTCCGAAATTTACGGTACGATCGGTGTTACCAATTTCGGCTACATGGATAGGGTGAAGAAGGGGATTATTCGTAAATATGATCGCGATCCCCAGCATGTTAACACCTTTATCGATGACTTATTAGGAGCTATCGTTGCCGCCTTGTGCGGGAAACTAGCGCATAAGTATGCCTGATGAGGGAGGAATACCCGTGTCCAAACAGCTAAAGGGAATTTTATTTGCCGCGGCTGGCGCTTCTTTGTGGGGTGGCTCCGGTGCAGCAGCCCAGTACCTTTTCTCTAATACCAATATCAACACTGCTTGGCTGGTTTCATTACGACTGCTGACTGCAGGGATTCTGCTTACTTTGTGGAGCCTCTGGAAAATGCCGGATCAGGTCCATGAATTAACCCATTCTAAATATAACTTGAAGATGTTAATTGCCTTTTCTATCTTTGGCATGCTGAACTCGCAATTGACGTATTTCTTGGCGGTTAAGTACAGTAATGCACCAACAGCGACGGTGATTCAGTACCTGCAACCGGTCATCATCATTATCTGGATGGCCTTGGTTAGTCATAGATGGCCGCGGCGCATCGATTGCCTGTCCATTTTGGTGGCTTTAGTCGGAACCTTCTACCTGGTTACGGGCGGCCATTTTGATAAATTAACCCTGACGCCGACAGCTATTTTCTGGGGCGTTTGGTGTGCCTTTGCGGCCGCTTTGTATACTTTATTGCCAGCGCCGCTTTTAAAAAAGTTTGATGCATTAGCGGTCTGTGGCTTAGCAATGCTGGTGAGCGGCATTATTATGCTGCCAGTGTTGATTAAGAATGGCTGGCCACAGCTGACAACTGGCCAATGGTGGTTGATTATGTACATTATCGTCGGTGGAACGATGTTTTCTTATACCTTGTTCCTCCAGAGTATCCGCTATGTGGCACCGTCAGTTACGGGAATTTTAAGTGCGTTTGAACCGTTAGTGGCAACGATTCTAGCGGTGACTTTACTGGGGACTCGTTTAACCGTCGCGGCCGTCTTTGGTTCATTACTAATTTTGCTAACGACTGTCATGCAATCAATTCCGTTGAATAAAATCTTTGGCCTGCGTCATTTCCATTGGAAACATCTTTGGCACCATGAATAAACAAAACGCCGTCAGTTTGGACTGACGGCGTTTGTTTGTGTTAATCAATTAAACGCGGCGAGCTCGCAATCCCCAGAGGATGCAGACAGTGTCGACAACTTCTTGCAAGAGGGCACCGATAATCGTTGGTACGTAGCCGGTACTGCAAATCAGCATCAGGCCGATGCAGACAAAAATACCGATCAAAACAGCCTGCTTAGCGATTTTTAAAGTTTTTTCCGCAATTGCAACGGCATCCGCGACCTTAGCAAGGTTATCGGTCAAGATAACAACATCCGCCGATTCACTAGCGGCGGTGGAGCCATGCGCTCCCATCGCGATGCCGACATCTGCAGCCTTCAAAACTGGGGCATCATTGACACCATCACCGACCATGATGCTGGGACGAGCATCTTCCGGCAATTGCTGGAAGTGCGTGATTTTATCACCCGGCAGAAGGTCAGCGTAGACTTTGGTGATACCCACTTGCTGGGCGATCTGCTTGGCAATTTGTAGTTGATCACCCGTAATCATGATGATTTCGCGAACGCCATACTGCTTAAGCCGTTCAATCGTCTGAGCAGCTTCTGGACGTACCTCGTCGCTTAATTCAATTCGTCCCCAGTAATGACCATCAACACTGATATATGAAGCGGTCTTGTTCATTGCCTTAATATCATTATCGTCAGTGACAAAGTGCAATTTGCCAATCTTTACTTGATGGCCGTCAATAGTGGCAACAACCCCTTTAGCGGTAACTTCCTGCATAGCGGTTGGGTTGAGCAGGGTTAACCCTTCCGCCCGAGCACGCTCCACAATTGAGCGCGCCAATATATGTCCGGAATTCTGCTCGGCACTGGCGGCGTATTGCAATAACTTTTGTGGATCGACGTTGTCACTGGGCACAATCGCGCTGACCGTTAATGAACCCCTAGTTAATGTTCCCGTTTTATCAAAGGCGGCTGATTGGGCATCAGCTAATTTTTCAATGATGTCCCCCGTTTTAATTACGACACCATCCGCTGAACTGCGGCTCATCCCGGAAACAAAGGCAATCGGTGCGGCTAAGATTAGGGGACAAGGGGAAGCCACGACCAGGACTTGGGCAAAGCGGACCGGATCTTTAGAAACAAACCAGGCAATACCGGCAATAATGTAGGAAATGATAGTAAAAGGCAGGGCATAACGGTCAGCCAGCCGGACAAAGTGGGCGGGCTTTTCTTCGGCTTGCTGAATCAGGTTAACTAATTGCTGGTACTGGCTGTCAGCTGCTTTACGGTCCACATTCAGCAGCAAACGGCCATCACCATTAACGGAACCTGACAGTACCTGATCACCCAGATGCTTGCTGAACGGTGCGGATTCACCAGTCAGTGCCGATTCATCCACTGTGCTTTCCCCACTAATCACCGTACCATCGACGGGGATTAACTCCCCAGGACGAACGATTACCTGGTCATTAATTTCCAGATGGTCGACCAAGACATCTACGACTGTGTCATTAGTTTGGCGGTGGGCCTTTTGCGGTGCCTTATCTAACAAGGATTGCAGGTCACTGTGTGCTTTGTGGTTGGCGTAGTCTTCTAAGGAGTCGCCACCGATGAGCATTAACAAAATCACCATTGCTGCCCAGTATTCCTGCACGGCGAGCGTTGCTACAATGGCGGTAATCGCTAATAGGTCTACCCCGTAATCACCGGCCCGTAACTTTTTAATCATGTCAATTAACATCGCCAAGGCAATCAAACCGCCAGCGACCGTATTAATTACTTGCGCCCACAGCGGCTGGCCCAACACCCATTGGCAAAGTGCCGCGACACAGGCTACGACAATTAATGCGATTAATTTTGCACGGTTAGTTTTCATGATATGCTCCTATTCTGATTATTTATATCCATTATGAAGCATTCATTATATTAAAACAATTTTGGCAAACAAAAACGAGACATAAAGTCAAAAAAGCCCCGGTATTGCGTAACGGAAACATCAGGAAATAAAATTTACCTTTCAATCAAGCAAGCAGCCCCCATACCACCACCGATACATAAGGAGGCTAGACCACGGTGAGCGTTATTTTGCTGCAGTTCGTTTAATAATGTCACGATGATGCGTGCACCAGATGCACCTAACGGGTGACCGAGTGCAATGGCGCCACCGTGCGGGTTAACCTGTGCCAAGTCGATCCCTAACTTATCAATCACGATCAAAGAAGAGACAGCAAAGGCCTCATTCAATTCTAAATAATCAATCTGGCCAATTGACAGTTTTTGCTGGCGCAGTAATTTTTGCGATGCGGGCAGGGGACCGATACCCATGATTTGCGGATCAACGCCCACAATACTCGTTTTACGAAGGTAACCGAGAATCGTTAACTGATGGTCATGAGCATACGTTTCACTGGTCATCACTACTGCTGCTGCCCCATCATTTAAGCTGGAAGAATTGCCAGCGGTGACTTGACCATCTGCTTTAAAGACGGGCTTTAATTTACCCAATTGGTCCATATCGGTTTGACGGATATTTTCATCTTCAGCGATCACGGTGACTTGACCATGCCGGTCAGTAATGTGGACGGGTACTATTTCATGCGTAAATAAGCCATTCTTTTGTGCCTTGGCAGCCAATTGGTGACTCCGTAATGAAAACCGGTCTAGTCGGGCGCGCGCGATCGGATGCTCTTCTAACATGTTTTCTGCGGTCTTGCCCATGGGATAATGATAGAAAGCATCTTCAAGACCGTCATGATAGAGGGAGTCGACCAGTTCACCATTGCCGAAGCGGTAGCCAAAACGCGCTTTGGGCAACAAATAAGGTGCATTAGACATGCTTTCCATTCCACCAGCAACCACCACTTGATTTTGTCCCGTCATGATAGACATGGCCCCCAAGCGAATCGCCTGCATTCCTGAACCACAAACGTCATTGATCGTTGTGGCAGGAACTGCTAATGGCAGTCCCGCCTTTATGCTGGCTTGTCGGGCAGGATTTTGCCCGTTCCCCGCTTGAAGAACATTGCCGAAAAACACCTCATCCACCTGGTCACTAGCCACGGTTGACTGGGATAGGGCAGCATGGATAGTTAATGCGCCTAGTTGTACCGCCGATAAGGAAGATAAACTGCCACCCAATTTGCCAATCGGCGTCCGCTTAGCCGCTACGAATACAACTTTTTCCATGAAGCCACCTATTTTCCCAAGTAATCGATCATTGCCAGCAACATATTTTCTGCTTGTGCCTGACCTTGATGATACAATTCTGCAATTTTACTGGTATCAGATTCAAGCCGACAAACCTTAACAAAATTATCCAGAGCAAAGGTGAACCATTCGCCACTCTTGGTTTTACGGTTGACGACGTTGACTTGGTGATTATAGGTGCGTGGCCGGTTGACCCCGGTCTTGGCAAATGCAGGGTGGTCTTTGAAGGTATGGTGGTACATCCGCTTAACCAGTCTGCCGCTTAATTTTTTGTGGTAATCATGAGGACGAGTGCGCACCACGACCACTTTCTTGTAGCCTGGTGTTTTTGCTACATTATAAGGAATCGAATCAGCAACCCCGCCGTCCATGCAGAGGCTGGCAGAAGTAATTTGTGGTTCCATCAAAAATGGCATTGAGCATGATTCTTTCAGGTCATTCACTAAATCTTGGCCGACTGGATTGGTAAAGGTCACCGCATTACCAATATCCAATTTAGTCGCGACAATCGTAAAGATGGAACGGGACCGCCGGTAAGCGGCTTCGTCGTAATTATTCCAATCCCAACCATGGTCTTCAAACAGAAAATCCAGATTTAAAATGTCCTGATTACGCATAAACAGGTGCCACATTGAAATGTAGTCGCGATCCTTACGATAGTGGGTATTAACCCGGAGCATCCGCCCATACTGTTTAGCAACATATTGAGCACCACAAAGGGTACCAGCAGAGACGCCGATGACACTTTTGAATTCAATATGGTGGGCTAAGAACGTATCAGTGATACCGGTAGAATAATTACCGCGCATCGCGCCACCTTCAAGTACCAGGGCTGCATCATATAACATTTTTATCACTCCAGAGATGTAATAAGCATTATTGTAATGAAAGCAAAACAGTTCGGCAAGTATTTAACAAGTTAATAAGGCACGGTTAGTTAACGGTAAAAGTATTATGTTAACTATAGCTGCTGGCGACGTATTTAGGGCAGAGCAGCCCGATGTTGGATAATGAAGTCCACAAATTGCTGGCTAGCAATCGGCATGAGTTCACGCGGCTTTTGTAAAATCCCAATCCGCCGCTGCACATTCGGGATTAAAGGCCGAATGGCAACGTTATAAGATTGCTTTTGCAAAACCAAATCGGCGAGGATGCTAAAGCCCAGGCCAGCTTCGACCATCGAGAGAATCGAATAGTCATCATGCACCCTTAGCTTAATGTTAGGTTCAATGCCGTTTTCGTGAAAGGCCTCCAAGGGTTCACTGTACAATCCTTCTTCAAGCATTAAAAAGGGTTCGTCTTTGAGATCGGTTAGGAGGACCGCTTCTTCTTTGGCCAGCGGATGATCGATTGGCAGGATTGCCCTTAAATCACCTGCACGTAAGAATTTGACCGGTTCTTGCGGCATAGCGGCCGGGTTCACAAAGCCAAAGTCAATTTCGTTGTTATGGATCCATTCGGGAATGGTGGTGTAGTCACCTTGCAGCATCACAAATCGCACCCCCGGATGCAATGCTTGAAACTTTTTAATTAATTGAGGCAGCCAGTGTGCGGAGATACTAGAAATGGTCCCAATCTTAATCACGGCAGACTTTAGACCGGTGATTTCCTGAGCTAGTTCCTTAACGTTATCCCAATCCTTTGCCGTTTGCGATAATAATGGCATTAGCCTTTGTCCTTCCGGGGTTAGTTGGACATGATGGTTTGAACGGGCCAGCACTTGCACGCCCAATTCTTTTTCTAGGCTGGCAATCATTTGACTAATTGCGGACTGTGTATAGCCTAGCTGTTTAGCGGCTGCCGTAAACGAGCCGGTCGCAAGAATATTTTCCAGCGCAGTGATTCTTTGCATACATTAGTACTCCTTATTAATCTATTAGAAAGATTCGTTTAACTAATAAACATCTTCAGTATAAAATCAGAATTGAAAAAAGCAAAGGAGATCTGAAATATGAAGATGTACCATGTCGACGCATTTACTGATGAACTATTTAAGGGTAACCCCGCAGATGTTTGTTTTCTGGATCAATTTCCAGAAGATTCATTGATGCAAGCCATTGCAACGGAAAATCGTTTATCCGAAACGGCCTTTGCGGTGCAAAAGAGTGCTAACGAATATGACCTGCGCTGGTTTACGCCAGGTGGTGAGATTAACTTGTGCGGACACGCAACCTTAGCCACTGGCTACCTGGTATTTA
Organism: Candidatus Limosilactobacillus merdigallinarum; assembly: GCA_019114515.1. Lineage (GTDB taxonomy): Bacteria > Bacillota > Bacilli > Lactobacillales > Lactobacillaceae > Limosilactobacillus > Limosilactobacillus merdigallinarum. The sequence goes on from DXFH01000024.1 coordinate 30,244, forward strand.
AGTACCGTCAGCCAGGTTCTAAGGTAGTTAAGTTTGCTACCCAAAGCGGCGAATTAACGGTCGAAGAGGTCAATGGTCGCTATCGTATGAACTTCCCCAGCTATCAATTAAAGGAAGTGCCCGTTACTGACCAAATGACCCAGGTCTTCGGCGTAAAGCCGCTAGCTGCGTACCAAGATCGTGACCTGCTGTGCATCTTGCCAACAGCAGCGGACGTTAAGAATTGCCAGCCGAGTCAAAAAGCACTGTCTGAGTTGCCAGGATTGTTGCAAAACATCACGGCAAAGAGCGATGATCAAAAATATGATTGCGTATCACGGTCATTTGCCCCGAAACTAGCGGTGGAAGAAGATCCGGTTTGTGGCAGTGCCCACTGTCAAATTGTCCCTTACTGGGCACAAAAGCTGGGTAAGAAAAACATTACCGCCTTTCAAGCTTCACAACGCACGGGTGTCTTGTACTGTGAAGACCTTGGCGCACGGGTGTCTATGGCTGGCGATGCCGTACTGTATTCCAACGGTGAATTGAACGTGCAATAAGTTGGCACAAAATAATTTTATTTAAACAAAGAAGGAGGGATGTCCTTTTGTGGGATAGTCCTCCTGTTTGCTATGTAAGCATTGTAAAAACTAGTTTATAATAAAATTAACAATAAATATGTCAGACTAGTCGACAAAGTTTCCTCAAGAAAAGCCGGCAGTTGGGCAAAAGAGGTGGTTTGTGATGGCTGACGAAAAGAAAATGACAGTGTTCCAATTAACGGTGATGACGACGGTCAATATGATTGGATCTGGTGTTATCATGCTGCCATCCAAACTGGCAGAAGTAGGGACGATGTCCGTGCTTTCCTGGATGGTCACGTTAACGGGCGCCCTTTGCCTTGCTTACGTCTTTGCGCGCTGTGGCATGTTAACTGACAATACGCAGAACGGAATGGGTGGCTACGCGGAATACGCCTTTGGTCGCAGCGGTAATATGATGGCGAATTTTACCTATGCGATTTCGCTCGTGTTGGCAAATACAGCAATGGCCGTTTCCATCGTCGGTTATGGGGAAATGGCATTGGGGATTCGTTTAAAGCCCACGCAAGTAGCCATTGCGGCCATGATGGTTCTTGCCATTAGTATGGTCGCAAACTTCTTTGGCTCGCATTATACCGGCATGATCAGTTCAATTACGGTGTGGGGCGTTATCATTCCTGTCCTCTTCCTATGTACCGCCGGCTGGTTTTGGTTCAGTCCCCATACTTATGTCCAGGCCTGGAACCCGCACCAAATGGGCTTTTTTAAGGGCATCAGCGTCTCAATTCCCATTACTTTGTGGGCATTTTTAGGCTTGGAATCGGCGGTAGCTAACTCAGACTCCGTTAATGATCCGAAGCGTAATGTGCCGATTGCCATCATCGGCGGTACGATTGCGGCGGGGACCATCTACATTGCCTCGACCAACCTTATCCAAGGAATTGTGAACAATGGCAGTATAGTAAAGTCCACCGCACCATTTGGCACGGCATTTACCTATATGTTTAATTCCAGGATTGGTGTCTTAGTGATGGTTCTGCTAACCTTGTCTTGCTGGGGTTCTTTATTGACCTGGCAATTCACGTTAGCGGAGGTCTTTCGTTCCTCTGCTAAAGCAGGTTATTTCCCGAAGATTTTTGAGCGCCGCAACCGCTTTGGTGCGCCCGTGTGGGGCATGTTGATTATCTTGGCAGGGCAGTTATTACTATCTTTGATGACGATTAGTCCCAACCTCAATGCACAATTTAACGATCTGGTCGACTTAGCCGTGGTAACTAACTTGATTCCGTATATCCTGTCGATGGGCGCTGCTCGTCAGTTACAATTAAGTGCTGGTCTCTCTTCTAGCAGTCCGAATTTTAAAGTCACCAACTTCTTGGCCCTTTTGGCCGGAATCTATAGTATTTATTCGATGTATTCCTGTGGTTTATTATCATTAGACTTAGGCGCTGGCGTGATCTTCATTGGCTGGCTAGTTTATGGCCTGATGCCGCATGAAGCAGCACAGGATTAAACGGCAGCTGCTGAGTAATTAATTTAGCAAAAGAAAAAATCGTTGGTTTCAACAATTTTTTGAAATCAACGATTATTTTTATTGAGTTAATTCGATGAAGTGTTGAATAGCTTGCGGATCAATCCCTAATATGACTAATGCGCGTACCGGCATGTTCATAAAAATGGCACCGCCGTCACTATCAGCAAGCGATTGTAATGACTTTTGTAAACCAGATTCAACCAGTGCTTGCTGAACCTTGGCGTCTTTAGAGTTTAAGACATCACCAATATACGATTCAGCACTAATTGTCTGTGTTGATTCACTGCCAATGGTCAGTCAGAAGTGCTTGGTTAAGCGGATGTCGCGCGATGAAGAACCGATGGCAATTTCATAGGTGCCATTGTCGGCTTCCCAACGCTGGTCCTGAGGGTTGTACCAGCTGAACGCCCACCGATTAAGCTGAAATTCAACAGTTTGTGATTCACCCGGGTGCAATTCAATTTTTACAAAGTGACGTAATTCTTGCATCGGCATAACCTTATGACTAGTTTGGTTACGAACATAGAGCTGCGCGACTTCCTTGCCAGCTAATTTGCCCGTGTTCTTGAGCTTAAAGCGAACCGTCACACCCGTTTTGCTCTGCGTTATTGTTAAGTCCCGGTATTCAAAGCTAGTGTAACTTAGGCCATGACCAAATGGGAAACGAACAGGGTAGTGATGGAGGTCGTAATAACTATAGCCGACCATTAAGCCTTCAGAATAGTTTTCATTATCGAGATCACGGTCAAAACTGCCATATGGCGGATTAGCAACTAACCGTAATGGGAAAGTTTCGGCTAGCTTTCCGGATGGGTTCACTTTGCCGCTGAGAACGTCCCAGTTTGCTTGGCCAACCGCTTCACCCGCTAAGTAGTTTTCCACAATAGCAGGTACTTGGTCGGCCCGGGACATTTCCACTGCGGAGCCATTTTGCAGGACAACGGTAACATTATCATTAGCCATTGAAACTCTCTCTAACAAGTCGATTTGATTTTTAGGCAAACTGATACTGGTCTTGTCGAAGCCTTCTGTTTCCATTGCTTCGGGGAAACCGGCGAAGAAGATAACCTGGTCGGATTGTTGAGCGAGTTTAACTGCTACTTCCATATCTTTTTCATTGTCATTATCATCTAAAGAGTAGCCCTTGGCATAATGCGTATTGCTTGGTGCGGCATCTAATGGAGTAACTAGCTGGTGGGCATTCACGTGGGAGCTGCCGCCACCTTGGAAACGAGGTTTAGCAGCTAGTTCACCAATAATGGCCACTGAATTATGGTGATCCAGCGGCAGTTGACCTTCATTTTTCAGAAGGACAATACTTTCATCCGCCACATGACGGGCAAACTCATGCTGCTTTTCTTTGTCGTAAGCGGCTACCGGTTGGGTAGGGTGGGCATATTTGGCAACTGTCTTCAACACCCGTAAAACAGAGCGGTTAAGGGTTGCTTCGTCTAGTCGTCCATCATGAATACGTCCACAATCTCATCAACGGAATACTTGCCCTTGCCAGGCATTTCAAGGTCTAAGCCAGCCTTAATTGCTGCAACATGGTCAGCAACCGCTCCCCAGTCAGACATCACCATGCCTTGAAATCCCCATTGATTACGCAAAATAGTCGTTAATAAGCGTTCATTTTGCGAGTTCAGCGTACCGTTAATCTTGTTGTAGGAACACATTAATGTTGCGGGGTGAGCTTGTTTGACGATGCGTTCAAAAGCAGACAGGTATATTTCGCACAGAGTACGTTCGTCAACATTAGAAGATGACGTAAAGCGTTGGTTCTCACGGTTGTTGGCCGCAAAGTGCTTCACAGACACGCCAACGCCTTGCGATTGCACTCCTTTAACGTATGCCGCCCCCATCCATCCAGCCAGCAGCGGATCTTCAGAGAAATACTCAAAGTTACGACCAGCAAGCGTACTGCATTTAATGTTAATGCCGGGGCCCAGTAGAAAGGCAATTTTTTCTGCTCGTGCCGCGATGCCTAATTGTTGACCGAGTTGATAAAGTAAATGGTCATCAAATGAACTGGCAGTTACAGCAGAAGAAGGGAAGCAAATAGCATCAACCGATTGATTAACTCTCAGTGCATCCGCTTGGTCATCCTGTTTGCGTAAACCAGAAGGACCATCTGAGACCTGAATGGATGGATAAGCCTTGCCCTTAGCAGTGAATCAGAAGTCTTGGCCCGATACTAATGCGGCACATTCTTTTAATGGTAGCTTTTCTACAAAATTAAGATCAAATTGAGTCAAGTTAGTCCCTCCTTAGGGCCGTCTAATTATTTTTTGATTGAAGCACTGGCCATGGTGTCAGGTTTATTCTTTTCTGCTTGTAGCTGTTTGTCTTTTTTAACCACGCTGCCGGTACGATCATAGTGGATGCCATGAGGAGTTGGTTCGTTAATTCCTAACACTGTTCGCCATTCTTTTAGCGGATGGTGAATTTTAGCAGTCAATTTATCACAATCGATGCGCCAAACGGGAACCTTGGCTATGCCGTCTTCGGTGATAGGGACAGGGATATCCTTTACATAATGATGAATCAGCAAAAGCAGTGCGGCCTGCTTTTCTTTAGCAGATGGCACTAGCTTGGCAGGTCCATTGCCCATTACGCTGCGGTAGACGGGCGCGAAAAGGCTGATTGAGCAGGTGGCGTGTATGTTAAATCATGGGGGCCATCATCGGTTTCAAAACTAATCTGCGGATGCTCTGTAAGTAAATGTCCTTTCTTACCATTGTTACTTCCATGAATGTAAATCATGTAATGTCCCTTAGTATCTTCCTGGTAGCCAAAGTGGACTGGCACCACGTATGCAGCATCACCATCGTTAATCCCCAAGTGAAGAATTTGACAGTGTTCTAGCACCCAATTAATAATCGCATGATTGGTATATAGCTCACTCATAAAACCATCTCCTGCTAATATTTAACGTTATTTTACTCTATAGTTCTGACTTCGACGGTCTACCATAGATAATCACCACTTCTTAAAAACTATAAGGGTTTAGAACCGTTATGAAATGATTCACAAAACGGGTGATTTCGCGTGAAAAAAATCACAAATCCTTATCTACCAAGGGCTTGTGATTCATCATGATTGCTCAATAACCATATGTTATGGACTATGCGAGATTCGAACTCGCGACCTCCTGCATGCGAAGCAGACATTCTCCCAGTTGAACTAATAGCCCGTTACATTGACCATTGTAGCAGGAAATTGGACAACTGAAAGAATATTTTAAAAGTCCTCATTAACTAATCCCTTTGTAGCGTCTGCCTTGTGTTTTTTCAATGCTGCCTGATGTTCAGAGAGAAAATAACCATCCCATTTCACTTTGCCACGATCATGGTAGTAATAATCGAAAAATTCCGTAGCTACTTGGTCTGCTTGGTCTGTATTATAAAAAGTCATATCCAACACCTTTTCTTATTTATTCCAGACTATTGCCGCCATTATGGCCACCAACTAAACCGCTGCGGGCAATGAAGGTACCGCCATGCTGCAAGCTGCTAGCACGCACGATTGATGTTTTGCCGAAGCGATGGCGGATGATATCCATCGTTTCTTCTAAATGCAGTGGATTATAGGCATTATCATTGAAAATACTGAGCTGTTCACCAAAGCGATCCACTAATCGGGTACAAGAAACCCCGATTTCTCTTACTGTCGCATGATTATCCCAGTATTTTTCAAAAAGGTAGATTAATTGCTGATTAATGGTTTGTGTTTCTGCAGTTGCATTATCTAATTTTAGTGAATGCGCAAAACCAGTGTTGCCGTCTTTATCAACAGCGCCCATCGAATAGCCAATTGACAGGTAAACACCTTCTGCTTGTTTACCTTGTTCGCGTAATCGAGAAGCTACTTGAGCGCCAATTTCTTTAATGACCAGTTCAATTTCATTGACATCATTGTAGTCACGTGGCAGCACTTGTGAATTACCAACGCCTCGACTGCGGCGAAGAATTGTACTGTGTAAATCAGTACGATCGATGCCCCAGGCAGTAGCGTATAATTGGTCGCCCATAATGCCTAAAGCCGCATGCAATTCAAAAGGATCACAATGAGCTAGCTGGTACATCGAATGAATACCTAGACGATTTAAACGTGCTTTCGTTCGTTCGTTAATTCCCCAGACATCCGTTAAATTCTTAATGGGCCAAATCTTTTGTTTAACGGTCTGATTAGTAATAACGCCAATGAATTCACGATTATGTTTGGCATAAATGTCGAGTGCCAACTTAGCTTGCAAAGGATTATTACCAACGCCCACAGTAGTAATCAACGATAATTTGGACTTCACCTCATGCTGAATCTGGCGAATAACATCGAGAATATTATTGCTAAATAAGTGCCAAGAGTCAGTGATATTGAGGATGGATTCATCAATGGAATAGGGCAATAGGTCTTTGGGGTCTACATATTCAGCAAAAATCTGATTAACGGCGAGATTCTTATTAATGTACAAATTCATTCGTGGCGGTACCACAATGATGCGGCCATCACGCGGCAAGTTGCGCTGCCGAAAAACGTTTTGGATATGAAATTCCCGCTTGGCGGTAGGGGAGGCAGCCATCACTAAACCACCACCGGTATTAGCAGCTTCGGACATGACAACTAACGGCGTGGTTAAAGGATCTAGACCGCGCATTGTGCACTCTACGGTAGCATAGAAGGATTTGTTATCAATTAGTAGAAAAACGCCAGTAGGCTCGTTGCTATAATCCAAAATATTGCCACCTCATATCGAACGAATGTTTGCATAGATACTATAACATAAAACTTTGTATACGAGAACATATGTTCTAAAAAAGAACGAAAAAAATGATTGCTATTGAGCAACCATCGCTATAAGTTATTTTGGAAAATGAATATACTTGCTGGGCAACTCGTCGACTAACCATACTTGATTGTTACCGAAATAAAAATGGATCTCATCGATAACAGCTTTTTGCGTATCAATTGTGAGGATAACTGGATGATCATCATGACGACTGCCGACTTGCTTAGCGGTCTGTACATCGGTGGACAAGTGGACGTATTGTCGCTGCATTGGCAACAGCCCCAGTTTCTTGATGCTAGGAATAAAGCGGCGCGCTGTACCGTGATAAAGCACTGCTGGTGGCGTCGCAGCCGGGTGTTTAATAATTCCGGGAATGGAATGGCCATACAGAGCGCAAATTTGGCCATTTTTGATTTTGAAACGTTCCTTATCGGCATGCGCCATAATGCTTTCAATACGTTCTTTAGTCAACGATGGTTGAAAGTGATGAATGCGATTCATTGCTTTTAAAAACTGATTCAGGTCAGTATAGCCATACTCATCTAGTTTTAAGCCATATTTACCAGGATTGTGGCGTAAGGCATACGACATTTTCTTGCTAATAAACTTGTCTGAACGATTGTCGAAACGATGGTTAGTTTGATGCAAAGTGATTTCCTTCCTCTTGACCAATGTCTGTTATCGATTCTACCACGGGAATGGTAGGGCTTTCTATTAATGCGTTTGTAGTGCATAATAAGAAATGAAATCTTTTTAAAAGGAAGCCGCATTAATGAAAATTGGATTCATCGGTACCGGGGTAATGGGAACCGGCATTGTAACTAATTTACTGAAACACCATGAAGACGTAACGGTTTACAATCGCACCAAGGCTCATGCTCAGCCAGTGCTTTACCAGGGAGCTCAGTGGGCTGATTCACCAGCATCATTAGCGCAGGATAACGATATTGTGATGACGATGGTGGGCTTTCCTAAAGACGTAAAAGAAGTTTATTACGGCGAACAGGGGATTTTCCAAACTGCTCACGCTGGTCAATATTTGGTAGATATGACGACCAGCAGTCCCGCCCTTGATCAGAAAATCAGCCAAACAGCGGAAAAAATTGGTGTTCATGCGCTGGATACACCTGTTTCAGGTGGTGATATTGGCGCCAAAAATGGTCAGCTAACTGTGATGGTTGGTGGTAAACAAACCGATTTAACGGCTCTACAACCAGTATTTGCCGAATTTAGCAAATCAGTGCATTATTTTGGCCCTGCTGGTGCCGGTCAAAATGCCAAAATGGCTAACCAAATTACGATTGCCGGTACAATGACCGGAATGACCGAAGCTTTAGTATATGCAAAGGCAGCAGGATTAGATTTAGGACAAGTAATAGCTACTCTGCAGGGCGGAGCGGCAGAAAACTTCAGCATGGGCAGCTATGGTCCACGCATCTTAAAGGGTGACTATACTCCTGGCTTCTTTGCCAAGCATTTCTTAAAGGACTTGCGCATTGCTTTAGATACTGCCGATGAAATGCAACTAAACTTGCCCGCCACAAAACAAGCTAAAGAACTGTATGAAGCCTTAGTAGACCAGCAAGGTTTAGGTAATGATGGTACGCAAGCGTTGATTAAATTATGGTGGAAGTAACTCATTAAGCGTAATAGCGTAATTAAGAGGAGGTGTGTTTGTGTTAATAACAAGAAAATGCGGGATCATGCTAGTAGTAGCATGTAGCCTAGCTAGTTCAGCACTTACATGCCCAACTACTGTCCATGCGGATAGCAATACCATTACTGAGGCGCAGCAGCAACAGTTGCGCCAAGCGTTAAAAAAATCTCATGCGAATGCCATTATTTTGGTTAATGGTAAGCGGGCTAACCAGCCAATGGTTATTAGCAATCAAATCAAGCAGAAAGGCAAACGAGCTAAAGCAATTGATCCAGACCGACTATTTCCAATTGCGTCGTTTCAAAAATCAATGACTGGCATTGCGGTTGAACAGCTGTTGCATGAAAAAAAGCTTTTCCTCACCACTTCATTAGCAATGTATTGTCCTAACGTTCGCACTGCCAAGCAGATTCGGGTTCAGCAACTCATTACGCACACCAGCGGCTTAGCTGACAGTAATGATATGGCTCATAAAAATTGGCACAAGCAATCGAACTTAATGGATTACACTCAACACAATTACGATTTAACGGGCAAACCTAATCAATGGCATTACGCCAACGTTAATTATGGCTTTTTAGCGATCATTATTGGTAAAGTCAGCCACCAAAGTTATTACTCGTATATGAAAAAGAATGTTTTGCAGCCATATCATTTAAAAGCAAAGTTTTATTCACAGGTAACGGATAAAAAGAAACAAATTACCCCTTCAATTGATATTTCGTATCAAAAGGATCCTCATGAAAAAGGACACCCTTGGCGTTATTTAGGACGTGAGGTAGCAACCGAATATGGTGCAGGGGATATAATGTGCTCACCAAATGACTACTGGCGTTTCGTAAATAGGGCCTTATTGTCCCAGCCAACGAGACTAATACGATATGAGCATTATGCTGCGGGGAATGATACGCCATATTATGCGGGACTATACATTCATCCCCATGAGATTCATACAAACGCTTCCTATGATGGGTATTCAGCTACCATGTATTCAGATTGGATTCACCATAAAACCATCATGGTGTTTAGCAACAATTTATCGCATAAACAAATGCGTTCATTGGCGCCGGTAGTTTACCGGATTTATTATGGATCTAATCACAAAGGTGGATTTGCCTACTAATTTAGGGGAAGAGGGGATAATCACCCCTCTTTTATTTTGCACGTTTGCTAATTTAATGTATAATGTTTATTAAATGAATAGTGTAGTTTAATGGTTAATGCTTATTAATATCAAAAAATGAGGCTGAAGTAATGGCAGATTTAAGGATAAAAAGAACCAAAAGAGCTACTCATATGGCATTGGAGCAACTCTTATTAAATAAAAACTATCATGATTTAAAGATCAAAGACTTAGTTGATGCCGCATTAATTAATCGCAACACCTTTTACCTGCATTATCGCAATCTAAATGACGTTTTAAACGAAGTTGTTGTAGAAGTATTAGCTCGTCAATCAGCAAGCATTACTGCTGAGCAATTTAGTCAGCAGCCATTTAACCTTTTTTACCAGTTATGGACGAATTTAACGCCAACAGAACACCAAATTCTCCGTCATCAGCAAGCAGATCCAGGTTTTGAAAGTATTATAATTCGTATGATCATGCAGCAGATTCTAATCATGTATCCTGACGATTCTAATGTCTGGTTTGCATTTGGCAAAGTCACAGCCATTATTGCTTGGATGAGTGTTCATCATCAAAATTGGCACATTGATACAGACGCTCAGCAACTGCAAATGATGTATGATCAACAAAAGCTAGTTTAAAATTCAGCTCAGCGCCAAATAAATAACAATAGCGACCTAGTTAACAACTAGATCGCTATTTCTTTATTGTTCATCTAATTGCTTAACCATTAGCCAATCCACTTGCGGATCATTACCAACGGGAAAGCTATGGGTACCAACTTTCTTAAAACCATAATGGTGATAGAATCCCTTGGCATTTTCGTTGTGTTCCCAGCAGCCAAGCCAGATTTGTTTTTTATTAGCTTTATTTGCTTGTTCTAAAGCAAAACGCATTAATTTGCCGCCAAAATGCTGTTTTTGGAACGCTGGTAAAACATAAATTCGCTGAATTTCCATGGCGTCATCAAAGTCAGGTTCTGTTTGTGCCGGACCAACGTTTAATTTGATATATGCAACCGCTTGGCCGTCAATCATGTAAAAATAGGTTTTGCTGTAAGGATCTTGTAAGTCCTTTAATAATGCTGACAAGGAATAATATGTTTGATTGAAGTGTTGAATATCTTCATCAGGCGTATACGGGCCAAAAGTAGCAGCAAAACTTTCACACGCAATTGCTTGCAACGTTACTAAATCGTCATGATCAGTCGTAACTTCACGAAACCCATTTGCAACTTGTTGATTATCAGCCAAAATTAAAACCTCCAGTGAATAGTATCGATAACGTCAATATAGCAAAGCAAACGTGACTCCGTCAAATTGCACTATTTACTTTACATAATATATATTAAACAAAGTAACCATATTATGAAAAAGGAGGTCCCCCCCTCTGGCCTCCACATTATTTCTTTTAGAATTTGATTCGTTTATTAATACTAGGAACAACCAGCATTGCTACCACTGCACCAACAATGCCTTGCAAAATATTAGTGCCGATACCTAATAAGCCAGCCGCCAATTTGTACATAATCGTGTCAGCAATAAAGTAAGCAACTACCATGATCACAATGCCCACAATTAATGCCAGCCAGTGAGCGCTTTTGCTGTCAGTTTTACGGTAAATCCATCCAGTAATGAAACCTTCCAGACCATGTGCGACCAGCGAAAACGGTGCATACTGTGTAAATCCGGAAATTAAATCCAGTAGCAGTCCGCCGAAACCGCCAACCACACCACCATAAGCGGGTCCTAATAGCATAGCGGCAATAAAAATACCGGCATCACACAAGTTAACGTTGCCATGAGTCCACGGAATTGGAATGATAAAAATTCGTCCAAAGACGACCGTAATTGCCAATAATAAGGCTGCGAAAATAAACGAACGCAATCCATTTTCTTTTTTATTCACAAATTTATTCACAAACACTCGACCTTCTTTTTACAAGTTTCAGTCTTATTTTCACGAATAATTGAACAAACGTCAAGGGCTGTGCTTTAACTTTTACTGATAAGCTGCAGCAGATTGCGCAGTTTTAAACCGTAACGCCGGTCTTCCTCTGGGTATGCACTGGTTTCTTTAATAGCATTGCTTAACTGCTGACAGCTAATTTGAACAGCCGTATTTAAATCTTTACCGCTTAACAGATTGCCCATTAATAATGCCGCAAAAGTATCGCCAGCGCCATAAAAATGACCAGGATAACGCTTGCTGATAAAGCTATTAATGCGGTGGCCGTCATATAATAGCGTAGTTTCAGCCGTTTTCTCAATAGGAACGCCAGTAGCTACGACAGCTGCCTGTATCCCCTGTTCATGCAACTTACTTAAGAGGAACTTAAAATTGCTGAGAGTGGCGTTTAAGGGCTTCTTTAGGCCCGCTAGTAAGCATAGCTCAAACCAATTAGGCGAAATGACGTCAGCGGATTGGCAAAATTGAAGCATGTAATGAGGGTAATCTGTACTCAATCCTGGATATAAGGCCCCACGATCAGCCATCACCGGATCGATCAAGACCAGCCCCTTGATGTTAGTTAACAAATGACCGAGCTGGTCCATCAGCTTAGTGGATCCTAAATAGCCAATTAATGCACCCTGCAATTGTAGTTCCGGAATCGTTTGCCAATGTTTAACCGCCGCCTGCATCCATTCATGTGTATCCAGCCGTGCAGGTATGTTAAAGCCCTCTGTTTGCGTTGATAATAAGGCGGTTGGCAATGCTGCCGTTTCAATGTCAAAAGCCTGCAGAATATTCAATGCAGCCAACATTGAAATTTGTCCTAAGGTAGAAAAATCTTCTACTACAAGAGTACTTGGCGACATTGTAAATCCTCCTTCATGAGCAATGTTTAAGTTGACCTATTAAGTATAACCTGATGATGACCAAGAAAAAAGAGCCCATCAGTAGGCTCTCTATCCATTAATAATAGTGGTTAATTTTAGGCAATTGCTACATTAACAATCGTGGGCAGGTGCAGTCTGCTTATTTGCCAAATCAACGTGTGACACCCGCATCACTTCAACGTTGTCCGTTAACAGGCGGTAATCACTTTTCAGCGGTAAGGTAAAGTAGCGTGGGTTAAAATCAATCGTCATATGTTCATCGTATTGCGGTTCATCAAAGTCCTTGTAGTAAATTGGTCCGAGATTAGACGCAAAATGGGCGTTAAAATCTGGTACTTGTTCATCTTGTTCGACAAAGATTAATTTGTAATTAACGTCTAAAGAACAGTTGCCCAATTTTGAAAATGGCCCTACCCCGTCATCAAAATCTAAAATTATGCGGTAGTCATGACCATCTAAATACTTTGCCAACCGTTTTTGTGCTGCAGCGGTAAATGTTAGATCCATTTGCAATTCCCCCTTTGTCATAACTTGTTTATGATTATACGTTACTAATGGGCGAAAGGCTCAGATTTTGCTTACAAAAAATAATCCAGCTGCGGTAAAGTGCAAGTTTCTTGGCTAACAAAAAGGAACGTGTCGCCTTTCACCGTTGACACATTCCTGATTACTTGTTTTTAAATTCCTGCACGTCCAATCACCATGGCGATAATCAAGATCACCATCACTAAAGAAGTGATCCAAACATACATCTGGTCATGCATTTCCCAGAAAGCGTAAATTGAGACGATAACTCGTAATGCCGGCGTGAGGATCAAGAGAAATAACCCCAGCATGATAACTGCATACGGCTTCAGTGCGGCCACTCCCCTACCAATTGCGGTGAAGGTGGTTGGGTGCACACCAGCCGGATAACCGGATTTGCCGCTGACAAAGAGCATTAACAGACCAATCACAATTACCGCTGCTGAAAGAATGACACCGACCTGCATAACACGACCGATGATATCTTCTACGTTGTCCATTTCTTTTTTGGTAATGGTTGGTTGTTTCTCAGCCATTAGTGCATCACCCCGAATCCTTTAAGAATCATTTGCACACCCATGATAAACAGGATTGGTACGAAAATCATACGCAATAAGCGCGGATGAATTCGCTGCATTAGCCGCGTACCAATAGAAGCACCAATTAAGATTCCAATGGCTAATGGACCAGCAATGTGTGGTTGAATAGAACCATTGAAGAAGTACACCGTTGCACTAGCAGCAGCGGTGACCCCCATCATCAGGTTACTGGTAGCACTCGATGGCTTAAGGGGCATCTTCATGATGGTGTCCATCGCAATCACCTTAAAAACACCACTCCCGATACCCAGCAGGCCACTGGCAAGACCAGCACCATACATCATGGCGAAACCACCGGGTACGTGGGTAACTTGGTACGAGTGCTCTTTTTGATCCAGTTGATCATAGTAGGAACCCTGCAACTTTAACTTACGTGCTAACGGATCATCTTGGACTCCCATCGCATCAGTTTTAATTTTGCTCCGCAGCTTTTGAATCATATTGTAAGTAGAATATACCAGGAAAATGCCAAAAAGCACTTCCAGCCATTTACCATCAATGACACCAGTTAAAATGGCACCTGTGATGGCTCCAATAGTGGTTGCAATCTCCAAAAACATGGCTACCCGTAAATTAAGCAGGTCATCTTTTAGGTAGGCAATTGTCGCTCCTGAACTAGTAGCAATCACTGCAATCACACTGGCACCAATAGCGTACCGCATTGGCAGACCTAAAACGACGCTTAAGATGGGGATAATAATCATGCCCCCACCAATACCGAGCAACGCTCCCAAACTGCCGGCAAACACACCTACTAAAAGCAGAATAAAAGTTGTTTCAAGCAATTCTCTCACCTATTAATTCTTATGCCAAAACAAAAGACCGGCTGTTTATTCACAACCAGCCTTTTTGATCTGCAATAATAAATTAGCCTTCAAAAGCGTCCGTCAAAGGAGGAACAACTTGCTTCTTCCGTGAAACAACGCCTGGCAGGTTCATACGCTTGTTAGCGTCCAGCTTCTTGCCAAATGCTTTTTCAACCTTGTCTGGGTTGGCACCAACAACCAGCAATTCAGAATCACTGTTTAAGATGTTAGTAACAATCAAAACAAAGGTATCATAGCCATTTTGACTCATTAAGGACTGCATTTCCTTTTCTAAGTAAGCTTGGCGAGCAAATACATCGTCTAAGTCAACAGTGTTAACTTGGCCAATCCGCAGAGTAGTACCACCTAATTCAAAGGTCTTAGCATCGCCGTCAACAATTTCATTGTCAGACTTAGCAGCAATGTTGGTACCAGCCTTTAGCATGTTGATGCCGTATGTTTCGTAGTCTGTTTCACCAGAAATCTTAGCCAAGCCCTTAACAGCTTCGCGATCATGATCAGTCGTGGTTGGGGACTTCAGCAGCAAAGTATCAGAAATGATCGCGGACATCATCATCCCTGCCAAGTGAGCTGGAATATCGATGTGCTTTTCGTTGAACATTTCGTAAAGGATGGTGCTGACACAGCCGTATGGACGCAAGTTTGCCCATAATGGCTGTGCAGTGTTGAAGTTGGCAATCCGGTGGTGGTCAACCAAGTGGGTAACCGTAACCTTATCAATGTCAGGGGCACTTTGCTGTGGTTCGTTGTGGTCTACTAACATGACAGAATCAACTTCGTTTGAAACGGTCTTAACAACCCGCGGAGCCTTCATTTCGAAGTGCTTCAATGCGTATTGGGTTTCTTCGTTTGGTTCGCCTAAAGCAACAGCTTCGGTTTCGTAACCTAATTGATTTTGATAATAGGAAAAGGCCATAGCAGCGGTGATAGCATCAGTATCAGGGTTTTGGTGACCAAAGACTAATTCTTGACTCATATGCGGAATTCCTCCTTAATTTATATCACTATTTATTTTATCACGGCCCTAATCGCTCTGCAGGGCTTTTTTAATTACTGGTTTCTTTTTCCGGATTAGGAGTGTCAGATTCAGCAACAATCTTTTGTCGGATCGTTACTGGCGTTCCTTGACTATCCGTGTCCACAACGAAAACGCCGTTGGACTTGGCCGTGCCTAAATGATGGTCAGTCACTAAGACGTCCTGGAAGGCTGGCCGATCAGTAATGATTTCCATTGCTCCCGTAAAGTCTGCCGGGTAAGCAATAAAGTTCGCGATTTCATGAGGATTACGCTTGATGCGGTGCAGCACCAGATTACCCCTTCTAGCCCGCGCGCCGACATCTAATTCACTGACGGCCATTTCTTTAAATGCGCCGCGTTGCGTAATGATAGCCAAAAGATCATCATCATGTGCCAGCACCAGGTTCATCAAACGGTCGTCATCTTTCAGATTGATGGCCCGTACACCAGCGGTCCGCAGTCCTTGCGTTGGTACTGCGGTTACGTCAAAACGCAATGCATAACCTTGTCGGCTGATGCCTACTAAGGTTTGATTTTCCATTTCTGGTTCGAAGTATTGTACGTTAATTACTTCTGCTTCGGGATCTTTAAGCTTCATCACCAGACTGGCATGTGATTTATAACGGGATCCCGGTTTCAGTTCACTGAGTGCCGTTTGCTTAACTTGGCCGTCACTGGTTGAAATAATAACGGTTCCTGGCAAATCAAGCCGTTTCAAGATCATGGCACTAATGATTTCTTCATTATCGGCTAAGCCAATTGTTTGTGAAATGTGTTCACCAGTGTCTTTCCACTTCACATCGGTCAATTCATGGACCGGCCGGTAAATAACGTGGCCCAGGTTGGTAAACATAAACAGGTGTGATAACGTTGATGCTTTTTGTACCAACAACGGGTAATCATCCTCACGCAAGCCGTTGTCATTAAAGTCTGAAGCTTTGTATGAACGCAAACTGCTGCGTTTGATGTAACCAGCATGTGAGACCATCACCATCACATCTTCGTTTGCGACAGTTACTGTCCGCGCAACCTTTAATTGCGACACTTGGTTTTGAATTTGGGTCCGCCGTGGCGTAGCAAATTCCTTCTTAATCACCAGCATCTCATTTTCCAGCACCCGATCAAGCTCATCCTTTTCGGATAAGATCTTCTCAAAAGCAGCAATTTCTTTTTGCAGCTTAGCTTGTTCATTCTGCAGGTCGGTCACGTCCGTATTGGTTAACCGGTACAGCTGCAAGGCCACAATGGCAGCTGCCTGCTTATCGGAAAACTGATACTCGGCAACTAAATTCTGCTGGGCATCCTTACGATTTTTGCTGCGACGAATGGTATGGATAACGTCGTCTAAGATCGATAAGGCTTTGATCAGCCCTTCGACAATGTGCAGCCGTTCTTGATCTTTGTGCAGGTCAAACTGTGTCCGCCGCGTAATGATCTGCTGCTGGAATGTCAGATAGGAACGCAGATAGTGCTTCAGACTAATCCGCATTGGCCGCTGATCATCAATCGCCACCATGTTGAAGTTGTAGTTAATCTGCAGGTCGGTATTCTTGAGCAGGTAATTTAAAATTCCTTGCGCATCGGCATTATGCTTCAGTTCAATGGCAATCCGTAAGCCGGAACGGTCGGTTTCGTCCCGGGCTTCCGCGATGCCTTCAACCTTTTTAGCTAAACGCAAATCGTTAATCCGCTTGACTAGCTGTGCCTTGTTAACTCCGTATGGAATCTCATCGACAGTAATCTGCTGACGATTGCCCCGCAGACTATCAATTCTGGTCTTGGCCCGGACAACTACCCTGCCGCGGCCAGTAGTGTAGGCTTTACGGATGCCGTCACGTCCCTGAATAATTCCCCCTGTTGGGAAATCAGGGCCGGGAACCAGTTTCATCAAATCATCTAGACTAGCTTGCGGATGCTTCAACAGGTAGATTAACGCGTCGATTAATTCAGCCAGGTTATGCGGCGGAATTTCAGTAGCATAGCCGGCAGAAATCCCGGTAGACCCATTAAGCAGCAAGTTAGGAATCCGTGAGGGCAGGACAGTTGGCTCCTTCTCCGTATCGTCGAAGTTTAAGGTCATTTCGACGGTGTCTTTGTCAATGTCTTGCAGCATCAAGCCCGCAATTTTGCTCAGACGTGCTTCGGTGTAACGCATCGCAGCTGCCGGGTCACCGTCCATCGAACCATTATTCCCGTGCATTTCAATTAGGGGTTCGCGTAACTTCCAATCTTGGCTCAGGTGGACCATGGCCTCATAGATTGAACTGTCACCGTGCGGGTGAAAATTACCCATCACGTTACCAACGGACTTTGCGGACTTCCGGAAGACCTTATCGTAAGTGTTGCCGTCCTTGTTCATGGCAAACAGGATCCGGCGTTGGACCGGTTTCAACCCGTCACGGATATCGGGTAACGCACGTGACTGAATAATCGATTTGGAGTAACGGCCAAACCGGTTGCCCATTAATTGTTCCAGTGTACGATTTTCAATTTTGCTTTCACTCAAAGGTTTGAACTCCCTTCTCGCTTAATTTGTTATTTAACATGGCCTTTGCTTTCAACCAATTTGTCGGACTCGGTATCGTCGCTCATAGTGAAGTGGACGTTTTCTTCAATCCATTCCCGTCGTGGCTCAACTTTGCTGCCCATCAGGGTGGTGACCCGTTTTTCAGCTAAGTCAGCGTCTTCAATCCGTACCCGAATTAAAGTCCGTGTAGCCGGGTTCATGGTGGTTTCCCACAGTTGGTCAGCATTCATTTCACCAAGCCCCTTGAAGCGCTGTAACGAAGCACCAGCACCCATCTGCTTGGTTAACTTGCGTAGCTCATCATTGGTCCAGGCATAAGTAATCTTTGTTTTGGCCCCTCTACCTTGTTGCAAACGATACAGTGGTGGCAAAGCAATGTAAATCTTGCCTGCTTCAATCATTGGCCGCATGTACTTGTAGAAGAAAGTCAGCAAAAGGATTTGAATGTGGGCCCCGTCATCATCGGCATCGGTCATAATGATGATCTTGTCATAATTAGAGTCTTCTACATTGAATTCAGAACCGACACCGGCTCCCACCGTGTAGATAATGGTATTTAGTTCTTCATTCTTTAAGACATCATCTAGCTTGGCCTTTTCGGTGTTTAACACCTTACCGCGCAATGGCAGGATTGCTTGAAACTTTCGATCCCGGCCTTGTTTAGCTGAACCACCGGCGGAGTCTCCTTCGACCAGGAAGAGTTCATTCTTGCTGGCATTCTTGGACTGCGCAGGCGTTAATTTATCAGAAAGGTTTCGTTCCTTGCGACTGCGGCGCTTGCCGTTACGGGAAAGATCCCGGGCTTTGCGAGCAGCTTCCCGTGCTTCCCGAGCCTTAATAGACTTGCGAATCAGCATTTGGGCAAAGTCGCCGTTTTCCATCAGTGTGTAGCCAAGCTGGTCGCTAACAATGGCATCCACGATTTTACGTGCTTCAGGGGTCCCTAATTTATCTTTAGTTTGCCCTTCAAATTGCAGGATCCGTTCCGGAATCCGGACGGAAATAACGGCCGTGAGCCCTTCACGCACATCGCTGCCTTCCAAATTCTTGTCACGATCTTTCAATAGGCCAACTTTACGGGCGTAATCATTGAAGCTCTTGGTCCAAGCATTACGGAAACCAGCTTCGTGCGTTCCACCATCAGGGGTACGCACGTTATTGACAAAGGACAAGATATTTTCGGAATAACCGTCATTATATTGGGCAGCAACGTCTACTTCGACCCCATCTTGTTTGCCGCTGAATGAGAGCACCTTGCCTAGCGTTTCCTTGCCTTCGTTCAGGTAATCAACAAAATCCACGATCCCGTTTTCGTATTGGAAAGTGTCACTTTGTTCCTGCCCAGCTCGTTCGTCAGTCAGAGTAATCTTTAGGCCCTTCAGCAAGAAAGCTGATTCGCGTAAACGATTGGCCAGGGTGTTGTAATCGAAAACGGTGGTCGAGAAAATCGTTGGATCAGGTTTGAAGGAGACAGTTGTCCCGCTGCCATCACGCGTTTTACCTAATTTTCTTAATGTCCCAACCGGGTTACCACCATTTTCAAATTTTTCTTGGTAACGAACATGGTCGCGGACGATGGTCAAAGTTAACCAGATCGAGAGAGCATTAACTACTGAAGCACCGACCCCGTGCAGACCACCGGAAGTCTTATAGCCATCAGCTTGGCCAAACTTACCACCGGCATGCAACACAGTCATGATGACTTCGGGAGTTGGTTTACCACTCGCGTGCATTCCCACTGGCATGCCTCGTCCGTGGTCTTGAACGGTAATTGAATTGTCTGCACCAATGGTCACTGCGATCTCATTACCAAAGCCAGATAAAGCTTCATCAACGGCGTTATCGACAATTTCATAGACTAAATGATGCAAGCCGTAAGTATCCGTGGAACCAATATACATACCAGGACGCTTACGAACGGCCTCTAAGCCCTTTAAAATTTTAATGGATGAGGAGTCATATCGATATTTATCTGCCATCAAAGGGCCTCCTTACTAAACAATTTACGAAAAAAGTCTGTATTCGACAGACATGACAAAACAATGTTACTCGAAATTTGCGCTTGGTGCAAACGGCCAAGGCTAGTCAGCACAAGTAATCAGTGATATTATTACTCCGTGAATTTATTTAGGAGCTATTAAATGATATACGTATTTATGATAATCGTTGCCTACCTGTTGGGATCAATTCCATCTGGGTTATGGGTAGGTAAACTGTTCTACAACCAAGATATTCGCAAGGAAGGCAGCGGCAATATTGGGACGACGAATACCTTCCGCGTCCTCGGTCCGAAAGCCGGTACAGTTGTCCTGATAATGGATATTCTAAAGGGGACGCTGGCATCATCGCAGCCCTACTTTTTCCATGTTGATATTAACCCGCTTTTAATCGGTCTGTTTGCTTCAATCGGCCACACTGTCTCAATTTTTGATCATTTTCATGGCGGTAAAGCGGTAGCAACGAGTGCCGGGATCCTCCTAGCCTATAATCCCGGATTATTTGTGGTTGCGGCCACTATTTTCATTCTTACCCTTTGCTTAACGAGCATGGCCAGTTGCGCTAGCATCATTGGCATTACTTCCGTTTTCGTAATTGCCTTATTCATTCATGATACTATTTTGGCTTGGATTGCCGGATTGTTATCATTACTGGTGATTTACCGACACCGCGCGAACATTAACCGGATCATCCATGGCAGGGAATCAATGGTTTCCTTCGGTTTAGGGCAATATCTCCGGAAAAAACATCAATCACATTAATTCAGTGTAAGATTATTAATTTAAACGAGTGGCGGGCTTTAATTCCCGGCGCCCGTTTTTATTTATCCTCGTGGTCGTTTTTAGCACGGGGAAAGTATTTTTCATATGATTTTTGCAAATTTTCCCGCGTGACGTGGGTATAGATCTGGGTTGTGGACAAACTCGCATGGCCTAGCAATTCCTGAACCGTTCGAATATCGGCCCCATTATCCAACATAGCTGTCGCAAAGCTATGCCGCAGCATGTGGGGATGGATGTCCGAATTGACCGAGCTCACTTGGATGACCCGGTTCAAAATGTACTCAATCCCGGTAGAAGTGATGGGTTTGCCATAATGGTTAATGAACAAGAAATCATGGTGCTGACCATACTTGGCCATTAATGGTGTACGGCAATTTGTCAGATAATTTTTCACAGCCTTTTTAGCGTATTGGCCAAAGGGAACGTAGCGCTCCTTATCGCCTTTTCCGTGGATCAGAATTAATGAAAGATCCCAATTAATCTGCTCTTGCTTAAGAGATGAACATTCACTAACCCGCATGCCAGTTGCATACAAGAGTTCTAGAATCGCCCGGTTACGAAAATCCAGCGGTCTTCCCTGACCATCAGCTGCCTTAAACAGTGCCTTCATTTCTGGTTCATAGAAGTAACGAGGTAAGTCACGCGGATGCGTCTTTAAATGGATTTCGGTGAAGGGATTATCGTCAACCAGATGATTGCTCAAGAGGAAGTCGAAAAAGTTGCGGAGGCTAGCTAATTCACGACTGATGGTTGTCCGTGCCCGATGCAATTGGTTTTGGTGGGCAAGATAGCGTTCCATATCCAGACGGTCTACTGTAAGCCAGCCCTGCCATTCACCTTGCTCTTCCAAAAATTGGCGAATCATTTTTAAATCGTTATGGTAACCAGTACTCGTTGCTTGAGATAACTGCCGCTCGCTGGTGAGATAAATCATGAAAAGGTTAGCTAAATCAAATGGGTTGTCAGCAGTTATTTGGGCATCTTGCAAAACTCCCCCAAACTGGTCTAAGGAAGTTAACAGATTCCTTAATTCAGTCGCCTGCTTTCCTGCCTGCTGCTCCAAGCTTAAAAATGCGGCAAAGTCATTACTGGTGAACTGCGACCATCCAGGGAAACTAGTCGTTTGCGCAAATGTTTGTTCAACCCGTGCCGCAGCAGCAAAAAGTGTTTGCTGCTGGGTTTGATACATCTCCTCTTTAGCCATCATCGCTGCTAAATCCTGTCTTACTTGATCTTGCATTTGAACCTCCCAGATAAACAAAGAGGCCGCCTAGCATTATTTTATCGCTTGCTAGGAGCCTCCTTTTTTAACCATTGAAATTATTTTTGTACCGGTTCTTCATAGTCACCATTTGGACAAACTACCTGTTTGCCGCTCTTAACCTTCTTTTCGACTAAGAAATGGCCATCCTTAGGGCAATTACGACCAATTGGCTTATCCCAAGAAACAAAATCACAATCAGGGTAGCGTGAACAGCCATAGAAGGTCCGGTTCTTACGCGACTTACGTTCAACAACCGTTCCCTTGCCACACTTTGGACAAACAATGCCGGTATCCTTCACAATCGCTTTGGTATTGCGACAGTCGGGGAAACGTGAACAAGCATAGAACTTGCCATAGCGGCCCATCTTAACCACCATTGGCGCACCGCAGATATCACAGTTAATTCCTGCTAACTGATCCTGCATCTGCACCTTTTCGACTTGTTCTTCTGCCTTGGCTACTTCTTTGCTAAACGGCTGGTAGAAGTCATCGACGACCTTTACCCACTTTTTCTTGCCTTCTTCAATGTTATCCAAGTCGGCTTCGACATCAGCCGTAAACTTAGCGTTGGCAATTTGTGGGAACTGCTTTTCAATTAAGTCGTTAACCACTTCGCCTAACTCTGTAGGTTCGAAGTGCCGAGAAACTAGCCGCACGTAGTAACGACGTTGAATCGTGTCCAAAGTAGGTGCATAAGTAGATGGCCGCCCTACCCCGTTTTCTTCAAGGGTTTTAACCAACGCAGCTTCAGTGTACCGAGCCGGTGGTTGCGTAAAGTGCTGAGCCGGATTATCACTCACCATCTTTACTTGACCACCTTCGGCTAAGTCTGGCAAGATATTGTTTTTATCCTGACTGCGCTTGTAAACCTTCGTAAATCCAGCAAATTTAACTTTGGAACCATTAGCACGGAAATTAACCCCATTTTGGGTAATAGTAACCGTCATGGTGTCAATGATTTCTGGTGTCATTTGGCTAGCTACGAAACGACTCCAAATCAGGCTATACAGCTTGTATTGATCATTGGTCAAATACTGTTTCATTTCGGCTGGCGTCCGGTAGACAGACGTTGGGCGAATGGCTTCGTGGGCGTCTTGAGCCCCTTCTGGCAGCTTGCCCTTTACCGGTTTAACAGCGGCATATTGACCACCATATTTTTCATGGATAAACTGTGACGCTTCATGCTTGGCAATCCCGGCAATTCGCGTCGAGTCAGTACGCATATAAGTGATGAGACCTACTGCAGCACCCTTGCCAATGTTGATTCCTTCATATAGTTGCTGAGCCGCCATCATCGTCTTCCGGGTACGGAAATTCAAACGCCGGTTGGCAGCTTGTTGCATCGTAGAAGTAGTGAATGGTGGCTGTGGTTGACGACGTCGTTCTTTCCGGTCAACTTTATCGATATTGAACGACTTTTTCCGGTCAATTTTAGCCAAAATCCGCTGCACATCTTGATTATTGTGCAGATCAACCTTCTTATTGTTTTCACCATAGAAGGATGCCTTGAACTTTTCTGAACGGCCCTTTTGGAATTCAGCATCAATACTCCAATACTCTTCGGGCTTAAAGTTACGAATTTCCTTTTCCCGTTGAATAATCAGGTTCAAAGCGACCGATTGCACACGACCGGCACTGAGGCCTTTTTTGACTTTGCGCCAAAGAATCGGACTAATGGAATAACCTACTAAGCGGTCAAGCACACGACGCGCTTGCTGGGCATCAACCAAGTCCATATTAATGGTACGTGGTTCTTTAAAGGCTTCTTTTACCGCATCCTTGGTAATTTCGTTAAAAGTTACCCGGTTCTTGTCCTTATCATCCATCTTTAACAGGTTGGAGACATGCCAGGCAATGGCTTCCCCTTCACGGTCGGGGTCGGATGCAAGATAAATTGCTTTTGCATTCTTCGCATCTTTGCGGAGTTCTTTAATGACGTCCCCCTTACCTCGAATAGTGATGTAATCCGGCTTATAATCGTTATCGATTTCAACGCCCATCCGACTCTTCGGCAAGTCACGAACATGACCCAGGCTAGCAACAACCTTGTAAGTCCGGCCAAGGTAACGACCAATGGTTTTCGCCTTCGATGGTGATTCCACGATCACTAGCTTTTTACGGTTAGTACGGGTACGTTTTTTAGTAGTAGTTTTTGTCGTTGTTGATTTTTTGCTTGTTTTAGTTGCCACTGTACGGCTCCTATCTTGTTTTGTTTTCTTTCATATTAATAAGCCATTTTTGACTGGCTGTCAAATCAATAAGGAAGAATTTAAAACTTGATAACGTTTATCAAAACGAGGACATTGTTAATTCTTCAAGGATATCGCTGGCATTTAAAGCTGGACGGGCACCTTCAGCAATTAATTCATTACAGCCTTTGGATAGTGGTTGCATGATCGAACCTGGGACCGCTAAAACGTTCCGGTTTTCTTGAACTGCAATATTCGCCGTGATCAGGCTGCCACTTTTTTGTCGAGCCTCCACCACTAAGCAAGCCGTGGCTAAGCCTGCAATAATACGGTTGCGTTCCGGAAAATGAAACGGTAAGGGACCTGTACCCAGTGGATATTCCGTTAATAATAATCCGGACTGCACGATCATGTTTTGCAAATCAGCATTTTCGCGTGGGTAAAACCTATCCAAGCCATTACCAATAACGGCGATGGCATTACCAGCATGTTTTAAAGTCAGCCGATGTGCAGCCCCATCTATCCCACGCGCTAAGCCACTAACAATGGTAATGTTTTGAGCTACGATTGGTGGTAATAATTGTCTGAGCACGGCTTGCCCATACGGGGTCATATTACGGGCACCAACCACCGCTAACTTCTTGTCTGAGAGCAGTTCTCGCTTTCCAGCGTAATATAAGACAAGTGGCGGACAGAAACATTCACGTAAGCATTGTGGATAATCGGGATCTAGCAAGCAAACATACGGCACGCCATGATTTAAAACCAGCAGTTTGTCTACGTCACTATCCATAAAATGATCAACAAAGTAATCCATTGTTTTCGTTGATAAGCCGGCTTGTTGTCCTAAGAAACGATAATTATTAAACTCATGAAATTTGTGGGCAGTCTGCCAAACACGGTATTTGCTAAGCAATCCCATATGGGGGCAAAGGTGCAAACGCAGTAAAAAGTCTCTTTCCAGCATAAAAAAGTCCTCCTGTATTTAAAAAACGCAGAAGGCTTGATTTTGAATTAATTTTTAGTAGCGATCTACTGGGGCAAAAGTGCGCCGGTGAATTGGGCAAGGCCCATTTTCTGCTAATCCTTGCAGATGTTGTTTCGTGCCATAGCCCATATTCTGAGCAAAATCGTACTGTGGATACAAGCGGTCGTATTCTGCCATCAAGTGGTCACGGTATTCCTTAGCAACAATGCTCGCAGCAGCGACACTAATGCTCTTTTGATCTGCCTTGATCAGGGTGGTTTGCGGAATCGGGTTATTTAGTTTGACAGCGTCAATAATCAAATGACTGGGATGGTGGTCTAAGGCATTGATGGCGTCCGTCATGGCTTCCTTATCAGCTTCGAGCACGTTAACGCGGTCAATCTCTTGAGCCGACCGGACCCCAATGCTGACTTCGACGGCTTCATCAACTATTTTTAAGTACAGTTGTTCACGCTCATGACGCGTCAGCATCTTAGAGTCGGTCACGCCTAGCAAATTAAAGGAGGGATCTAAAATGACCGCACAGGCAACTACCGGTCCGGCTAATGGTCCTCGCCCGACCTCATCGATCCCAGCAACATACTGATTGTCGCTTTGCCAAAGAGCGTTTTCATACAAAAAGCGGTGCTGAAAAGCCGCCTTAGCCTTTTGTATACGATCTAAGCGTTTTAAGCAGCGTTTTACGGCATTTTGCACCCCTTTGCGGCCATCATTAGTACATTCGTTCAAAAATGGATCAGTGGTCGAATGAACGTCATTTAAACGGTTTTGAATTTCTTTAACTGTTAATTGCTCAGTCATTGTTTGCTTCCTGTTCAATATCTGCTGGCGTTTCTAATGAAATTAACCCCAGTTTGCCCTTACGCACGTCCCAAATCAGGCGGTCACTGCCCCGCTCATAATCATCACGGAAGCCCATTTTCGCCGTGATAGTCATTAACAAGTCAGGATTGCCAACGCTTGGGTCTACTTGATCGTCAGTTAAGCGATAGCGCTTTTGTAATTCTGGTAAGCGGTACTGGCGCAAATATTCCAACGCAAATAAAGCAACATCATCTTTGGCATAGATGCCATCACGAATTGCGCCCGTCAAAGCAAGCAGGTTGCCTTGGCGTTCGGAATTAAATTTAGGCCATAAGACACCCGGGGTATCCAACAATTCCAAATCTTTGCTGGAACGAAGCCATTGTTGGCCAGTCGTGACTCCTGGCCGGTTACCGGTACTAGCCACATTCTTCTTGACTAAGTGATTAAGCAACGTCGATTTGCCGACATTGGGCACGCCGACACACATTGCCCGCATTGCCCGTTGCCGCATTCCTTTTGCTTGTTGTTGCTCTGCTTTTGGCCGAAGAATCTTGGCAGTTGCACGACTCACGATTTTGCTGACGTTGTGGTCACGGGAATCCAATGCCAGTATTGGTTGCTGATGCTCTTTAAAGAATGCTAACCACTGCTTAGTAACTGCCGGATCAGCTAAATCCGTCTTCGTTAAAATTAATAGGTGTGGCTTATCGCCCATTGACCGGGCAATCTCGGGGTTCTGGGTTGAGTACGGTACCCGTGCATCCACCAATTCAAATACAATATCGACTAAGTGCATCTGTTCCCGAATTTGCCGCAAGGCCTTAGCCATGTGCCCCGGGAACCATTGAGTCATTGCCATGATTTCCTCCTAATTCATCTTTTCTAAGTATTTTTGCCAAGCCTCATCAAAAATCGTCATTGAGGGCAAGTAATCAGCCGTTTCTTCTAAATAATGGGAAATCTCATCAAAATCCTGGGATTGCTTAGGAAAAGTGGTGTCATAAAAGGCATTGTTGGCAAATTGCTCGATTTCGTCGGGATTGTCAGGTTGCCGTTGTGTCATTAGATAATGATAAAAGCTTTCAAGCATTTATTATTTGCCTCCCTTAGGAATGGTAATGAGAAATTTAAACTCACCCTTCTCCATATGTACTTCCTGGGCAGAGTAATGGAGTGAGCGATGCTTGCTGTATCGGTTAAGATCAAGCGTGATGGTCTTCTTTTTCTGGTTGACGTAGACCCAATTAGGTAGCTTGTAATTAGACTTGATGTAGCTCAGAACAAATTTAACCGGCAAGTTAAGCTGTCCCACAGATAAGCCCTTGGTTTGCAAGAGAATGTTGCCATTTGACAAGCGTTTAGGAATAAAGTTCAGGGCAAATTGGACTTGAGCACCCAGAAAATGTGTCTTGCCAATTACTGTTGCATACTTGTTTCCGACGACAAAGCGATATTTAACCTTGTCATCCTTTAAAAAGCGGTCCAGGTAGTTCTTGGACAATGCATTCACTTGCCGCCGGTTCAAAGTCACTGCCACCGAGGTGTCGGTAGTTGAGTATGCTTCTTGCTGTGCCGGTACATTAGTCGGGGCCGTTGCTTTAAAGAATATGGTCCCGATAACGAGCAAAATTAGCGTAAGCAGGGTAAAGAATGCCCATTTCCACGGATTATGTTTTGTTGACTTATTCCTCATGGACAATCCTCCCTTAACTCTTTTCGTACATGAACGAATCATGTTTTTCCATTTGCTTTAATAATGCCTTGGTTATTTGTGTATATCCCCGATGGTTAGGATGGAAATTATCATCAGTCGAGATATACTCATTCAAGTTTTTATCATTATGGTCCATAATGGCAACCACTTGTTTTTGACTGATTGCGGTTTGGTTGACTTCTTTAGATGTCTTCATTAACTTGGCGCGGTCATGTTTAGTTTTATATTGACCATATGACATTAAATGGTCGATATCGACGAAGTATGCCGGCTGGAATTTCTGCACCGTACTTTTACTAGTTTGATTCCACTTGGCGATTGAATCATTAATAATAGAGACTTGTGGGAAATAAGTATACACAGGATTGTAGATACTAAACAAGAAAATCGGTGCATGTGGGTTTTGCTTACGCACCGCCTTAAATAGTGCCATTAATTTTTTATGATAAACCAGTTTGGCCTTTGCCACGTCTTTATCGACACCCTTTGGCGATGATAAAAGGTCACCCTCCAGTTTCTGCATGAGGTCATTGCCACCAACAGTCATCACAATTACGTCTGCTTTTCGCAGATTTTTACGCATTTTCGGCTGATTATTGAGGCGCTTTAAAATCTGGTCAGAACGGTCGCCACTGACACCATAATTCCAGGTACTAACTTTGGTATTATATTTTTTCTCCAAGGCCGGTTTGATTTGACCAACGTAACCGCCGTTATTTTTCTCATCCTCCTGTCCATAGGTTAATGAATCACCAATTGCTACCAAACGCACGTGTTTTTTAACGATTTTGGCAGGTTGGGGTTCATGACTTAATGGCCGTTGTGCATAATAGTAAGCGCCGCCAGCTGCCAGTAATACCACCACAATTAGAAGGAGCCATTTCCAGACCTTTTTCATTCCAATCTCCCTCCTTAATTAAACGAAAAAGGCTGAGAATCACCCAGCCTTTTAACTATTCCGTGTAATAGTGCAAACTATTGGCACCTAAACCAGTATGCGTTGCAATAATCGGTACGGTTTCACGCACAACAATATTTACATCAGGGAAAAGTGCATGCACCTTGTCATACAGGCGCTTAACTTCTTTATCTGCCTGAACGTCAGAGATACCGATAGCTAAAACTTTTGGTCCTTCTTTCATTTGTTGCAGGATCTTATCCCACTCACGGTGAATGGACTTAATGCCACGACCCTTGGAAGCAATGTGAATTTCACCGTCTTTAATTTCTAGCATAACTTTAATGTTCAGCAAGTTAGATAGTGTGCCGGCAAATTTGCTTACCCGGCCACCAGCAACCAAGTTATCAAGTTTATCAATTGCTAAGAAGAGCTTGGTGTGATCATACACGTCCTTCATCTTGGCCACTGCATTATCCACGCTACCACCATTTTCAATCACTTTTGCGGCGGCAATGATTTGGAAAGCCATTGCCCGGTCGGTTTCATGGCAGTCCACAACGGTTACCTTGGTCTCGGTCATCGAAGCTGCCTGTTCAGCCGCGTGAATGGTGCCGCTAATGGAAGCCATCATGGTAATACAGAGAACTTCACTCCCATCAGCACCCAGTTTGTCAAAGGATTCTACAAACTTGCCAATCGGTGGCTGCGACGTCTTTGGCAGACTCTTAGCAGCTTTCATTAATTCAGGGAACTGATCATTAGTGATGGTTTCGCATTCAGTATAAACCGTTCCATCAATCATCACTGTTAATGGAACGATGGTAATATCATATTTTTTAATTTCTTCTTCAGTCAAACCAGCCGAAGAATCGCAAACAATTTTAATTTTTGACATGGATTTTTACCACACTTCCTGAGCATTTTGGTATAATGTATCTAGTTATCAAAACTAGATGATCTCATATCAATGTTAATTTAACACAGCTCATGTTTTAAAACTGCATTTAGTATACCAAAACTTTTTTGATATTTCATGAACGAAAGGAGAATCACGCCGAATGGCTAAAGGACAACATAAGAAAGGTAATCACCCGTTATCATCAAGCGTGGCCATTGAGGTCGGTAACGCTATTACCCATGGATTTGGCGCTGCCTTATCTATTGCTGGGCTGGTGCTTTTAATCATCCAGGCAGTTCATCGTGATGGAGCCATGCGCATCGTCACTTTTACCATCTATGGCAGCGTCTTGATCCTCTTTTACTTGGCCTCGACCCTATTTCACAGCCTCGTTTTTACGCGTGCCAAACACGTCTTTCGCATTTTTGACCATGCAATGATTTACATGTTAATTGCCGCCACGTATACCCCTTATTGCTTAGTGTGCATCAAAGGATGGCTAGGCTGGACCATCTTTGGCATTGAATGGGCCTGTGCAATTGCCGGAATTGTCTACAAGATCATCTGGATTGACAAGACTAATTGGTGGTCCACCGTCATCTATGTAATTATGGGTTGGTTATGCATGGTTGCCTTTTGGCCGCTCTGGAATCACCTCGGTCCTACCGGTTTTGGCCTCTTGTTAGCTGGCGGCATCGTCTTTACAATGGGCGCTGTGCTCTATAGCTTTCCCGGTAAGTATACCCACCTCATTTGGCACGTCTTTGTTTTGGTAGGAACAATATTGATGTATTTCTCAGTCCTACTTTTTGTTTAATATCCATTCTTCAAACACATAGTTTTCTTTAGCGGAGTCGGTTAACGATCCCGTTTTTTTATTGACTAAATGCCACTTTGCTAAATCGATTTGCGGCATTTTAGTGTCACCGTGATGGTCACCAGTAACTAAGGTGCGGTAGAGAATGTTCACGTATGGTGCCATTAGTTTGAATATCTGCGCACCACCAATCACCATGTAAGGCTCATGTTCATCATGTGCAGCAATCCAATTCATTAACTCGCTTACTGAATGAACGACCACTGCCCCCTGAATTGACTGTTCCTGGCGACTAACCACGATGCTCTTGCGGCCTGGTAATGGGCGCCCAATAGAATCAAAGGTTTTACGTCCCATAATCATTGGATGCCCCATCGTCACCTGCTTGAAATGCTGCATGTCTTCCGGAATATGCCAAGGAAGCTGTTGGTGCAAACCGATCCAGCCAGCTTCATCTTCAGCATAAACAAATGCAATTTGTGTCATACCAATTCTCCTTAGATAGCTACTGGTGCCTTGATTGATCCTTCATGCTCGTAATTATCCAGCTTAATATCATCCATTTCGTACTGGTCAACGGGCTTGGCTTCATCAGGCAAAATCAAGTGTGGTGCAGAATGAACGGGACGCATTAACTGTTCCTTGATTTGCTGAATGTGGTTGCTATAAATATGCGCGTCGCCCAAAGTGTGGACAAAGTCGCCTACTTGCAGGCCACATTCTTTGGCCACGAGGTGCGTTAATAACGCGTAAGAAACGATGTTGAATGGTACACCCAAGAAAATGTCAGCGGAACGTTGGTAGAGTTGACAACTCAGCTTATTATCATTCACATAGAATTGGAACAAAGTATGGCATGGTGGCAACGCCATTGATGGCACATCTTCAGGATTCCAAGCCGACACAATCATGCGCCGCGAATCAGGGTTATGCTTAATCGTTTCAATAACGTTGTGCAGCTGGTCAATGGTTTCGCCGGTGATGGTCTTCCAGTGCCGCCACTGGCTGCCGTAAACCAGCCCTAAGTCACCATACTTTTGGGCAAATTCATCGTCATCTAAAATC
This sequence comes from Candidatus Limosilactobacillus merdigallinarum, assembly GCA_019114515.1. GTDB lineage: Bacteria > Bacillota > Bacilli > Lactobacillales > Lactobacillaceae > Limosilactobacillus > Limosilactobacillus merdigallinarum. The sequence goes on from DXFH01000024.1 coordinate 61,627, forward strand.
CGCTGGCAGAACAATTTATGCTGTTCAACATATTCTTTTTTGAAATCAGGGTCCGTCAACCGACGATGACCAAAGTCCATCATATCAGGGCCATTATACTCATCACTTTCAACCCACTTCTTGAAGGCCCATTCATCCCAAATGTGGTTATGGTGCTGCAATAAGAAACGGATATTAGTGTCGCCACGCAGGAACCACAGTAATTCGCTTTTCACTAAGCCAAAAGCCACTTTTTTGGTCGTTAAAATGGGAAAACCCTTTTGCAGGTCAAACCGCATTTGGTAGCCGAAAACAGAGCGCGTACCGGTTCCTGTACGGTCATCTTTATAATGGCCGTTCTCTAGCACGTACCGCGCCAAATCAAGATATTGTTGTTCGTTTTCATTAATTACCATGTTAGTTCTCCTTATTCATCCACAAAGCTTGACAAGTATTCCCAGCGCTTGGTCTTTTCATCAACCTGTTTTTGGACTTCATTCAGTTTCTTTTGTAATTTTGCTAATTTGACGTAATTATCACCATTTTTCGCCATTTGCTTTTCAAGGTCTTTTTGCTGAGCATCTAGTTTATCTAAATCATCGTCTAAGTGATTAAACTCTAGCTGTTCTGCGTAAGTTAGCTTAGTTTTCTCTTTCTTTGCTGGCTGCTTAGGCTTTTCATCAGACTGTGATTTCGCCTTCGCTGGTTGCTTATTCTGTGATTTTGCCTGTTTCTCGCTGGCAGCCAGGTAGTCTGTAAATAGACCCGTGTATGGTTGAATATCGCCATTACCCTTAAAAATCAATAATTGATCAGCAACCCGGTTTAAGAAGTAACGGTCGTGGGAAACAGTGATCACAGTGCCATCAAAATCATCTAAGTAATCCTCCAGCACTTCCAGAGTATTGATATCCAAGTCATTTGTCGGTTCATCTAAAAGCAAGACATTTGGTTGCTGCATCAGGATCTTTAGCAAGTATAGGCGACGTTTTTCTCCACCGGATAGCTTCCGAATCAGCGTGCCATGCATAAAGCGAGGGAACAGAAACTGCTCTAACAAGTTGGTAACACTGATCTTTTCGCCACTGGCTGTCCGTACCGTGTCAGCAACGTCAGTCAAATAGTTGATTACTCGCTTACTATCGTCGATCGGTTCTGTCTGTTGTGTGTAGTAGCCGATTTTAACCGTTTCACCAATCTTAATAACGCCGCTGTCCAGTTTCTGCGTACCAGAAATGACATTAAGCAAAGTGGTCTTGCCGGCACCATTTTCTCCAGAAATCCCGATGCGATCACCCGGCTGTACTAACCAGTTAAAATCCTTCAGAATCTGGCGTTTACCAAAAGCTAGGTTGGCGTCTTTAACATTAATAACGTCTTTGCCTAAACGAGTAGACCCCAGGTTAATTTCAACATTGCCTTCCGTTTGCAAGTTGCCGACCTGCGTTTTTAGCTGGTTGAAACGATTAATCCGGCCCCTTTGTTTGGTCGACCGGGCCTTGGCACCATGCCGCATCCATGCTAATTCTTTTTTGTACAATGCCTGGCGCTTGCGCTCTGCTTCGGTTGCTAGTTCTTCACGCTCCGCCTTTTGTTGCAGAAAATCCTGGTAGTTGCCATCATAATGGTAAAGCGTCCCAAAGGATAATTCCCAAATGTGGTTAGTTACCTGATCTAGGAAGTAGCGATCATGGGTAATGACGATGACCGCACCCTTGTAACCATTCAGAAAGGTTTGCAACCATTCAATGGATGAAATATCTAGTTGGTTGGTCGGTTCATCAAGCAAAAGCAGGTCAGGGTGTTGAATTAATACCTGCGCTAAGCCAACCCGTTTCTGCTGGCCACCAGACAAAGTGCCTATCTTCTGCTGCCAGTCATTAATCTTCAACTGGGTTAGGATCGTTTTAACTTGGCTATCTGCATCCCATAAGTCTTGCTGATCCATAATGCCCTGCATTTTCGTAAACTGGTCGGCCGATTTGCTATCTTCAGGATGATCGCTGAATTGCTGTAATGCCATTTCATAACGACGAATGGTAGCAAAGATGCGTTGATCACCGGCAAAAACAGCATCCATAATCGTCTTATCAGGGTCAAGATCCGGCTTTTGCTTCAAATAACCAATGGTATAGTCATTCGGTTTGATGATTTCACCACTATCAGCACTGGTTAACCCGGCTAAAACATTTAGAAAAGATGTTTTACCGCTACCGTTGACACCAATTAGACCAATCCGGTCATTCTCATTAACAATTACGGAAACATTTTTAAAAAGCGTTTTTTCACCGTAAATACTCGTCAAATTATCCGCGCGAAGTGTTTGCATTATAAGTCCCCTTGATTAATTAACTGCTCACTATATTTTAACAAAGCCGGCAGTGAGTTGGCTACCTTACCAGCTACCACTGCTCTTAACGACTGCTCTAACACCTTACCCATTGCGGGCCCAGGCTTTAATGGCGTTTCCTTAAGCAATTGACCGCCATTAACTGCAAGTTCGTGTCGGTCATGGATGGCCAGCTTGGCATAGTCATTTTGCCACTCTTGCATTTGTTCTTTGGCAAAATCAAATAAGATTGCGACTTCCGCTGCAGCCTGCAAGTTATTTCTGCCACACTGGAAAAGTGTCCAGGTGTCGACTTGATTTTTCGCAGCATGACCTAGGAATACCAATACGCTTTTGACCGAACTCATTAAATCATTGGAAAGCTTCCATTGTCTAAGGAAGTGAGTGCTTTGGTCAGCAGGAACTTGAAGGGCATACAGAAGCGCACTCCAAGCAGCAATGTTGCTGGTTAATGGCCAATGATTACAATCGGCAAGACGCTGCAATCCTTCTGCCTGTCCCTCCAACTCTGGACAGTATTGGTACAAACCTGTTGACAGCATTGCATGGAGCCCTCGTGGCGGGTTTTGACCAAGCAATAATTTCTCCATCTCAACTTGAGTCCGTTCGACAGCAATCTTGCTGAGCAGGCTGGCATTATCCGTTACCCCTTGAAGAGTCTGCGGATCAATGTCGAAGTCGAGCTTGCTAGCAAAACGCACGGCCCGCATCATGCGGAGGGCATCTTCGTGAAAACGGGCTTCTGGATCCCCAACGGCTTTAATTAAGTGCTTTTTCAAGTCACTTAAACCATCAAATAAATCAATAACTTCCCCGTTTTCTTTCATCGCTAAAGCGTTAATTGTGAAGTCCCGTCGCTTTAAATCTTCACTTAAGGAACGCACAAAGGTTACATGGTCGGGACGGCGAAAGTCCTGGTAGCCACTTTCCGTTCGAAAAGTGGTGGTCTCATATCCCTTGCCATGATCGAGAATCATAACTGTACCATGCTCGATACCAGTATCAACCGTGCGCTTAAAAATTTGTTTGATTTCACTTGGGTAAGCACTGGTAGCAATATCTATATCGTGAATATGATCGCCTAAAATTGTGTCACGGACACAACCGCCAACAAAATATGCTTCATACCCGGCTTGCTCGATCCGCTGCAGTACCGGCCGCGCTGGTTCAAAAATGGCCGGTAAATTGGTTAATCGCATTTTTTCATCCCCACTGTTTAAATTACCTGTCCTATTTTAACAAATTTTGGGAAAATTTGTTTTTTGTGATAAAGTTAAAGTAAATAACTACTTGTAACTTAAGGAGTGATGATGATGGCGGATTATCCTCTCCAAACTGCCTTCCTGCTTAGCTTGCACAAAGACGGCTTGGCAAAAATTACCATTCACAATTATGATCAGTCCATCCGGCAATTATTTATTTACTTAACTGACTTGCATGGCGAAACACCAGTTGCTGCCGATTCAGTAACCGATAACGACCTCCGTGCGTATCTTAACCAGTTACGGGCCGACAAACGTTTAAATGACCGGACCTATAATAAATTGATTTCGCAACTCAACCGCTACTTTCGCTTTTGCTTTAGTAGTGGCATCAGTCATCACCTACCGACCTTAGAATTACATGGTCATGCCCAGGCACAAAAGGCAAAACTAGATTACGAATGGCTGGCCAAATTACCACTTATCTTAGCTGATGATCAAGTGCACTTTTATACTCGGCTAGTAATCCTATTATGTGCCCATGGCTACACCAGCCATGAATTTCTCCAGCCCGGCTTCTTTCACGAAGTACGAAAACATCCATTCAAGGACGCTTTCGAACAAACTTTTTTAAAACAATATGCTGCTTTTATCCGGCCATTGCAGGCTTTGCAAGGAGTACCCGACCTCTTTTTAAAGCAGCGCTACGATCCCAAAGATCCGCTGTTAAGCGCACCTGCTTTGCATAAATACTTGGCGCATGATCGTCAGTATCTCGGCTTCAGCATTAATCCGTCCGTTTTGCATCGTTCCTATGTCCTACAGAACTTACAAGACCACGCGGAATGGAGCGACCAACAACTAATGACCCGGTTACGCTTGGATCCCGCATCCCTGCTTTACTATCGCCGTTTACTGCTAAAAACTCCATAATAAAAAGCCAGGCTATTCGTTTGCACAAGAACAGCCTGACTTTTTTAGTACTAGTTGCTTAATCATTCAGTGAATCTAACAGGTCGACCATTTCGCCGTCCGTGGGTACTAAATCAACATAATGCTTTAATACCTCCACTAGTTGATCATGCCGACCGGCCTCCTGGTCAAATTCAATCAACTGCTCTAAGAAATCGGGATCGTCCTTAAAAGCTGGTAAGGCCGCATCATAAGCCTGACCGGCTGCTTGGTAGTTCTCCAGGGCCTGGTGTGATTGTGCCAAATTCCATTCCACCTGTGGATCCAAGTCGTGGTCTTCAACAAACGGTGCTAGCAGCTTTAAGTTCTCCTCATGCTGCTTTTGTTGAATCAAGAAGTTGCTGTAAGCCAAAGCAATGCGAATGTTTTCGGGATCCAATTGGTGGGCCTTTGACAGGTATTTTTGCATTAAATCCGGCTGATCCAAGTGGCTAGCAATCTCTGCCGCCTGGGCAAACAATTGCTCATTATACTGGTCGACACCAAGACCCTCCTGCGCAGCCTTCAAAGCCTTTTCATATTGGTGCAGCTTTGTATATGCCTGGGCTAACGCCGGGTAAACGGAAGCATACTGGTCGTCGGCTTCAATCAGCTCGTTAAAACTCGTGATCGCTTCCCTTACCTTTCCCAAGTGCAGTTGGGTAAGACCAGTCTGGAAACGAATGTCCGTGGTCTGGTATTCTGGGGCAACCTGACGCAAGTAAGCCAGTGCCTGGTCAAACTGCCCACTTTGTGCGTATGACATTCCCAGACGGCCGGCAATGTCCACCTTGTCAAACTCTGCGTAACCGGCCTTAATCAAGGCGATATAGTACATGATTGCCTTATCAAACTGCTTAATCAGGTAGTAAAACTCGCCTAAAGCATAAAGGACCGCGGGCTCATCAGGCGCAATTGCGTAGGCATCACGCAATTTTTCCTCAGTGACTTCAAATTCGCCCTCTGTCTGGTATAGGTCTGCCGCCACTAATAATGATTGCAAATAGGCAGGAGAATCTTTGTCCACTTGTGACAGGTAAGTTAGTGCTTCATCATTATTACCATTATCAATCGCAATTTCGGCTAAGTTAGTCTTTAATTCCCCTTCGTCAGGATATTTAGCCAATAGCTTTTTGTAAATTCGTTGTGCCTGCTTAAGGAAGCCTAAGCCATATAGTTGTTGCGCTAAATCAAATAAAGTATCATCGTCGTCCTTGCGTAAAGCCCAGGCAAACGATTTTTTGGCGGCTGCCAGTTGACCCTTATCTAAATTATCAAGCATTTCTTGCGAATAACTTGCCATTTAATTGCCTCCTCTTGAAACTTTCGTCTTAAAAACATAGCAAACAAAAAACGAGGATGATTCCACCCTCGCTAATGTTTTTAGTTAAGTATTTGTTTACTTAACGGCATCCTTCAGAGCCTTACCTGGCTTGAATGCAGGTACCTTGCTTGCAGGAATACGGATTTCTTGACCCGTTTGTGGGTTACGACCCTTACGTGCGGCACGTTGACGTACTTCGAAGTTACCAAAGCCGATCAACTGTACCTTTTCACCCTTAGCTAAGGAAGCTTGGATGGAACTGAATACTGCATCAACTGCAGCAGTTGCGTCCTTTTTAGTTAAGCCGGTTGCTGATGCAACATTGCTTACTAATTCTGCTTTGTTTGCCATGTTTTTTCACCTCCCACTGTGAACACATTTGAGTGTCCGGTGATTGTTAATTTTGAGTGGTCCAAAATTAACGAAATAATAACGCAACAACGTATCATTTCAAAAATAAGGTTAGCATAGAGAAACCGCGTTGGCAAGGCGCTTTCACGATAAATCGTCTTTTTAATGCAATTCACAGAATGCCCTGCAATTATTAATTACGTTGGCGCTTAATCAGATGAATTGGGGTCCCCGAGAAATCAAATGCTTGTCGAATTTGGTTTTCCAGATAACGCGCATATGAAAAATGCATCAGGTCAGGGTCATTGACAAAGATGACAAAAGTCGGTGGCGCTACCGCGACCTGGGTAGCATAGAATACCCGTAAACGCCGGCCATTCGTGCTTGGTGTCGGGTTGGCCGCAATTGCATCCATAATCACATCGTTCAACGTCGACGATTTTACTCGCCGCTTAGCATGTTCGTAAACCTTTAGAATCAGCGGTGGCAGCTGTGCCAGCCGTTGTTTGGTTTTAGCGGAAACGAAAATAATGGGTGCATAGCTTAAGTATTGGAATTCATGCCGGATCAAGTTGGTAAAGTCGGTCATTGTGCGTTGGTCACGCCCGGGTAACAAATCCCACTTGTTAACGACAATGATGACCCCTTTACCAGCTTCATGTGCGTAGCCGGCAATATGCCGATCAAGGTCACGAATACCTTCGTCAGCGTTTAAAACGACCAAGACCACATCAGAATCATCAATGGCCTTCATTGACCGCATTAGGGCGTACCGTTCCGTATTTTCGTAGAGCTTCCCCTTTTTCTTAATCCCGGCAGTATCTACCATCGTGAACTTATGCCCCTGGCTTTCAAAGTGGGTATTGATAGCATCTCTGGTCGTACCGGCAATGTCTGATACAATCACCCGCTGCTGACCGAGAATCGCGTTGACTAATGATGACTTGCCGACATTGGGACGCCCAATAAAGCTGAAACGAACCGTATCATCCTCAGTTTGCCTCTGGTCATCAGGAAAGTGTTCAATCACTGCATCCAACATATCCCCTAAGCCAGTGCCGTGCACACTGGATACCGGGTATGGTTCACCTAAACCTAATGAGTAAAAATCATAAATGTCTGCGCGACGTTCGGGATTATCAACCTTGTTGACTGCTAAAACAACTGGTTTGTTCGACCGATAGAGGATCTGTGCCACTTGTTCGTCTGCGTCCGTAATACCACTTTGCACATCCACAACCAGCACAATGACGTCGGCTTCATCAATCGCAATTTCTGCTTGCTGGCGGATTTGCGTGATCAACGGCTGATCAGATAATTCAATCCCGCCAGTATCAATCATGTTAAACTCTTTGCCTAACCATTCGGCATGTGTATAAATGCGGTCACGGGTTACCCCTGGTGTGTCTTCAACAATTGAAATTCGTTCACCAGCAATGCGGTTGAACAATGTTGACTTGCCGACATTGGGGCGACCGACAATTGCAACGACTGGGTTTGCCATCTATAATCCCCTCCTTTAATTTCATCAAAAAAAGGTCGAAAAGAAATGATCCTTCTCGACCTCCGTTTAATTTAAGGTAAAAACTACTTGCGGGCGTTCTTCAGTTCGTCACCAATCAAATCACCCAACGTGAAGCCGTTCTCTTCTTCAGGAGCATCAGCTGCGTAGTTGTTACGACGTGGACGACGGCTACGGTTACCACGGTGGTTACCGTTACCTTCATCACTGCCTTCAGGCTTTTCTTCCAAAGCCTTGATGGACAGACCTAAACGTTGACGTTCAGGGTCGACGTTCAGAACCTTAACCTTAACTTCTTGACCACCCTTCAATACATCAGCTGGAGTAGCAATGTGCTTGTGTGAGATCTGAGAAATGTGAACCAGACCTTCAACACCAGGGAATACTTCAACAAATGCACCGAAGCTAGTCAGACGCTTAACAGTACCAGTCAGAACGGAGCCAACTGGAGCCTTGTCTTGGATGTCATCCCATGGGCCTGGCAGAGTCTGCTTGATGGATAATGAAATCCGTTCACGTTCTGGATCTACATTCAGAACCTTAACCTTAACTTCTTGACCAGCCTTCAAAACATCAGATGGCTTATCAACATGGTCGTAAGAAATTTCGGAAACGTGAACAAGACCATCAACACCACCGAGGTCAACGAATGCACCAAAGTTAGTCATCCGTGCAACCTTACCAGTAACAACGTCACCAGCAGACAGTTCATCAAAAATCTTCTTAGCTGCAGCTTCGTGATGAGCCTTAACGATTTCACGGTGAGACAAGATCAGACGGTTTTCGCTTGGTTCGATTTCGATAATCTTGAATTCTAATTCTTGACCCTTGAATTGGTTCAAGTCTTCAACGTAGTGGTCAGTAATCATAGAAGCAGGAACGAAACCACGAACACCAGTGTCAACAACTAAGCCACCCTTAACAGCCTGGGTAACCTTAGCCTTGATCGTTTCGCCGGCATCAAACTTCTTCTGGATATCGTCCCATACCTTCATGGCTTCAAGACGCCGATGTGACAGTAAGTAACTGCCATTCTCCTTGTCGGAGCCAATCTTTGAGATCACAACCAAGTCTAATTCGTCGCCAACCTTGACGAGATCGTTGATGTCTTCAACTGGTTTCGTTGACAGCTGGTTTGCAGGAACAACCCCTTCAACACCAGCGTCCTCGATGCCAACGATTGCTTGGCGATCGTCATCGATCTGCAGTACCTTACCCTTAACAACATCTCCAACCTTAACTTGCTTGATGCTGTCAAGCGCCTTTAACATAGCGTCATTGTTTTCATTTTCAGCCATCTAAAAAAATCCTCCTTGCAACAATCAACTCTAGCAAACATTTTACTAGATATTCCGGCATATTGCCAGCTTTTCGGCTAATTGTTAATTTTTTTTGTGATGATTGCGGAAATTTTATCCACTACCTGGTCAATTGTCAAATTAGTGCTGTCCAGCTTAATTGCATCCGCAGCTTGCACTAATGGTGAAACTTTCCGTGTGGAATCTTTTTTATCACGCAGTTCAATGGCCGCCTGCAATTCAGCCAACGTGCCAGTGTGAATGCCCTTTTCCTGATTTTCCTCATAGCGGCGCCGTGCCCGTTCATGAGCACTAGCAACCAGGAAAATCTTGACTTCGGCGTTGGGCAAAACGGTGGTACCTATATCACGACCATCCATCACAATGCCGCCTTTTTTAGCGATTTCTCGCTGTTGACGCGTCATTTCTGTACGTACGGCCGGAATAGCCGAGACTGCCGAAACATTCTTTGAAACGGCATTTCCCCGAATGTCTTTCGTCACCTCGGTACCATTGACAAAAACCCGCTGTTCTTCTTCTCCCGGCTTAAATTCAATGGTGGCGTGCTTAGCTAATTCACTAATGGCGTCTACATCATTAATTGCTAGTTGATGGTCTAATGCCAGCCACGTGATTGCGCGATACATCGCCCCCGTATCACAGTAGACGTATTTAAACCGTTTAGCCACTAACTTAGCGACCGTACTTTTACCGGCCGATGCTGGGCCGTCGATTGCTACTTGAATATCTTCTGCCATAATTTTAAAACTCCACTCTACTTAACTCTCAGCTGTTGACCAGGATGAATTGCTGCTCCTGGTTTCAAATTATTCAACCGTGCTAATTCATCAACCGTTAATCCATTATTTGCAGCTACCCGGTACATTCCTTGACCCTGACTTACGGTAACATACGTACCACTGCCGGAAGAGCGACTGCTGGAACTGGATTGATTTGCCTGACTGGTAGTCTGACTAGTCTCACTTGTCCCCGCTTCTTCGCCATCTACATCACTGCTTGACTGATCATTCTTGAATGATTTTTTGTGGCTGCTATGCTTACGACTACTCGCCTTTTTGCGGCTTTTACTCGTGGCTGCCACTTTCTCTTCTCTGGCTGGATGATTAAACGATTGTTGGTGCTGGGCCCAATATACAATCGGCATAATTGCCAGAATAATAATCAATAACACCAAAATCGTCGTAATACGGGAGTCATGTGAAGTTTGCTTGCGTCGCTGCATCCGCGATAGGTTACCTTGTGAATCACGGTCTTCGTTATCTTCGAAGGTTTTGTCCCAAAGCTTTTGATTGTCGGGATGCTGATCTTCTCTCTTCCCACTCATTAACTAACCCTCCTTGATTAGCATTCGTAGAAACATTGTAGCGCATAATCGCAAACAGTGTCTAGAACCGGATCTTTAAATACCGTTTAAGATTATTCACTCCCTAATAGCCGTTGTAAGCGCTGCTGCCAATTATCATGCATGACCATCTGTGCCGGTTTTTCTTGTGGCAGTTTTAGCTGGTCAATTGACCAATGTGACTGATCAATATCACAACAATTTTCTGGCTTGCTACGCATTTCTTCAGCAAAATAGCGCAGTACATACTCACGCCGACAAGTTGGCGTATTAACATATCCGCGCATGTTATACAGGCACTGCAATCCTTGCTGATATTGCTGGTTAAAGAGCTGTCCTACCTGCTTTAATGACCAACCATGTTCAAGATAAAAAGCCACCACTTCACCGTTAGGACCCATGATTTGCGGTTGTCGCGGCTTCTTTTTCCATAATTGCACCTGATCATCGGTCGGCAGCTCGTGTGACATCAGCATTGCCGGCAGCGACTCATCTCCGGGAGCATACAACAAAATGGCAATGGCAGCCTGACCATCGCGCCCGGCACGGCCAATCTCTTGCCAGTAGGCTTCTAAACTGCCAGGCAGGTGGTAGTGAATCACAAAGCGAATATTACCCTTGTCAATTCCCATACCAAAAGCACTCGTCGCAAAGATAACATCCAGTTGTCCCTGCATAAACTGCTGCTGGATAACAAAGCGCTCACGGCGATTCTGTCCTGCATGATAGGCCGCCACTTTTAAACTGCTTTTTTCTTGCACCCAGGCGGCCATTTCACTAGCCAACTTACGACTGGACAAATAGACCACCCCGCTTGTTTTTAATTGTTGTAAGAGATGCAGCAATTGAGCGCGTTTTTCTTCTTCATCAGCAACCTTTTTCACCGCTAAGAAAATATTGGGGCGGTCAACAGACCGTGAAATTACTTTTACGGTATTCTTTTTTAAACCTAATTTATTAATAATGTCGTTTTGAACCGCTGGTGTAGCGGTGGCCGTGAGCATTAATAGGTGGTCCGGAATTAAGTTTTGAATGATTTGCTTTAGTAATAAGTACTCCGGGCGAAAATCCGGTCCCCATTGGGAAATACAGTGAGCTTCATCAATGACAAACAGCCCGATTGACATAAGCTGCAAACGCTGCTGGACCTGCGCATTGGCTAAGCTTTCTGGCGAGATAAATAAAAAGCGATACTGATCCAATTGCAGAAGCGTCTGTTTTCGCTCCGTAAATGATAAAGCGGAGTTGATCAACGCCACTTTAAACTGCCCCTGTGCGCGCAAGCGGTCCACTTGATCCTGCATCAAAGCGATTAGCGGGGAAATAACCACAATCAATCCCTTAAATAAGTACGCAGGCAGCTGAAACAATAAGCTTTTCCCCGAGCCAGTCGGTAAAACCGCTAAGGTCGCCTGATTTGCTAAGAGGGCCTGGAGAGTTTCCTTTTGACCCGGGCGAAAGGAAGTAAAGCCAAATTTGTTTTGCAAAATCTGATCTAGTTGATCATCAGTCATGATCGTACCACCTCCTCCAGATTTGATATAGACGAAAGCTAAAAAAGGCCGCATTTTCATCTTGATGAGCTGGCTTAATGAACTGCCATTTTAGGACTGGCCCATGATACTGTGTCGCCAGTTGTTGCCTTGTTTTTGCCGGTAGCAAACGATCCCAGTCTAGTGCCTGTGGAATGATAATGGCAGCTTCCAAGAGGTGTTCGCGAATCGTACTGGGCTTTAAATGCCGCATCATGGCAATCTGCTGGACTGACTTGCCCACTTGCAATTGCTGGACCGTTAGCCAAGCACTGGCAGAAATGGGCATTGCTGCCAATAAATCCCCCATCAGTGCTTGTAAGTTGCCCGGCCTGGCACTCACTAAATGAGCAACTCCCAGCCACAAATCACGATCCATCATCATTGCTTCTTCGAGATGAACATGTAGCTGACTAGACGCTTGTTCTAGGGTCCAACCGCTCAATTGGTAGCCAAACAATTCATGAGCAAACAAGGTGGCTAACCGCGGATCCTGCTTCTCTAACTGGGTGCCAATCGCCATTAGTTCTTGATAGACCGTTGTTTGCAAGCCTTTTGTCATTAACCAGGTGCGCACCTTCGTCATTTCAGTGATGGAAAGACTCAGTGGCACATACTTTTTTTCATTGTGCACTAGTTCTGAGAGCGCCTGAATGCCTAAACTGAAGCGATCAGCAAAATCACTCGGATTACTCAGCCAAGTCCACTGGGTAAAGTGAGGCTGATAGTAGGTTTGCACAACCTGTTGTTGGCGTTGCATACCAGCTGGAGTGAGCCATGCTGACTGTTGGTCAACTTGCATGAGTCCTTTTGCTTGGGCCTGACTGAGCCAATTTGCCAAGTCGGCTCGCCGCATCCGCCGATCAGCTCCTAACCAATCTAAGATTCCGTAATTAAATGCCCAAAAAAGATTGGCTTGCGTACGGTGATTTTGCAAAACATTTTCAATCACCTTAATTCGTCGTGGCGACCGAGAAAATAGCAAATATAAATACTGATCCATTTACCGCGCCTCCACTTAATTAATTACGGAAAATATCTTTTCGTGAACCTAATTAGTTTGATTATATGCTAAATAAAGCATTTAAAAAAGCTGCTTAACCCCCCGCATGAAGCGACGAAAAGCAGCCTTAAAGTTAGTTAAACTTGAAATCGTTTACTCTGTTGCAAATGAATAACTACAATAGCGAAAACCAAACTGATCAATGCGCCCTTCAATAGGTTAAAGGGTAACACACCTATTAGCATCAATTGCTTGATCGGCAAGGATGGATGCCAAGCAAACATTGCCATGTAGGCCGGGGTCAAGACGTAATAATTAAAGATCGTCATGACCACCGTCAGTAAAACCGTCGCTGCCACGCTTCCCGTCCATAAGGCACGTTTGACCTGCTTAAAATAATGAAAGCTCCATGCAAAAGGAAAAATCAAAGCCAACGAGGAGCAAAAATCAGCTCCCAGTCCCAGCAGTTCAACGGGGGCAAAGCCGTGAACCAATCCGTGCAACAAGCACTTGATGATGGCAATCATGATTCCCGTGACGGGGCCTTCCAATAACGTTCCTACGAGGACTGGCACATCGGAAAAATCGAGTTTCAAATACGAAACAATTGGAATTACTGGAAACTCAATAAACATTAACAAAAATGCGAGCGCTCCAAGCAGGGCTACCATGACACTACGACGGGTTTGAGAATGTACTTTATACATAAGATCAACCTCCTAAAAGATAGAGGTTATCTTCTGGGCATTGTAGGTATACAAAAAAACGGCACTGGCCGCCTTCTGTCACTATTGGACATGTCTGTCCACTGGTGTTGTACTTCTATATACCAGACTTTACTGTCGGCACCTGGGATTGCACCAGGTTCCACCGCCGAAACGGGTTGCGGGCTATACCGCCGGTCGGGAATTGCACCCTGCCTTGAAGACTAACCAATATTAAATTCTCTGTAACTCGTACAAAACTATTTTAGCATACGTCTAGTTGAACTACCAGACTAATGCAGGCCTCTTAGGTGCTGGACTTCTTGGGGCTTTAATTCACGCCACTGACCAGCATTGGGAATTCCTGCCAAAGTTAAGCCATCATAAACTTCTCGGTGCAGCTTGATCACGGGATGACCAACCGCTTTTAACATCCGTTTTACCTGGTGGTAATGACCTTCATGAATAGTCAAACGTACACGGCTGGTCTGGTGATCATCGGCCACCTCAATCAATTTGCACTTGGCGCCCTTGGTCCGCCGCCCATCAATCATGATTCCTTGGCGCAGCTTACGCATGTCATCGTTTTTAACGACACCCTTTACTTTGGCGATATAAGTTTTCTCTACTTCAAATTTCGGGTGCATCAAACGGTTTGATAACGCGCCATCGTTAGTCAAAATCAAAATACCGGTCGTATCATAGTCCAGTCGGCCCACAGGGTAGATACGATCTTCTACCCCATCTGCTTTCAGAATATCAACCACCGTCTTGCGGCCCTTATCATCGTGTGCGGAGGAAATTACCCCGCGAGGTTTATTCAGCAAATAATAATGGTGCTGCTCACGCTGAATCGGAACCCCATCGACCAAGATCTCATCACCTGAGCTAACTTTGGTGCCTAGTTCTTTTACGACCTGGCCGTTAACCTGAACGCGGCCAGCTAAGATGATTTTTTCTGATGCCCTGCGTGAGGCTACCCCCGACTCAGCCATCGCTTTCTGTAGTCTTTCCATCTTGTCCGTTTCCTTTCTGCTGATTTGCTAACCGCTGCTGACGTGATGCCAATGCTCGTAAGAAGACATCACTATCCATATCTTCTAAGGACATCTGTTCACTCAGCGGTGGTAAGTCATCAAGCGATTGCAAGCCAAAGTAATCCAAGAATGCCGTGGTGGTGACATAGCGGAAGGGACGGCCAGGTACGTCTAAGCGGCCCTTCGTGGTCAGTAATCCACGGGCGATTAGCTTTTGAATCGATCCGGAGCTTTGCACCCCACGCAGATCATCAATCTCGATCCGGGTAATTGGTTGACGATAGGCCACAATCGCTAATACTTCTAACAGTGCCTGCGTCAACGGTACTTTTAACGGCGTTTCAAAGTAGCTTTTGATCACGGGTGCTAACGACTCTTTAGTTGCCAAACGATAGACATCGCCACTGTGTAAGAGGGTCAATGCACAGTGGTCATCTGCGGCATACTTTTGGCCCAGTTTTCCCAGCAATCCTTGGACAGCGGGTTTCATAAAGCCAGTGAGTTGACTTAAATCGGCCACGGTAATTCCTTCATCACCGCTAATAAACAGTAAGCCCTCAATTTGTGCTAGCTCATCCATCATTTTCATCCTTTCGATTCCGCCCTGGCAATACAATCAGCGGGCCAAACAGGTCGGTTTGACTTATCCGGATCACTGCATGCCGGCAAAGTTCCAAGATCGCCATAAAGGTCGTTACCAAGTTATCACGACTGACGTCATCTTGAAATAAGTCCACAAAGCGCACTGGGTGACTGACCTTCTTTTGTACATAATCCATCCGTTCAGCCACCGTAATTGGTTCAGCTGCAACCGTGGCCGTCACGGGTTCTTGGTTAATGTGGCGACGCAATACCTTTTCAAACGCCGCTTGTAACTGATCCAGACTAACCCCGGGAGCCACTTGTTCATGGACCAAGCCTTCTGGGGGTTGCGCCGCTTGCCGGGTATACTCTTGCTGACGTTGTGCCTCTTTTCCTTGAAGCCTTTTTGCTGCTTCCTTGTAGCGTTGATACTCCAACAGCTGATCAACCAGTTCTTGACGGGGATCTTCCTCATCTTCCGGTTCAGTATCCTCAACCGGTGGCTTAGGCAAGAGCATGCGACTTTTAATCGACATCAATGTGGCGGCCATGACAAAATATTCACCCGCAATTTCTATTTGGTGGCGCTGACTCTCCCCTAAATAATCCATGTACTGCTTGGTGATTTCAGCTATCGGAATATCATAAATATCCATCTTTGACTGCCGGATCAAATGCAATAGAAGATCCAACGGCCCCTCAAAGTCTTTTAGTCTGATCGTCGGTTGATACGGCATTGTTGGCAATTCTGCTTGCGTCATTCTGAATGCTCCTCATGAGTTTGCCGCTCGTAATAGTTGTTACGCTGCCAATTCGTGATTAATGGTTGCGTCGCTAACGTTCCCATCATTCGCCGTTCGGGATACCTTTTCGCTACGGCCGACAAAAATTGATACATGCTGTGGCCCGAACGTTCACTGGGTGAAAAAGAAACCCTCCGCACCAGAATATAGTCCACGCCTTCTTGTAAAATCATCACTGCGCTGAATTGGTCAACGTTTTGGTCCTTCCACAGAAGAATTTCGGTTTGCCGGGCTTCTACAGCCCAATCTAGCTCTTTTTGCAAACGTTGGTAGTCATGTAGGTCAGGCTGAAATGACAAGAGGCCCATTACAATTTTTTGATAGTTTTTTTGGTAAGGCACGATCATTTTGCTGCCTCCTTTGCTTAACTATGCACGGGGGTGTGTCCGCCGATACACGTCCATGACCCGTTGTTGCGAAACATGTGTATAAATTTGGGTGGTCGTGATATCACTATGTCCTAATAGTGCCTGCACAACCCGTAAATCGGCACCATGCTCCAGCAAATGCGTGGCAAAACTATGACGAATAGTATGGGGCGTGACGCTTTTTGTGATATTAGCCTGCTGGGCTCCCCACTTAATCAGCTGCCAAATAGCTTGGCGGGTCAGCTGACGACCATGAGCATTCAAAAACACATATTTCGATTGTGGTCGGTTGGCTAACTGCTGGGGACGCACCGTATTCAGATAACGCTCTAGCCAATCCTGAGCAGCCTCGCCAATCGGAATGATCCGTTCCTTATCCCCTTTACCACGAGGTTGAACCAGATGGACATCCAAATGCAATTCTCCTAATGTCAGGTTGGTTAATTCACTAACCCGCATGCCAGTGGCATACAAAGTTTCCAAGATCGCGCGGTCACGAATCCCGAGCTTTTTGCTAACGTCCGGTGTCTGCAATAAGCGGTTCACCTCATCTTCGCTTAGCACCATTGGCAAATGGCGGCTCCCCTTAGGCACTTTAACCAAGAGCATCGGATCGCTGTCAATCACGTGTCTTTCTAACAATAATTGGAAGAACTGTCGTAAACATGAGACTTGACGGCTAATTGTAGCTTTGCTGCGTCCCTCGTTAGTCAGGTGTGCCAGGAGATTCAAAACAGTATAACGATCTACTTGTTGCCAGCTTTTGATTCCCTGACTAATAAAGTATTTCCGGGCTGCTTCTAAATCATTACGGTAGCTCACAATAGTATTATTGCTCAAGCCGCGTTCAATTAATTGAAATTGGCCAAAGTCAGCAATTGCTTGCTGCATCGGATCACTATTTTTCATTATTAACTTCCTTGATCAACAGCAATTGACCATTCACTTGGCTGACTAGCCGTTCCTTTAATAAATGGCCTAACGCCCGCTTAAATTGTCCCTTGCTAAAACCAAAGACCGCCTTTAATTCAACCGGACTGCTTTTATCGGTGTAAGGCAGCTGCTTGTTCGGTGCATGTTCTAGCATTGATAAAATTTGGGCCGCATCCGCATCAATTGCCTGGTAAGCACGCGGCTTCAGCGACAAGTTAAGGCTATTGTGGGCAGAAATGCCGATCACCCGGGCAGATACTCGTTGACCTAAGCGGGGTTCTGCATCCCGCTCAGAGGGGTGGATGAAGCCTAACTGAAAATTATCGGTCAAGACTAATGTTCCCGTTATTTTGCACCGATAAACGGTGGCTTTAACATCCCAGTTGAGCATTTTCTTCGATGGCCGTGTCGCCATTGTCTGATAAATCTGATCATCGGCCAGCTGCCCCCAGATTCGGTCTTTATCATCAACCCGTAAGGCGATTAATAGCCGGTCACCTGGTTGTGGCCACAAGCTCTTGATCTCCGGTAGATCATCCAGCGAAACCACGATATCTTTGTCAGGTAAGCCAATATCAACGAACACGCCTAAATCACGACGGACGCTCACGACAGTGCCAAAATCGTAATGGTCAACCTGCACGCTAGGAATATGCTGACAAGTCATCGCTAATTGGTGGTTTTCATTTTCATATAAGAACCCTTTAACTGAACCACCAATGTGGAGAACCTGTGGCGACTCCTCTTTTTTCAGCCGGTAAGTCTCGCCATTACGGTTTGGTTGGACAAAGTAATAGTCATCATTTTCATCGATCATTACCGCAGTAACAACCTTGCCTAAATTAGTATTCACAGTGAACCCCCCGTTCATTGCATCGCTCTTAAAACACAGATCCTATTTTACATAAAACCAACATAAAATGCTACTGCATTAAAAAAGCCCGTGCTGCATACGCATCACGAGCTTTCTTGGCTGCCATGCTAAAACAAATGGCAGCTATTATTCATATCAATGCGATACGGATTACTTAACCGTTTGGATCCGCATCATGTTAGTAGTACCCTTAGTACCTACTGGCAGACCGGCAACAACGATAATCTTGTCACCTGGCTTAGCAAAGCCACGCTTCTTAGCTTCGTCGTTAGCTAAGCTGAACATGTGGTCAGTGTCAACTGGCTTGTCAACAACGTATGGTTGAACACCCCAGTTGATCATCAGGCCACGCTGAGTCCGGCCATCAAAGGTCAATGCCATGATGTCGGCGTTTGGACGGTACTTGGAGATCATCCGTGCAGTGTAGCCAGAAGCAGTAGCGGCAACGATGGTCTTGATGCCCAGGTCACGCGCAGCGGCAGCAACGGCAGAACCAATCGTTTCGGTAACGTCAGATTTATCGAAGTTGAAGGTTTCGGTACCGAATTGGTCAAGGTTGTTTTCAGCCTTAACGTCAATCCGTGCCATCGTAGCAACTGATTCAACTGGGTAGTCACCGTTAGCACTTTCACCAGAAAGCATAGTGGCGTCAGTACCATCAAAGACGGCGTTAGCAACGTCAGAAACTTCGGCACGAGTTGGCCGTGGGTTTTCTTGCATGGAGTCAAGCATTTGGGTAGCAGTGATAACTGGCTTACCTAAAACGTTGCAACGACGAATCATCCGCTTTTGTACCAACGGAACATTTTCAGCAGGAATTTCAACCCCCATGTCACCACGAGGAACCATCAGACCATCAGCAACCTTGATGATTTCTTCAAAGTTGTCGATACCTTCTTGTGATTCGATCTTTGGGAAGATTTGAACGTCTTCCATGTGCTTTTCCTTCAAAAGTTCACGAATGTCCAAAACATCTTGTGCCTTCCGTACGAAGGAAGCAGAAATGTAGTTAATACCATTTTCCAGACCGAAGCGAATATCGCTACTGTCCTTCTTAGTGATACCAGGAAGGTTAATGGAGACACCAGGTGCGTTAACACCCTTACGTGAGCCCAGAATACCATGGTTCAGAACCTTGCAGACAAGTTCCTTGTTGGCTTCATCCTTCTTTTCAACAACCATGTCAATCAGACCATCATCAAACAGAACATGACCGCCTTCGTGAACATCGTCGTACAGGCCTGGGTAGGTAACGGCAATCTTGTCATGAGTACCTTCGATGCTGTCGTCCATGGAAATACGAACTTCATCACCGATGTTGTATTCAATCTTGCCATCATTCTGCACAGTGGTCCGAATTTCGGCACCCTTAGTGTCAAGCATGATACCAACTTGCTTGCCGGTAATTTCTTCGGCCTTGTGAACGTTCTTCAACCGACCCAAGTGTTCTGGGTGGTCACCATGTGAGAAGTTAAAACGGAAGATGTTAGCTCCCGCATTAATCAACTTAACAATCGTATCGACGTCCGTACTTGCCGGACCAAGGGTACTTACAATCTTGGTTTTCTTCATAACTGAACTCTCTCCTTTTGCAGTAATGCAACGAACGATTGGGACCTGATTGGCAGTCCCAATCACACACTGCTATAATAGCACGTTTTAAATCCGCCGTAATTATCTTTTTAGACAAAAGATTTATAATCTCAAAGCCTAATTAATCAAATTACCGACCATTTTGCTATTATATTCAGTTTTAAAGCGTTTGCAACACAACATTATCATTACCAAAATAATGTGATAATTTCCTTTGTACCAAGGTATCAGCTTGTAAATTATACTTCTCTGATAACCGTATTGCTCGTTGGGATTCGACGTCAAAGAGGATAACTGGTATATCACCTGCCTGATTCTTTGCCACTTGACGCAAAAATTTTTGCCCCTTTGTCAATCCAGCCTGGTTGGCTAAGCGAATCACCCATCTTTGCCGGTGTACTGCGTTTTGCTGAATCACCTGGTCAACAGCTACGCACGAACGCGCCAATAGCTGCAGTTTACCATTGCGCAGCTCGGTATTAGCCGTAAATACCAGGATTGCTTGTGTTTTCAGCAACTGATCAAATTGTCGCAAATATTGAGGGAAGATAGTGATTTCAACAGTGCCGCTTTCATCACTAGCCGTTACAAACGCCATTGGTTCATGGGTACGCTTGGTATTAATTCGTCGGATCCGGTTGATCATCAGGATGATCGTTACCCGCTCTTTTGGCCTCAGTTGACTAACTTTGAGCGCATGCAACTGGGAACGCAAGGCCGCATATTGACTTACCGGATGACCAGACAAGTAAATCCCCAAATACTCTCTTTCCTTAGCTAGACGAAAGCTTAATGGGTATTCGTTACGCTGTTCCATGACCGGCTGCAGATCCGCTGACTGAAAACTGAACTCACTACTTTCTAGCAAGCCGTCTAAGCCAGCAATCATTTCGGCCCGGTTATAGCCCAAGCCATCGAAAGCACCGACATAGATCAACGGCGCGATTAGCTTGGCTTTTTGAAACTGCGGATCGATCCGGTTAATAAAATCGGCCAAACTACGGTACGGCCCATCTTTACGGGCGTCCACAATAGCTGACATAAAGTCACGCCGCATTCCTTTGATCATGGTAAAGCCGGTAATAATTTTCCCGTTGACAAGTGTAAAGGCCGCCTGACTTTCATTAATACTTGGTGGCAGGATCTTTACGCCCAACTCGCTTGCAGCGGCAAAATGCTGTTGTTCCTTGTCAAAATTCGGTTCAATTGATAATAAAGCGGTATAAAAAGCAGCCGTGAAATGGGCTTTTAGATAGGCCATTTCAAACGCCATTTTGGAATAAGCAACCGCATGTGACCGGTTAAAGCCATAATTGACAAACCGATCAATATAGGCAAAGACCTGTTCGGCCACCGCTTGAGAATAACCGTTAGCAAGGGTCCCCTTCAAGAAACGCTGGCGCATGCTAGCCATCGCTTCCTGCTTCTTCTTGCTCATCGCACGCCGCAATAAGTCGGCCTGCCACATCGTAAAGCCTGCCATGACTGAAGCCACCTGCATTACCTGCTCTTGGTAGACCAAAATACCATATGTCGGGCCTAAAATGGGCGCTAAGCTTTGATCAGGCAACTGCACCCTTTCTTGACCATGACGACGTGCCAGAAAAGTAGGAATATTTTCCATTGGACCTGGGCGGTATAAAGCGTTGACTGCCACAATATCTTCAAAATTAGTCGGTTTTAATTCTTTCAAAGTGCGACGAATGCCTGCAGATTCAAATTGAAAGATCCCGTCCGTTTTTGCCTGTTGGAATAAAGCAAGCGTTGATTGATCTGCTAATGAAATCTTAGTAATATCAAAATCCGGATGGGTCTGATGGACCAGTTTCAGAGCATCATCCATGATGGAAAGGTTGCGCAATCCTAAAAAGTCCATCTTCAATAGGCCTAACGCTTCTACCGCTCCTTTTTCAAACTGCGTCATCAAAAGGCCAGCCGGATCATTGCCCCGTTGCAAGGGCACCATATCTAACAGGGGCTTAGCGGATAATACGACCCCCGCTGCGTGCGTCGAGTAATGGCGCGGTAAGCCCTCTAATTTTTCTGCTACCTGGATTAGCAGGAGGTTAAGCGGATCATCCGCCATCAAATTCTGCAGTGGCTGGGACTGCTTGAGCACGTCTACCAGCTGATATTTGCCAGGCCCAAATGAGCGTAAAATGTCTGCCACCTGCTCTAGACGGTAATCAGGCAGGCCGAAAACCCGCCCCACATCACGCACAACTTGACGGGCTGCTAATGTACCAAAAGTGATGATCTGAGCAACATGGTCATGGCCGTATCGTTGGTGCACATATTGCAAAACTTCTTGCCGTCGATTATCGGGGATATCCAAGTCGATATCGGGCATTTGTGCACGCTCAGGATTTAGAAACCGTTCAAAGAGCAAGTGGTATTGCAACGGGTCAACATCGGTAATCGCTAATGCATACGCCACTAAGGAACCGGCCGCTGAACCTCTTCCGGGACCGGTAGTAATTCCCGTGCGATGAATAAAATGCATGACGTCCCAAACGATCAAGAAATAATCATCAAAGCCCATTTGGTGAATAATGCCTAACTCATATTCCAGGCGCTTTTGGTAATCGATAATCTTAACTCCTGGTGCCGGCTGCCTTTTGCGCAAGCCCTCGATGCAAAGGTCATACAAGTATTGTCTGCGATTTTGTCCTCGTGGAATCGGAAATTCTGGCAGGACGGGCGATTGAAATTGCAGTTCTAATCGGCATTCATCCGCAATTTTTTGGGTATTGGCAACCGCTTTTTGCAAGCCTGCTGCCAAATACTGCTGTTCAAGCGCGTGTTCTTGCGGCAGATAGTCTCGCCCCTGGATCTGGGATACTTGCAGGGGATCGGAAATCTTTTGGCCCCGCCCAATGGATTGCAGCACCTGATTAGCAAAATAATCGTCTCTGTTCAGATAATTAACATTAGGCGTGGCGACTAACGGGATATTCAGCTGTATTGATAGTTGCTGCACTACCTTTCTTTCTGATGGCGATAAGGATAGGTGGATACCTAAGTAAAAGCGGTTGTTCAATAAAGTCTGCAGCTGTCCTAAATCACTGCTGACTGCCCGGGGTTCCGTAGCTAATAGTGCTGTGTCTGGTAAAACGATCCCATCTAATTCGCTCGATAGGTCTTTTAAGGCTGCAAAATCAAGTGAATCTTGCTGTTCAGCGGTCATGAGCTTTGTCGACAAGCGCATCAGTTGGCGATAGCCATCCAAGTTACGGGCATACAAGAGGAGTGAATATTCACTAGCCCCCATCGTTAACTGTGCATGCATACCGATCAGCGGATGAATACCTGCTGTATTGGCCGCATGATAAAAGTCAACCGCTGCATATAACACATTTTTATCCGCAATACCGACAGCCTGATAGCCACGCTCTTTGGCGGTCTGCGCCAATTTCTGCGGCGTAATCGTACTCTGCAATAAACTATAGGTGGTCGTAACCATCAACGGTACCAGACTCATGTACACACCTTCTTATCCCGATTTGTTTACCCTTAGATTAGCATAAAACTTTTAACAATGTGGTCGCCTTTAACCGGAATCCATGATAAAATTAAAGACGACTTTGAAAGAGGTGACGATTTCATGAAATATGTTAGCGGAAGCATTGTCGCCATTATTTGGGGTGCCATTTTAGGTGCCATCCTAGGTTACATTGGCGGTCAACTGGAGTCAGCAACGATTAATTATGGTACGGCTGCTATTATTGGTGCCATTATTGCATTTGTGGCAGCTAATTGTCTGTACTTCATTACCAGTCATGCTAATCCAGACCGGAAGACATCCAACAAGTAATCATTCCATTCAGTGCGAATCATTTTGAGGGGGCTGCTTAGGTAGCTCTTTTATTTTGCTTAAAATTATGGTTTAACCACTTGCACTGATTAGTTAACCGCTAAAATTAGTAAAACTGTTTAAACGTGCTATAATAGCGTGAGGTTCAAAACAATCTTTATATCTTTTCAGACAGGAGAATTTGACTTATGAATCAGACAGAAAAACACAGTACTTGGCTGATCGTGGGCCTGTTCATGCTGGGAGTCTGCATGCGGATGCCGATTACGGCCATTCCGTCCATTGTAAAAGAAATTGCTGCTAATTTGCATGTTCCCGCCAACAGTCTTGGAATCTTAACCACCATCCCATTGATCTGCTTTGCATGCTTATCCACGCCGGTTTCGACCGTCGCACGCAAAATGGGAAATGAGCTGACTTTATTTATGGGGATGATCATCATGGTTGTAGGTTCATTACTAAGAATCTTCAACTTTACTAGTCTCATTTGGGGGACCATCTTAGTCGGTGTGGCCATCACCTGCATTAATGTCTTATTACCGGCAGTAATCACCGAAAAGTATCCTAGCAGGATCGGCAGCGTCACCGGTATGTATAACGTGTCCATGTCGCTCTTTGCCGCAATCGGAGCCTATGCCATTACGCCAATCACCGCTGCCAGCAGCTGGCAAATGGCAATCATGGTCATCACTATTGTCGCTTTAATCACCCTGCTTATTTGGCTGCCCAACCTGCGCTTTAATTCAAAAGAAGCCGAGACGACAGAAGGAATGGCTAAACCGATTAACATGTGGACTAAATTAAATGCCTGGTGGCTGCTGCTGTTCTTTGGTTTTCAAAGTCTTGTTTTTTACGCCGTCGTGGCCTGGCTGCCATCAATTGCAATGGATGCGGGGCTTTCGCACAACAATGCCAGTTTAATTGCAGGCCTTTTCCAATTATTCTCCATCCCTTTTGCTTTCCTGACGCCGTTACTAGCTAGTCGAATGCATAATCGTTTACCCCTATTCCTGCTAGCTGGTCTCTCGCCGCTAATCGGCAGTGCTATGATGCTGGTACATACCAGCTCCCTTGCCTACTACATTATCGTATCGTTGTTGCTGGGGGTCGGCTGCTCTACCGCCTTTGCCCTTTCCATGACCCTTTTCTCACTGAAAACCCGGACCGCTGCCGACACACGCAGCATTTCCGGCATGGTACAGACGGTCGGTTACTTGATTGCGGCCACTGGTCCGATGATTGTTGGTCAGCTTAATGCCGTTACTCATGCATGGGATACCGGCATCATCGCCATTATTATCAGCTGTGTGGCGGTCGTGCTTTTTGGCTGGCTTAGCGACCGGGAAGAATATATTTAAATTAAAATCGATAATTAAAATGCCATCGTCAAATTAGTGACTGAAGTGCAATACAAAAGTTGGACAAAATTAAATAGTTAAGCTGTTAAGGCATGATTCCGATGTTCAATTGGAGTCATGCCTTTAGTCTTTAAAGATATTCGTTCATGGTTGACATAGTACACGTATTGAGTAGCTATTTGCTTGAATTCTGCCAAGTTCTTACATGGTGGTAAACCGTTAAGCAGTTCAGTTTTAAAAAGATGGAAAAAACTTTCTACGGGGGCATTATCCAAACAGTTGCCTT
>DXFH01000025.1 GCA_019114515.1 Candidatus Limosilactobacillus merdigallinarum
CCAGGTTCTTGGCGTGGTAGTCCTCTGGGAAGGTAACCTTAACGTCCACATCATCACCGGAGTTGTGACCGATCAGTTGGTCTTCGAAGCCTGGAATGAATGAGCCGGAACCTAATTCAAGGGAGTAGTTATCAGCGGAACCGCCATCAAACTTCTTGCCATCAACGCTACCTTCGTAGTCGATAACGACCGTGTCGCCCTTTTCAGCTGGCTTGGCTTCCTTAAGAACCAATTCAGCTTGTTGTTGACGCTTCTTTTCAATTTCTGAGTCAACGTCGGCGTCAGAAACCGTGGTGTCTTGTTCAGGAACTTCCATACCCTTGTAGTCACCAAGCTTAACTTCTGGCATAACATCAACCGTAGCAGTAAGCGTCCAAGGTTGACCCTTTTCCATGCTCTTGATTTCGATTTGTGGTTGAGCAACTGGTTGGATCTTCGTTTCCTTAACCGCAGCACTGTAAGCATCTGGCAATACCTTGTTTAAAGCATCTTGGTAGAGAGATTCTTCACCGTACATTTGGTTGAAGATTTGGCGTGGAACACGGCCCTTACGGAAACCTGGCACCGTGATCTTCTTCCGGGTTTCAACGAAGGCTTCGTCGATTCCCTTCTTAATAGTGTCTACATCGATATCAAATGTCAATGTACCTTTGCTGGCATCGCTATCGCGTTCCCATTTTGCTGACATTTTATTTCCTCCAATAACAAATCAATTTGACCATCGCTACATTATTAATATAGGAATATAGGTTGGTCTGTACATACTTTATTAGTTTACCCTAGCTGTCACGCAATTGCAACCAATTGCCAGACATCGCAACGGTTTTATCATTTTTTAAATCAAAAAAGGAATCCGGCGAACCGAATTCCTTTTATTAAAAGCCTAATTGAAAACTAGTCTAACACTTCTGATACCACACCGGCACCAACAGTGTGTCCACCTTCACGGATAGTGAACTTCAGACCCTTTTCAAGGGCAACTGGCTTTTGCAAGTTAACAGTGAACGTTACATTATCACCAGGCATAACCATTTCTACACCATCTGGCAATTCAATAGTACCAGTAACATCAGTAGTGTGGAAGTAGAATTGTGGACGGTAGTTGGAGAAGAATGGCGTGTGACGGCCCCCTTCTTCCTTGGTCATAACATAAACTTCACCCTTGAACTTCTTGTGAGTTTGGATGGAACCTGGTTCAGCAAGAACTTGACCACGTTCGATTTGATCGTGTGAAATACCACGAAGCAATACACCAACGTTGTCCCCAGCTTCACCAAGATCAAGAGTCTTGTGGAACATTTCCAAACCAGTAACAGTTGACTTAAGAACGTCGTCAGTCAAACCAACGATTTCAACTTCGTCACCGATCTTAACAGTACCACGGTCGATACGACCAGAAGCAACAGTACCACGACCAGTAATAGTGAAGACGTCTTCGACAGGCATCATGAATGGCTTGTCAGTAGGACGCTTTGGAGTTGGGATGTATTCATCGATAACATCCATCAGGTGTAAGACAACCTTTTCTTGTTCTGGGTCACCTTGAAGAGCCTTCAAAGCGGAACCACGAACAACCGGAATATCATCTCCAGGGAAGTCGTATTCGGACAGCAAGTCACGAACTTCCATTTCAACCAGGTCGATCAATTCATCATCGTCAACAAGGTCACACTTGTTAAGGAATACAACAATGTACTTAACACCAACTTGACGTGCTAACAGGATGTGTTCACGAGTTTGTGGCATAGGACCATCATCCGCAGCAACAACCAGGATAGCACCATCCATTTGTGCAGCACCTGTGATCATGTTCTTAACGTAGTCGGCGTGGCCTGGCGCATCGATGTGTGCGTAGTGACGCTTTTCCGTTTCATATTCAACGTGGGCAGTGTTGATAGTGATACCACGTTCCTTTTCTTCTGGCGCAGCATCGATATCTTCAAACTTTTCCTGCTTAGCCAGACCCTTTTCAGCCAATACCTTGGTGATAGCGGCCGTCAAAGTAGTCTTCCCATGGTCAACGTGGCCAATAGTACCAATGTTTACATGGGGCTTAGTACGTTCATAATGTTCTTTTTCTGCCATTAATGAAACCCTCCTGAAAAAATTACAAGTATCATGTCGGTTACTACAAAGCAATAACCGGCACACCCTTGTTAACATTATACTACTTCCAGAACCTGATTCAAAGCCTGAATCACGGCAACCGAAAGAATTCTTAATCATAATATCAGTTCGATTTTGATTTGTAAACGTATTTGACCGACTTTTTCCGAGAAATCAGCCCGACTGTTACATCAGCCTTTGAATAATCCTCATTAATTTTGCCTGCCAGTCATAGGCAAGTGTTATCCGGCTAGTGTTGTCAGTACGGGAATATGCAGTTAATACCTGAAACCATGCATCCTCATCCGTGATTGTTTCCTCAATGCGCGGATACAGCAGAATTAACTGTAAATGAAACTGCTGAACAAATGATTGATATGACATAGGATTATTTTGAGCATAATTGTCCTGTAGTCTGCGCATCATTCGTATTACTACTGGAATCTGATCCAGAGGCAGTAGTTTACCCGGATTGACCGTATGCTCCTGTTCATCAATCCAGTAAAATGTCATTTCTTCATTTACCTTCAAGTTTGCCAGGTCTTGGATCACGCTTGAACGCAATAAGGGATGGACATATGGGTCTCGGATAACAAATTTTGCCGCTTTTAAATAGTTTGCTAATGGTAATTTTGCCGCCTCTTCAAAACGTTCTTGCTGACCGCGAAATGGTCGATCCCCCAAGTGATAAAAATTATTTTCTCGTGCATTAATTGTGGCTGACTCAGTTTGGGTTGCATGCTCTTCGGCCTTGCTTACTATTGCGATCAACCTATTATCCCCGAGTTGATTTGCAAACAAGCGTGCACTAATAAATAGCTGATTTTTCAACATGACATCTAGATAAAATAACTGGTGCTCCTGGTCGTTAAAATAGGCAGCACGATCATCTTCTATTAAACGCCACGCCTTCGTATATTGTTGATCCGCTACTAATGCTTGTGCGTAGATATACCGCAACTGTTGGTCATCCACCTCTTCATCTATGGGGGCTAACCGCTTAACTGCTTGGTGTGGTTGATGATTATTTATTTCTTGCTGTGCTAATTCAATTTCGTGCTGTTGCTTTTCAGTTAATTTCATTCTGCACCTCACTGCTAACAAAAAGAGCGTGCTAAAAGCCATTAATGCTTCATAAACACGCTCTACAATAAGTGTTTAATGATTAATCTTCGGTCGATTTCTTTATTGCTGACTTCTTTTTAGCAGAAGTTTCTTTGTTTTCACCCTGCTTTTTGCTTGTATGGTGATTTTTCTTAGAATGGTTCTTCCGCTTTGGGTGCTGGTTAACCTCCATTATTACCGGCAAAATAACTGGGTGCCGTTTAGTATGATTAAACAGGAACCGGTTCAGCTTTTCACGCACATTTTGCTTTAAATGGCTCCAATCGAATTCCTTCTTATTCAGATCTTCCTGGATAGTCTTTTCAACCAGATCAGCACTTTGCTTCATCAATTGATGATTGGTTTTAACAAACACAAATCCACGGGAAGTGATTTGCGGCCGCGCAACAATTTTCTTCTTCTTCCGATCAATCGTTGCTACCACTACGAAAATACCATCTTCAGAGAGCACGCGCCGGTCTCGTAAGACGATATTACCGATATCACCAACCCCAGTACCGTCAATCATGGTATTGCCAACTTCAACATGGTCACCAATGTGGAAAAGGCCATCTTTGTAATCAAGTACATCACCATTCTTAGTCAAGAAAATGTGATCCTGAGGGATTCCCACTTCTTCTGCTAATTCGGCATGAGCATCTAACAGTCGGTATTCACCTTGAATCGGCATGAAGAACTTTGGCTTCATAAAGTTCAGCATTAATTGTTCATCATTCTGGTTGGCCTGACCAGAAGGGTTAAGATCATGCGAAATAAACTTTACTTCTGCTCCTGCGTGATACAAAGAATCGGTAACTTTTTGCTCTACTGTTTCCATTGCATAGGAAGGAGTGGTAGTAACAAAAACCAAATCATTTTCATCTAAGTGAATGTTCTTATCATCACCGTGGGCAATTGCTTGAAGAGCCTTAAGAGGTTCTCCTAAACGACCGGTTACTAAGATAACTTGTTCTTTAGGTTCCAGCTTAGCAGCCGCCTTCAACGAAATGAACATGTTCTTTGGCACGTGCAATTTATGCAAAGACATTGCTGTATCGATAACCTGCTCCAAGTCTTTACCAGACAAAGCAATTTTACGGCCCGTCGCATGGGCGGCATCGATGATTTGTTGAACACGCATAATATTGGAGGCTACACTGCCAACGACAATCCGACCATCAAAGTTGGCGAAAGCGTCCTCAATATATTCAGCAATGTCCTTTTCACGTGTGTTAGCACCAGCAATCCCAGCACCTGCTGAATCACTCAGCAAAAGCAGCACACCTTCATCACCAACTTTTGCCAATTGTGACAAATCGGTGCGGTAACCATCCTGAGCCGTTTGGTCGAACTTAAAGTCACCGGTATAAACAATATTGCCTTCATCAGTGTGCAACACAATTCCTAATGAATTAGGGATTGTGTGCGTCGTGCTAAAGAAAGAAACAGTGACATCCTTGAAGTCGATTTCCGTATCAGGATCCACTACATGATAGTCATTGAAACTCTTGACTTCCGAATGTTCTTCAACTGCCAGCTTTGCCAGTGCAATCGTCAACTGACTACCAAACACCGGCACCTTAAAGTCATTTAGAAAGTACGGTAAGGAGCCAATTGCATCCGCATGACCATGGGTAAGGAAAACCCCTGCAATTTGGTTAGCGTGAGACTTAAGGTATGACCAGTCCGGAATAACCACATCAATACCCATCAACTCATTTTCAGGGTATTTCAGGCCACAGTCTAAAATAAAAATTTGGGAATTAATTTCTACTGCGTACATATTTTTCCCGTTTTCGCGAACTCCACCAAACGGGATCACTTTAATCTTACTCAATAGTTTCTCCTTCGTTCTGATTAAATTTTAAATACCTCGCTAAACAGGATATTTAACGGGATTTACTTCAACACTTAAATGCTAAGAATAATCATACCACAGGAAAGCATTAGAGTGAAAATGATCCAAAAACAAAAAGAGACAGGCAAAAACCCATCTCTTTTCATCAAAGTAAAAGTTTGAATATTAACGACGCAGACCCAGACTCTTGATTAAGTCACGGTATGCTGGCAGATCAGTCCGCCGCAGGTAAGCCAAAAGGTTACGACGGTGACCAATCTTCTTCATCAGACCACGCTGTGAGTGGTAGTCGTGCTTGTGAGTACGAAGGTGATCGTTTAATTCATTGATGTCTGCAGTCAAAACAGCCACTTGAACCTGGGTAGAACCAGTGTCGCCTTCGTGAGTAGCATACTTTTTGATGATTTCGTTCTTCTTTTCCTTTGAGATAGCCATAGCTATTATCCACCTTTCATTAAATAAAATGCCCTGCTCTAAGTAAAACGTCGGTGTGGTCGTCAAACTGAGCACAGGGTTTGGTTAAACACCTTTGTTAATATAACGAAAATCAGCTTTAATTGCAAGTTTTCTGAGCTTTTTTCACTGACTGCCCCTGCTTACTATTGCATTGAGAACCAGGATTCTGTATAATGACAAATGTTGAAAATTCTGGTCAACCGATACCAAATGGTACGGAGGTGAAAATCGATGCCAATCATTAAATCAGCTATTGAACGTGTTCGTACTAGCGAAAAGGCTGAAGCACGCAACGCTTCACAAATGAGTGCTATGCGGACTGCTATCAAGAAGTTCAACAAAGCTAAGTTAGCCGGCGCTGACAATGTCGATGACCTTTACAAGGCTGCTTTATCAGCAATTGACCGTGCTCACTCCAAGGGCTTGATCAAAGCCAACAAAGCTGCTCGTGATAAGTCACGTTTGTCAGCACGTTACGCTAAGTAATTAGCAAGTGAATAAAAAAGCAAGCGCCAAGTTTGGTGCTTGCTTTTTTTATACATTCTTTTTCTGCTGGTATTGCAGCATGAATAGCTGAAACAGCAATTCTGGTGAACGGCTACTCCCCTTTAAGGCTCGCTCTGTCCTAATTAAGCCTAAGTAGGCATTGATAAGGTCTAATAGCGAAAACCTCCGCACGGTTTGCAGCCCTAATTTAACCCGGTATGGGTGGACATTCAGTTTCTTTGCCAGTGTGCCCTGTGAAAGACCACGCCCACTTAAAATCTTTAGCTGCAACAATAAACGAAACTGACTGATTAAGACCGCATTAATCTGTAAGGGCTGATGATCACCATCTAATAATTGGCGATAAAGACTTAAAGCACGATCTTGTTCACGCTGTAAAACGGCCGACACCAAATCAAAAATATTATTATCTAACGTTTGTGGGACTAAGCCAGACACCTGTTCTTTTGTGATTTGATGACTATCGATGGCCAATAATTCTAATTTGGTAAGGTTAGCTTTCATCAAACTATAGTCAGCGTTTGTACGCTGTACCAGCTCATCTAGTGCTTCTGGCATCAGTTGGTAACCATCATCACTGGCCTGTTGTGCGATTAATTGCCGCGCCTGTGGTTCCTTTAATGGAGAAGTATCAACTAAAACCGCATTTTTCTTTAAAGCACGAACAACCGATTTACGACCATCTAACTTTTCGTACGGCGCCATTAATACCAAGATCGTTGAACGTTGGGGCTTTTCTAGATAATTTTTCAAGAGGTCCGGATTCTGTTTAACCCGGGACTTCTTAGAACTGGTCGTTAGAAATGCGGGTTTATTTAATATAACCAAGCGCCTTTCACCAAAAAATGGTGCTGACATGGCATCATCCATTGCATCGGCCAGGTTTTCTTCTTCCAGATCGTAATTACCAACGTTCATTACCCTCTGTTCTTGCGGAATCAGGTTCATAAATGTCGTCTTCACTTCATCTTGTATGACCGATTGTGTACCAAGAACGAGATAAATTGGAGCCGGTGGCGCCTGATTTAGTTGTTTTTTTAGCGTGTTTGCATCCAAGAAAGTTCATCTCCTACCAATTGTGTTTTTATATGCCCATAATGTCCAAAATATACGTATGAAATCATTCCATAGCGCTGAGTTGATAAATATGGAATTTGCAAACGTCTTAAATTATTTAATGTTACCTGATGTGGATGGCCATAACGGTTTTTCCGTCCTGCCGAAATAATAGCTAATGATGGACGCAGTTTGTTCAAAAAACGTGGATCACTAGCAGTATGGCTGCCATGATGTCCCAATTTGATAATATCAGCTCTTAGTTGTGGATACTGTTTCAGTACTTGCAACTCTCCCTTTCGATCCAAATCACCCATAAAAATAAAGTATGCATTACCAAACCTACCCCATAAGACTTCTGAATCCTCATTATTGCCTTGACCCTTTCGTGAAGGGTGAAGCGTGGATAAATTAGCTGGCAGTTTTTGACTCGCTACAATTCCTTGAACCTTTTGTTTACCCGGTAAATGCTTTAAAAAGCGCTTTTGTTTTTCCATTCCTTTCGGGACATAAACACAGCTAACCTTAAACTCTTTAAGGACATCCGTCATATAGCCAATATGGTCCGTATCATGGTGACTAAGGCAAAGAGCATCAATACGGGTGATACCACGACTTTTTAGGTAGTTGATGCTGGTCTTTTCAGCCCGGGAAAGTGGTGCAACTCCTTGCGCCCACTTTGCTTTCTTAAAGTGTAACTGGCCACCCGTGTCGATCATTACTACCCGGTGATTAAACGGCGTTCTGATAATTGCACAATCACCTTGTCCAATATCAAAGAATGTGACTTCGCCGGTCAATGGCATGTGGATCCAAAAAAAGCTTAAACAATAGATTGCAGTCATTGCGTAAATCAAACAGCGATCCAACTTATGCTGGTTAAACAACCATAATGACAAAACCACCAATATTATTGCTATAATCCCCGGCATTTTACCGAAAACAATCATACCGGGCAAGTTGGCAAGCCACTCTAAAAAGCCATCAAAGTCCTGCAGTAGCTGATTCGTTAAATGCACGATCAATGGTACAAATGGCCACACAACCACGCTTAAGATTACAGCCGGCAATATTGCTAAAGTAAAAAACGGCACAATAAGAATATTAGCAAACAAACTAATCAGGTGTACCTGATAAAAAGATGTTAAGACCGCAGGCAATGCAATAGTGTTCATCGCAACAGCCTGGCGCCAGCCATTTCGCACTTTGATTGTCCGCAATGCAAATGACAATAAATAGGTTAACTGGCCACCAGCATTAACTAGCAGCCCCGGTTGAATTGCTAAATGAAGCAATAAGCCTAATGACCAACAATCTCCACTGTAACGATTCGTCAATTTCTCAATTAGCAGCTGCAACTCGGTCATAATGATGGCTCGACTTAAACCATTGCCGGCACCACCTATGATGATTAAACAAGGTAAGACAATTATCTCAATCCACTTACGTTGCTCTCGCGTGATGGCTAAATGCACTAATAAATATCGCAAAATCGCTAATAAAACCATCACATGTATTCCTGAAATACAGAATAAGTGTATTATTCCTAAGGTACTGGCAAATTGCAGCGTTGATTTTAATTGCGGATCATTAAATCCTAATAACAGTCGTTCTGCATAAGAACCAAGCGGCTGTGGTAATGAACGAAAGTATATTTTTAAACGTGCACGGACCTGATGAATTTTGGCGATCAAACTGTGGGCTTGCTCTACTTTTATACTCACCATCTGACCATGTAGCTGTTGAAAAATACCATTTTGGGCATAATAACGGTGCGCATCAAATTCACAACGGTTGGTTGCCATTAGAATGGGACTTACTTCACCCTTAATTGCAACCAGCTGTGAGTTGTCTACCTGCAACAGCTGCTGTTGTTGGCGACGACTTTGGAGCAAAATTTACAGCAAAACTTTATGGCCATTTACTGTGCCAATTGCTTGAGCATAATTGCCATTCACTTGCCAGGCATCAGCATTTACTCTAACCTGCGTTTCAACTGATTGTACTTGATGAGGTGTTAAGGATGCTTGCACTCGCCTATGTACATAACAGCGTCCGCTTGCGATTAACAAGAGAATACACACACTGATCAGTGTTTTGCGCTCATTTAGAGTAATAATACGTAGCAATAGGTACACTAGAAAAACTAGCAGCCACCATTGATGATTTAAAAGCGTAGTCGACCATATAGCTACGCACAAGGTCGCTAAGAGCAGCTTAGGATTAATAGTTAATGCTTATCTGGATGAATATATTGATCCAGATTAACCTCATCCAAAATATTGGAATCCAGGCGAATTTGTTTTAGCTTAACCTGCTTTAGTTTGATCAGCTTCATTGCGTATTCATCATTATGATAGTTGCGTAAGTAGTTGATCTGCTTAATCCCAGCCTGCAGTAAACTCTTTGTACACTGCAAGCAAGGAAAATCTGTCACATAGAGAACTGCGCCATCCGTTGGCGTGCCAAATTTTGCGCACTGCAGTAAGGCATTCATTTCAGCATGAATAGTCCGGACACAGTGACCATCGCGCATGTAACAGCCAACGTCAATACAGTGGTCGTCACCCGACACTGCTCCATTGTACCCCGAGCCAATGATTCGTTTATCACGAACCAAAACTGCCCCAACAGATAAACGCTTGCAGGTACCTCTTGAAGCCACCAATCCCGCTTGAACCATGAAATACTGATCCCAGTCGATTCTCTTCTTAGTCACATTTACAACCCCCTTACTAATCGTTTTAAGTATAGCAAAAAAAGATTGACCTAACAGGTTAAACTGACAACTGGTCCTTCATCTTAGCGACTGTCTTTTCACCAAAGCCACTGATATTCTTCAACTCATCAACTGATTTAAACTGACCATGCTGCTGACGATACTCAAGAATCTTATCTGCCTTTTTATCGCCTACTCCATCAATTTTTTGTAGATCCGCTTTGCTTGCAGAATTAATGTTAATTTTTTCGTTACTACCTCCCGATCCCTCAAGAGAAGCGGCACCTGTCCCAGCAGGTAACTGTTCTCCTGGAAGCGGCACGTAAACTACTTGTTGATCCTGCAATTGCTTAGCTAAATTGACTTGTTTCATGTCTGCTTCCGCCTTAATACCGCCCGCCGCGTCAATAGCCTCCTTCACACGAGCATCTTTAGGGAGGTAATAAACTCCAGGACGACTGACCGCACCTTTTACATCTACACAGATTCGGGTAGAACGTGGTTTCGTGGGTTGACGACTGATTTTTTGCTGGTGGACCGGCTGATTAGTGACTGGTTTCGTGCTCTTCAGGGTATTACGTATCCCATAAGCTCCCAGCAAGAGTAAGAAAGTGCCCAGCACAATACACTGACGACGATAAAGCTGCCATAGTTCTTTTAGTCGTTCCATATAATTACCTCCTCATAGCTTAGAGACGGTAAAAAGAGTTAAATAAATTAAAAAATCTCTCAGCTTTTACTGAGAGATTTTGTGATCTATTCGTGCGTTTGAAGGTAATGCAAAGCATCATTGAAGCTCTTTACCGGCACCACCTTCATTTTTGGGGCGTATTTTTTAGCCGTGTCTCTTGCCATCTGATAGTTAGTCTTATGGCCTTCTTCATACTTCAAAACCAGTTTAGTGGGTTTAATGTATGGTGCCAAAAACACTTGAGCACCGGCCTTTTTAGCAGCAATAACTTTCTTATCAATACCGCCAATTTCTCCCACTGAACCATCAGGGTTAATGGTACCAGTACCGGCAATCTTCTTACCATGTCGCAGATCCTGTCCCGTGATTTGCTGATAGATCTGCAAACTAAACATCAAGCCGCCAGACGGGCCACCAAGTTGACCCGGATCAACCTTAACTGGAATTTTAGTATTAACTTTCGTATTGTCTGTTAACAAAATACCAATACCAGCACGCTGAGTAGTTAACTTAACCAACTTGCGAGTCACCTGATGACTTTTACCATCATGCAGGTAAGTGACCGTTAACGGCGTACCGACCTTTTGCTTACCAATATATTTCTGGTAGCCATGAGCAGTGTCAAAATGATGACCATTAACCTTAGTAATCGTATCACCAGTGTGAATGGCACCCTTAAATTTGGAGTTTGATTGTACCTGCAAAACGTATATACCCAGATACTTCTTGGTATATGGCTGATGAGCGGCCTTAAAAGCAACCGCGATTGCCTCATTAATGGCTGACTTCATATAGAAATCCTGAACCTTCTCATAGGTCTTACCATTTTGTCCCCCTGTTACTTCATCAGCATTTTCAATAGTTGCATGGGGTGATACTAATGCCCATAAGTATGATGCTGGTCGCGCCTGCTGCAGGTAAACAGACGTGATCATAAAGCTTCCCTTATGTTTGTCTGGATAACCAGGGATCTTAACATACGTTTTTAAGTCATCCGCAGTCCCTGGACTCTCAATGTATTTATTAAGGGGCCAGAACATGAACCATCCTAAAAAAAGGACGATTAACACTGCGATGAGAATTCGTCGCAGAATCTTGCGATCATTGTTCTTCATTAGTCCGGGTCACCCGCCTTAACTTCAAGTCATCTAACTTTTTTTGCAAGTCAGCATTGATGTTTGCTGGCAAGTATGCCGATATATCGCCACCTGTCATGGCAACTTCCTTTAATAAACTGCTTGATAAGTGCTGGTACTTGGGATCAGCTAACAAGAAGACCGTGTCCACTTGGTCATCTAGAAACTGATTCATAGCAGCAATATCCTTTTCATATTCGAAGTCGCGACTGTTACGCAGTCCCCTTAACAGGTAATCAGCGCCAATTTGGTTCATTAAGTCGACCGTTAATCCCTGACTAGTAATAACGGACACGTTACTCAAGCCAGCAACTGCTTCTTTAACTTGCGCAACGCGTTCATCAATACTGAATAAAGGCTGCTTGCTGGTGTTTGTCATTACCGCTACCGCAAGTTGATCAAACAATGCACTACCCCGCTTAATTAAATCGAGGTGACCTAAAGTGAGCGGGTCAAAACTTCCTGGAAATAAAGCGACTTTCATGATTCATTGCCTCCGTTATAACGATAAATTCTGATTACTGTAATGCCATAATCTTGGCGCCTTTGCAACTTAAAGGCTGACCACCCATCAGGCAATTGTGCTTCTTGGTTCGTCTCAGCAACAATAATTGCTCCGTCACTGAGCAAATTCAGCTTTCGTAATTCATCCATATCGGACTGAATATGTTGTTTAGCATATGGCGGGTCTAAGAACACCAAATCAAACCGATCTTGATGGGATTGCATAATTTTCATTGCCCGCCGCGCATCGGCCTTAATAACGGTAAAGGCACTGTCATGATGCGTTTTATTAATATTTAAGCGGATCGTCTTAATGGCTGGAAACACCCGATCAACAACTACCGCATGGTCCATCCCACGCGAAATACTTTCAATCGCCAGGCCGCCACTACCGCCATACAGGTCTAGACAGGTACCAGCATCAAAATAAGGGCCGATCATGTTAAAAAGGGCTTCTTTTACTTTGTCAGTGGTTGGCCGGGTCGACATTCCTGGTACTGCAGATAGCTTAAGTCCCCTAAAATCACCGGATACTACTCTCATTTATTTTCATCCTCATCATGTTTCTTATAAATTCCTGTTGACTCCAGGTCACTGACCGTGGGATCAAGATCAGCTAATCGTGAATCAACTACCTTCCGCACTGCCTTCATCGCCAAAATTTTTTGACGAACTTCCTGAGCATCTCGCTCATTGACATACAGTACCAAATAGTGGTCATGTTGGGAAACGTAAAGCAGATGGCCTAAATGAGCAATCGTCCGTGCAACGCGACGACTACGAAAATAAACAATCAATCCCTTGCGTTTGGTAATTGCAAAATCACCCATTAATTTCTTCCTTTCTCACGAGCACGTAAGCGACGGCTAACGTTTAATACCAGTCCAATTGCTGCGCTTAGGATCATCATACTGGAACCACCATAAGAAATAAATGGCAACGTTACCCCAGTGATTGGCAGCAAACCACAAACGCCACCAACATTAAAGAAGGTTTCAACCGCAATAAATGTAGCAACACCATAGCAAAGTAAGGTCATGTACATCGAGTGAGCATACATTCCGAGACGAATACAGCGACAGACGATTATACACAATAAAATTAAAATGATCGCTACCATTACGAAGCCTAGTTCTTCAGCAATAACGGCAAGGATGAAGTCAGTGTTTGGTTCCGGTAGGTAGCCCATTTTCTGGACACTATTTCCTAAACCAACACCAAAAAAGCCACCATTAGAAATCGCGTAATAAGAATTAACCAGTTGATTACCAACCCCACTCGTAGTGCCAAAAGGATCCAAATATGCCACAAAACGATTGGCCTGGTAATTATGTAAATGAGTAGCAATGAAGCGAGCAATTGTCGGCAGAAATAGCATCAAACCACCAACACCAAAAACAATCACGTAAGAACCCGTCTTCCAATCAATTTCGGAACCTAAAAAAAGGACCATCGCAATCGTAAAGTTAATTGCCACCCCACCAACATCTGGCTGGATTAAGATTAAAAGCAACATGAATCCCGTTAATCCAAGAGGCCAGGCAGCCTGTTTCAAACCATACTTTCCTGGAACAGCATTGTAGTGCGCAAATTGGCGGGATAAGTATAGGATTAAAAACAATTTAACAATTTCGGCTGGTTGGACGCTAAAAAAACCAAGGTTGATCCAACCGGCAGCACCATTAATTCTTGCTCCCAAGAAGCGGACATAAAAAAGCGCTAACACCAATAACCCCGCAAAGCCAGCTAAGAAACGAGTATTTTGCAGCTTTGTTAGGTTTATTGCCGATACAAAAGCAGCCACAATGAAACCTAAAATCACAAAAATTGTTTGGCGAATTAAGTATGATTTTGGTGAGCCCCCAGTTTGCATACTGACGGCAGCACTTGACGAGAACACCATGATAATGCCAATTACACACAAGGTCACATATGGCAGCACAATCCATGGATCAATATTGCGAAACCTTTTTGCTCTCAGTGAATGTGTTTTACCCATAACAGTCTAATAGTCTCCATCCTCTAAAAATACATGTGATATTATACACCAATTTCATTTTAGCCCAATTATGGTAAAAGCCTGCAGCAACTGCTAATTACAGCTGCTTGCAGGCTTTTTAAGAATTTTTAATGATCACAGAATTAGTTAGTACCACGCTTACGATGCTTAGCAGCCTTTTCACGGGCATTGGTATTCAAGATTTGCTTACGCAGACGAATGTGCTTTGGCGTAATTTCACAATATTCATCTTCGTTCAAGAATTCCAATGATTCTTCCAGTGTCAGGTGAGCTGGCGTCTTAATCCGCGCAGCTTCATCGGAACCGGCGGCACGCACGTTGGTCAGGTTCTTCCCCTTCGTGATGTTAACCGTAATGTCATTTTCACGAGAGTTTTCACCAACGATCATCCCTTCGTACACTTCCGTACCTGGGTCAATCATCAGCGTACCACGTGATTCGATACCCATCATTGCATAGATGGTAGCCTTACCAGCATTCATCGAAACAAGGGCACCCTTTTGCCGACCAGGGTTCCAGTTCTTGATAACCGGAGCATACTTTTCGAAGGTATGACTCATAATACCGTATCCCCGAGTCATGGACATGAATTCAGTGGAATAACCAATCAAACCACGTGATGGCACTAAGTATTCCAACCGGGTTTGACCATTGTTATCTGGCTTCATGTCCTTCATCTGACCATGACGCTGGTTCAAGCTATCAATGATTGCACCAGCATATTCGGATGGTGTATCAACTTGAACCTCTTCAAATGGTTCACAACGGGTACCATCAACATCGCGGAAGATAACTTGTGGCCGCGAAACAGACATTTCGTAACCTTCACGCCGCATTGTTTCAATCAGGACAGACAGATGTAATTCACCACGGCCGGATACAATCCATGCACCAGGATCATCAGTGTCATCAACCCGCAGGGAAACATCCGTGTGCAATTCACGGAGCAAACGGTCATGTACTTGGCGAGCAGTGACAAATTCACCATCTTTACCAGCAAATGGAGAATCATTAGTCCGGAAAGTCATTTGCAAGGTCGGTGGGTCAATTCGCAATGGTGGTAATGCATCAGGATGCTGCGGATCAACAATTGTTTCACCAACGTTGATGTCTTCCATTCCGGAAACAGCAATCAAGTCACCGGCTTCGGCTTCTTGAATTTCCAGACGCTTCAAGCCGAAGAAACCAAACAACTTAGTAACCCGGAAGTTCTTCTTCGAACCATCCAGCTTCATTACAGTAACTTGGTCGCCCACCTTGATCTTACCACGGAAAATCCGGCCGATACCGATACGACCAACATAGTCGTTGTAGTCCAGGATAGCAACTTGGAACTGCAGCGGTTCATCGGAGTTATCTACTGGAGCTGGGATCGTCTTAACAATCGTGTCAAACAGTGGCTTCATAGTATGCTTCTGCGTAGACAGGTCAGAATCATAGCTAGAAGTACCATTCATGGCAGAAGTATAGATAACTGGGAAGTCCAGTTGGTCTTCATCAGCACCTAATTCAATGAACAAGTCCAGAACTTCATCAACAACTTCTTCCGGACGAGCACCCTTCCGGTCAACCTTGTTAATAACGACGATTGGGGTTAGGTGTTGTTCCAAAGCCTTTTTCAGCACGAAACGGGTCTGAGGCATGGTGCCTTCAAAAGCGTCCACAACCAGCAGAACACCATCAACCATCTTCATAACCCGTTCAACTTCACCACCGAAGTCGGCGTGACCTGGGGTATCCAAGATGTTGAATTGGTACTTACCATACTTAACGGCCGTGTTCTTTGAAAGAATAGTAATACCACGTTCACGTTCAATGGCGTTAGTATCCATGGCCCGATCTTGAATTTGAAAGTGTTCAGGCAGAGTATCAGACTGCTTCAACATTTCGTTTAACAGCGTCGTCTTACCATGGTCAACGTGAGCAATGATCGCGATATTCCGAATATCTTCACGTGATTTCAAAATAATCTCCCTCTCAATTTAGATTGCTAGCGTTTGTTTGGTGTCGTCATAAAAAAACTGTGACCTAAGCCACAGTATCGCAACATTAGTTAATCAGTTCTGAGATGTCTCGAGAAACTTGCTTTGTTGCTACCAATACAAGGTTAGATGATAGCACATCCAGTTCTTT
Organism: Candidatus Limosilactobacillus merdigallinarum; assembly: GCA_019114515.1. Taxonomy (GTDB): domain Bacteria; phylum Bacillota; class Bacilli; order Lactobacillales; family Lactobacillaceae; genus Limosilactobacillus; species Limosilactobacillus merdigallinarum. Next base: position 16,291 of record DXFH01000025.1, read on the forward strand.
TTCGTCAATTGCTTTCACACTTAATCCTAATTCTTTTGCCATTGCCATTCCGGCAGCCAAATCCCAAGGGTGCAAATACGACAGATAACCACCCACACGACCAGTAATTACCGCAATCATTTCAATTCCAGCGCTGCCATACATCCGCACACCGCGTGCTTGGAGCCCGATTTCACGGAAGTTATGGCCACCATTTAAGGTGATACCAGAGTTCAGCACCACTAAGCTATCATGCAAGACATTGTCAGCAGGTGCGTGTAAACGTTGGTCATTACAGAAAACACCCTTATTTGGTCCTCCATGGTAAAGAGTTCCCTCAATGACATCCATGATATAGCCATACACCGGTTTACCATCGACATAGAAACCAATCATGATCGCAAAATTACGGTGCTGCATCACAAAATTCATGGTGCCATCAATGGGATCCACAATGAATACGGGTCCTTTCAGATCCGTAACTTTATCACCCAATCCCTCTTCACTCACAATCCGTGCTTCAGAATTAATCTTGCGTAAACGATCATCAATAAATCGCTCATTTTCCTTGTCAACGGTGGTCACTAAGTCTTTATAGCTGGTTTTCATGGAGACATCATAAGCACTTTTCATTCGCTTTAAGGTACGCGACCTTACATCCCACATTAATTGTTGAATTGACTGATCAAGCTGCTCGTACATTCTTCTCACTCCTGCTTTAACTTTAACCGTTTTTGATTGCTTGAACGGGTTGCTTTGACAACATCATAGAGCTGATAGCCACTTTGTTGGAAAAATTCGCGGCCTAACTGTTTTTCTTGCGCCTTTGTGGGCACTACTTCCTTAAATTCATGATAAGCCTGTTGAAATTTAGCAGGATTAATGCCCACCTCATAAGCATCCGCTACCAGGTTAAACAATGCCGCCACTTTCTCAATTTCTCCTACCGACCAACTATGATCAATCGGGTAGTTTATATTTTGTTCCATCGTCATCGCTCCTATTCTGTGCCTATTTTATCATCATCAAGTCTAATGCGGGAGTGGCCCAATGATTTTAAGTCGATTAATGTGATAGACTAAGATAAATAGTCTAAACAACTGGAGGTTACCAATTTGTATTTAATGAAAGATATTGTTCGCGATGGCGATCCAGTATTGCGTGAGCGGGCCAAAAAAGTGGAATTTCCTTTGTCAAAAAAGGATCAGCAATTAGCACACGACATGATGGAATACTTGGTAGTTAGCCAGGATCCAAAACTTTGTAAACAATACGGCTTACGCGCAGGAGTTGGTTTGGCAGCTCCACAAGTTGGCGTTTCTGAACAAATGGCGGCCGTTTTAGTGCCAGCCGATGACCCAGACCACGATGGCAAACCCAATGGCGATCCACAGTTTAAGGATGTCATCATCAACCCCGTAATTGTCAGTGAATCTGTCCAGTATGGTGCTTTGACTGAAGGCGAAGGATGCCTGTCAGTGGACAAAGATATTCCTGGATATGTACCACGGCATGACCGGATCACCTTACGTTACCAAGATACGGAAGGTAAAGAGCATAAAATTCGCTTGAAGCACTACCCAGCGATCGTTTGTCAACATGAGATTGATCACTTACATGGTGTGCTCTTCTACGACCACATTAATAAAAAAGATCCATTCGAAGCACCAGAAGATACCGTCTTATTCAGCTAGAATGGACGAAAATGACATCCTCGTTTCATCAAGTCAGGGTGGAACCTAAAAAAGCTGCCTATATTGGCAGCTCTTTTTATTTGCTTTCGGCATCTAATTTATGCAGGTCATGAACATATTCGGCCGTCGCTTCATTCATAATGTAAGTAACATCCACGTGCAATACATTTTCAAAGACCCACCAGTCAGTAATCAAGAATGGTTGCTTGGCACCATGGAAACCCAAAATGCCTTGTTTGTGAGCACACTGATTGAGTGCTTGTTGAAACGCCTGTTTTTGCATTTCTTCTTGAGTTTCGCTAGGCATTTTCTGAAGATCCAGTTCATATTCAAACGACATGACACCTTTACCCCAGATATCAGCAACTAATTTAGAATCTGCAAATCGATTCTCCCCTAATAAATTTTGGCTTGCTGCGGTGACAACTCGATCTGTTTGTACTTGTGCCTGGTGTTGAACCATCCTAATTGCCCTTTTAATCATGAAACGGTGGATCATCTCATAGATGCCCAGCACGATTAAAATCGCAATGATGACAATGATGCTTAATCTCATCTTTTTCACTCCGTTCTGTTGTCTGTGATAAGAATACCACAGTTGTAATATGCGCGACAGTCACCGCGAAGTGTGCTAAACTAGATTAGTATTTATACGAATCAAAATTATGTAAGAGGAGACCTTTATGACTTTCAAAGTTTACTATCAACCTGACAAGACCATGACCCCTCGTCGTGAAAACACCCAATCCTTATACTTGGAAGCTTCGTCTGAAGCAGAAGCTCGTCAATTGGTCGAAAACAACACCGAATACAACATTGAATACATCGAACTGTTAGATGAAAAATCTTTGGCTTACGAAAAAGAAAACGCTGATTTTAAGCTTACCAAGTTTTAGAGGCAGAACAGTCAATGACTACGGGGCGTTTTAGCGGCCCGTTTTTTCGTAGCTAAGATTAGGAGATAGACTATGCGTTACTCATTTATCGTTAATCCCGTTGCGGGTGGCGGTAACGCCAAAAAAGCTTGGACTCATCTCGAAAATTATTTAAAACAAGCACAAGTGGACTATGACGTTAAAATCACCCACTATGCCGGTCATGCTGAATACCTTGCTCAAAAAATGACCGAAAATGAAGATAGTGGTCAGCGTGTTGTAATCGCTGTTGGCGGAGATGGTACATTAAATGAAGTATTAAACGGCTTAGCTAAAGTTGGCAACCCAGCTAACTTGCCATTAGCTGATATTCCGTGTGGCTCCGGCAAAGATTTTGCTCGTTCGTATGGAATTAGTACTGACCCAATCAAAGCTTTTCAACAAATTCAGACAGCAAAGCACCCAAATAATATTTTTGTTGGTCATTACCAGGAAGCTATAAAAAATACCGAATGGTACTTCGTGAATAACGTTGGTATTGGCTTCGATGCTGCCATTGTTAGCCGCGCTAACAACTCTAATGTCAAAAAACGGCTAAATCATGCTCACATGGGTACCTTTTCATACCTGTCACAAGCACTCCGAGTGCTTTATGACCAGCAGCCTTTCAGTTTAAGCGTTGAAGACAGTCGTCATCATGACGTCCTCTCGCGTGCCTTCTTGTGTATTGCAAATAATGGTGCTTATATTGGTGGCGGCTTTCAGGTAGATCCTTCTGCCTCGATTCATAATAGTGACATTTCTTTAGTTGTTGCCGAACGTAAAAATTGGCTGCAAACTTTATACTTGATGTGGCAACTGGTAAGGGGGAAACTCCCTCAATCACGCTTCGCCCACTATTACCATGGCAAACGGATCCACTATAGTACCAATTCTCTAGAATTCATGCAAATTGATGGCAATGATGGTGGCAACCGTTTTGCGGACCTCACCATTGATTGTCAGCCGTTTCCATTTTGGCAAACGCCATTAAACAACGGCTAGAAGATTCTATGACGATGCAGTCATGAAATTTAATCGTCACGATCCGTCACATTCTTATAAAATTTTATTAAGCACAGTACGAAAAAGACTTTTCTGAACTATAACTTGCTAAGATATAACTAAATCGTTAAGCGAGGTGAAATTCAGATGGTCTTTCTTTTTTTCCATACTAATGACCCTTCCAAACGTAAAGCGGTCAGGTGGCTAACCCAGCATGGAATCTCGATTCAACAAAGGAATATCGAAAAAGACCCCCTTTCCCCCGTTGAAATACGCAGATTGCTTAGTCTGTCAATTAATGGTACTGATGATCTGATATCAAAGAGATCTCGTGACACCAAAATGCTCAAAATGGATCGCCCTTCCGTAACCATTAATCAGTTAACTGATGCCATTACCAAAAGTCCACGGATCTTAAAAAATCCAATTATCTTTGATGAAGCTAAGCTTGTCACTGGCTTCGACCAGGAGAAAATGGGGATTTTCATTCCAAAGAAACAACGTCGTCTCGAACTTTCAGAGATGTTGGCCAAGTTTACACAAAACAATCACCATATTAAATTAGCTTAAAGCAAAAAATCTAGCGCCCATACTGAGCGCTAGATTTTTTATGATCATTTTTTATTTAAATAATGGTTGCAGCGATTGGTGACTATGGATTCTCGCAATGGCGTCACCTAACAGACTGGCAACTGACAGCTGCACAATCTTAGCTGATTGTTTTTCTTTAGGCAGAACAATGGAGTCCGTAACGACCAGCTTTTCAATCGGTGAATCTTCGATACGACTAACTGCTCCCTTGGATAATACAGGATGCGTGGCTGCTGCGTAAATGTGGTCTGCCCCACACTTCTTCAGCAGTTTTGCGGAATTAGCCATCCGTGCACCGGTATCCACAATGTCGTCAACGATGACTGCTGTCTTGTGACTGACATCACCAATCAGCGTTTCTGGTACCTTCTCATGTTCACGCTCACGGTTGGTCTGGTCACGCTTATCAACAATGGCGATTGGAACCCCACCAATCTTTTCCGCAAATTGCCGCACCAGACTCACTCCGGCATGGTCGGGAGCAACAATTACCAGGTCATCCACCGTTAGGCCCTTGTCCAGGAAGTAATTAATCAATACCCTTGCGGCTCGCAAGTGGTCCACTGGAATGTCGAAAAACCCTTGCACTTGTGGAGCATGCAGGTCAATTGTAATCAAACGGTTAATCCGGTCATCTTCCAGCAAGTTGGCAACCAGCTTGGCCGTGATTGGTTCCCGTGAACGAGCTTTGCGGTCTTGACGAGCATATCCATAGTAAGGCATGACAACGTTAATTTTCGCTGCACTGGCCCGTCGCAAAGCATCGACCATAATTAATAATTCCATCAAATTAGTGTTAACGGGTTCCGAAACGGATTGCACCACATAAACTTCGCATCCCCGCACGCTTTCATTGATTTCGATTGAAATTTCCCCATCAGCAAAATGGCTGATCGTACAATCACCCAAAGACATTCCTAAGTTATCTGCGACTTTCTGAGCCAGCGGGTGGTTAGAATTTAAAGCAAATAACTTGACGTTTTGGGCATCTTTAATTTTACTCATTCTTCGGCGTCCTTCCATTTTAAGCAACCTGAAACAATCACATTATTACAAGAAAAATCAACATTTGCAAGCTGCTTTTAAAAATCGCACGGACTTATTCCATCCATGCCAATCATGGGATCAATCAAATTTTCACTGATGGCGTCAGCTGTTAGGTGACCAGGATTTTTTTGCGCATCATTTGTACTTGATGGTGGGGTGAGTGCCGCCGATGATAAATGATGCAACTCTGGATCAACTGGTGAAAATGTTAGGGTATCTCCCGTGGTAAGGTTCGGGTCATCATGATTAGCTGTATCCGTTGCTAGATCATTTGCTTTTGTATGAGTAGCCTTTCCTGCAGACTTTGATCCCACTGCCATCGTTAATTCAATAGCGCGAGACAAAGAAGTTTGCCGGTATTCAGTTGGCGTTTGAGCACAACGGACAAATGCATTCGGGTCACCAATCATCAGTAGCGCCTGGGAAGAACGCGTCACTGCCGTATACAGCAAATTACGGTGCATGATCGTCGGTGCATTCAGCAAGCGCGGAAAGTACTCTGGCACCATCGGTAAAATGACCACCTTTGACTGGCTACCTTGTGACTTATGAATGGTCATACAGTAAGCAAGCTGTAGTGCATTGATTTCATTAGGACGTGTGTATTCGACTTCTGTACCGTCGAAATTAACGACAATTTTGCGTTTGGCACGTGCCTTGCTCGATCCGTGGATCACATTCTGGCCTTCAATGACCTCTATAATCCCCAAATCGCCGTTAAAAACATCCCTATCCGGGTCATTTACTGTCTGCATGACCTTATCACCCACACGGAAGGTAGTATCACCATGGACCAGTGCTGGCTTTTCACCATCATCGGGATTAAGCTGGTTTTGCAAAAACTGGTTTAAGTAGCGTGTGCCTGCCAATCCAGCATGGATGGGTGACAAGATCTGAATATCCATCAACGACAGCTTAAAACGATCCCGGTAGAGTTTCACTGCTTGACTGATAACCGGTCCCACCGTATCAATTTGTGCAGCATAAAACGCCCGGTGCGAATAAGTCTGCGGATCTTTGGGGGCAAAGGTATCCCGGTCAACTTCACCTTTATTAATTGCACGTGCGAGTGGAATAATTGACGAGTTTTTTGCCTGACGATAAATATGTTCCAGGCGAATTTGTGGCAAATTATTAACCTCCAACAGGTCATGAAAAACTTGTCCAGGACCGACTGATGGCAATTGATCACAGTCACCCACCAAAATAATGTGCATTTTTGTCGTCACAGCAGAAATCAAAGCAGCAAACAAAGCAGCACTGGTCATCGACATTTCATCAATAATGAGTAGATCACAGTCTAAACTGTCAAAATGCATATTTACTAACTGTTGATCATTTACATCAGCCGTTAAACCTAACAACCGGTGAATCGTACTAGCCTCGATCCCTGTGACACCATTAATTTGCTTGGCTGCCCGGCCAGTGGGCGCCACTAAAATCACATCATCCGCATTTTTTCCGGGGTGCATATTCAGGTAGGTATTAACAATGCCGTTAACAATGGTTGTTTTACCAGTGCCCGGTCCCCCAGTTAACAAGAGCAACGGTTTAGTAAGCGCCATTTTAATTGCCTGCTCTTGGATCCGGTCATATTGGGTACTAGCCTCGTTTTCTGCTTCATGCAAAGCATCCTTAAATTTTTTCTCATCTAGCTTGACTGGCTGCGCACTCATTAATTCATTTAGTTTAGCTGCAGTCGACCATTCTGATTGATAAAGCGCCTGCGGATAGATTCCTGTGGATTGATCTTCTGCCGCTAAATGTTGCTTAATCAATTGATCTAGTTCGCTCCGGATATGAACGCTGTCGACCGCTCCCTTAAGCAAGTGGGCAACTGTTACTGATAAAAGCGACCATTTCACATAAGTACAGCCATCGCGATTGGTGATGGCTACCAGGCTGTAGAGGATTGACCCACGAATACGACGACTATCGGTTAGCTGTACATGGTAACGAACTTGTGCAAGCTGATCAATTTGTGCAAAACGAATTCCTGCCTGCTGTAAGTCCACTGCCAATTGATAAGGATTATCATGAATTATGCTTAACGTTTTGACCCCATACTGGTCAAAAATCAAATTCACTTGCCGCTCATTAAAGCCGTCTTCTTTCAATGACTGAATAATTTTACCAGTCGTGTTACCAAAATCGAGTTGGTCAAAGAAGGCAATTAGTTTTTCTCGATCATGCGCATCAAGCTGGTCAACATCAGCTAAACATTGCGGATTATCAACTACTTTGCGCATTGCATCATCACCCAAACTAGCAAAGATCAGTTGGGGACTTTTTTTCGGATGCTTTAATTTAATATTGTGGAGGCGTAGGTAACTGGTAAGTTGCGAACCGCTCTGGGGCAATACCACGTGACAGCCGGTAGACGCAAACTGCAAGCCATAACGTTGGTCGTCAACCACCCGTCCTTCAAACTCATAACGGTCGCCTTCCACCACATCACCTAATTGACCTTTGACGGTAATTTCATCCGTATCCCACTCAAACTTTGTATCTTCAACTTCAACAGCTAAAATCCGAAATAATCCGCGTTCAAAGATCACTACAGATACTTTACCAATCAAAGACGTCGGGCCCGTCGTCGTGACTGCCTCACTATGTTGCACTGGTTGATTAAAGTCTGACATCTGTGCCTCCTAATCCAAATGCTGGTACTCTTTGGCCACAAATTGGGTACCATGGCGATAATTATGTTGCAATTGCCCCTTAAATCGGTAAGCTTTTCCCACTTGCAAACGACCAAAGTGACCAACGACCGTTATTTCACCCTGATCATAATTAAAGCTACTATTGGTAATCTGCACAACATTGATACTAAAAAAGCCATTGACGAAGGTCACCCTTTCGACGACTCCCTCCAATGACTCTAATGACGAATCAAACTCGTGATTAGTCATTTTTTTGCAATTTGCGCAGCGCATGTTCAATATCTGAGATACGCTTCTCACTCTTTTGATAGTAATCCAAATCAAGCTGCTTAGCAGAAGCAAGGTACTTCTTGTAAGGCTGACCTAAAGCCATAGCAACTAGTCCCCGATTAAACTGCGTGTCGGCTCTGCCTGGATGATGCAACAAAATTTGATCATAGTATTGCCCTGCCTGCTTGAACTCGCCCAGTGCTAACAAAGAATCACCCAAGACCTGATTAATTTCCGGATCTTCTGAGCGTAACTCATAAGCAGTCAATCCATATGCGACCGCCTGCTTATACTGTTTCTTCTTCATGTAGCTCTGAGCCAGCATCAGATAAGAATCAGCCTTTAGCCGATCGTCATCAATCTGGTTGTAGTATTTAATGGCTTCATCCACCTTGCCTACCGAGTAGTAAACATTGCCTAAGCCATACTTTAAAAGGTTAATGGCTTTTTGGTCACCCTTCTTCTCGAAGATGCCTAATGCCTTTTGGAAGAGTTCTTCCGCTTGTACATAGTCGTGCAGCCGCGTTAATAAAGAACCTAAATCATAGTAATTATGAAACTTGTCAGGGTCGGCATCAATGGCCTTCACCAAACGATGGACTAAATGTTCACTTTGCTTTTTCTTTGCTTCTTCGTTATCCATTAATCTTCGCCCCTCTCAAATCGTGTCTGTTGGGTCAACATGGTCTTTATGAAGGTAACTGGTGTCATTCCACTTTACCAGCTTGAACTGCTGACCATCATTAGTCGCCAAAATTGTCGTGGAAGTGTTGCTTAAGCCACCACGGTCTTTTAAGTGTGCAAGTGGCGCACCTAACAAACCATTAATAGAGGCGTTCAAGGCAGCCCCATGAGAGACAACCACCACATTACCTGTTGGGTATTGCTCAGCATAATCGCGGACAGCGTTACCCATCCGCTTAATAACGGACTGAAAACTCTCACTATCGACAACTTTAGGATCATAGCGGTCAGGATGATGACGAAAAGCATCTAAGACTGCCGGCCACCGTTTAGCAACCTCGGCAAATTTCATACCTTCCATTTTACCTAAGTTAAACTCAGCCAAACGATCATCAATGGTCAGCGGAATATCCTCATTTAAAGCAGCCTTCAATTTTTCGGCAGTCGTCTTTGCACGGGGCAAAGGTGAGGAAAAAATATGGTCAATGTTGACTCCCTTTAGCGACTTAGCTAACAGTTTAATCTCCTGGTAGCTTTGTGGCAAAAGCGGGGAATCCCCATTAGTTCCTTGATAACGAGACTGTAAATTCCACTGTGTTTTTCCGTGTCGAATAAAATAAAACTTCGTCATTATCCCACCATGTATTCAATATATAGAATCACGTCTATCATACCAGAGTTTTGTGCAAAAATGTGTTTGATTGGTAAAGAAATAGCAAAAGCGGGGTGGAGAGTCCCCACTCCGCTCATAAAATACTGAATTAATTGGGGAAAAAAGACCCACCCATTAAATGTATTGTAATTCACGCTGGTGATCATAAGCAGCATCAATAATGGCACTGCCTAAACACTCTTTCCCATCATAGAATACCACTGCCTGACCAGGAGTAATTGCACGTGCCGGATCATCAAAGGTAACTACAACACTTTGTTCATCATCGCTAATATCTACATTTACACCTTGGTCAACCTGGCGGTAACGGAACTTGGCCGTACAGTGAAAATGGTGACCATAACGGCTAATTACATCATCAACCCAATGAATGTCACTGGCCTTGAGGTGGGTGGCATACAAGTGCGGGTTATGGTAGCCCTGGCCCACATACAAGATATTTTTCTTAATATCCTTACCAACGACAAACCATGGCTCATTGCTGTGCCGGTTGCCACCTAAGCCAAGACCACGCCGTTGACCGATCGTGTAATACATTAAGCCTTGGTGTTGACCAACCACCTTGCCGTCAACCGTTTCCATGTTGCCAGGTTGTGCCGGCAGATACTGACTCAAAAATTTGCGGAAGTGACCGTCTTCACCGATGAAACAAATACCAACGGAGTCCTTTTTGTTAGCCACCGCCAAACCAGCTTCACGTGCAATTTGCCTAACTTCTGGCTTAGTGTAATTAGCCAGTGGAAACATCACGTGGTCTAATTGTGCATGGTCCAACTGACTCAAAAAGTAAGTTTGATCCTTATGCTGATCCTTGGCACGCATCAAATGCATCCGACCCTCGTCATCACGACGCAAATCAGCGTAATGACCAGTGGCCACATATTCAGCCCCTAACTGGTGGGCATAATCAATAAATGCCTTAAACTTAATCTCTTTATTGCAGATTACATCCGGGTTCGGCGTCCGTCCCTTTTTATATTCGGCAATAAAGTACTTGAAGACCCGATCCCAGTATTCCCTTTCGAAGTTAACTGAGTAATAAGGAATACCAATTTTCTGGGCAACTTTACCAACATCCTTGAAGTCTTCCGTTGCGGTACAGACCCCATTTTCATCGGTGTCGTCCCAGTTCTTCATAAACACCCCGACAACGTCGTAACCTTGGCGTTTGAGCAAAAGAGCGGTAACTGAAGAATCAACCCCACCGCTCATGCCAACAACGACACGGGTATGTGAATTGTCTTTCATGCTTTTCACCATCATTTCATTCTCGAATTTGGAGCAATTACGATTGAAGGTCGCATGTCCAAGTAAACATTCTAACAAAAAGTCAGTAATTTTGCAGTGATTGCGTCTTAGTCTTCGGTGAAGATTCCCCGTTGAACCATTTCATCCAAAATAAAACGTAGCTGCGTGGTTAATTCGTCCTTACGAGGTCCTTTAAAGATGTTAATTTTCGCAAAACCGTTGCTGTTGACTGTGTCCATCTTAAATCCGCTTAAATCACCAGCTACCGTAATTTTAAGTCGTGCATATGGCTTAAATGGGTTATGGCGATCCAAACTGCCACTGTAGCGATAATTACCGCGCGTCGTCTTTTCGAATCCCAAATCAATGAGGGTATATTCCTTGATTTCGGGACTAATGCTGTAACGGTGCGTATCGCCAGCTAATTGATTAGTTTTGTTAAATTCCATTATGCTTCCTCCAGATTGTGAAACAATTGCAAAAGCATCTTAGCTGACCGTTGTCCTGCCTGAATAATAAACTCGTCGAAGCTGTCGCCAGCATCCTCGTCACCAACATCCGACATTGCCCGTACAACGACATATGGAACATTATGGTCACAGGCTACTTGACCGACCGCCGCACCTTCCATTTCAGCAGATAATGCTTCCGGGAAGTAATGTTTGATTTTACTAATGACCTCTTTGCTGGAAACAAACTGGTCGCCAGACACAATCAATCCCTTTTCGATATTTAAGCCCGTCTCTTGACCAGCTGTCGCTAAAGCATCTATCCATTTTGGTGAAGCCTTAAAACGGGCCGGTTGACCAGGCAACTGACCATATTCATAATCAAATGCCCGCACATCAACGTCGTGGTAAGCCGTTTCTGTCGAAATAACCACATCACCGACACGCTGGTTCTGCCCGATACCCCCAGCTGACCCAGAATTAATCACTACATCAGCTGCAAAATCGGTAATTAAATGCTCAGTGGTAATTCCAGCTTCCACTTTTCCAATGCCCGATTCAACCAGCACAACGGAAACACTGTCAATGCTGCCACTATAATAGATTTTGCCCCCAACATCCGTTTGGCTGTCTTGATCTAAATGTTCTAATAGCGTCTTTAACTCTTCCTGCATTGCGCAGATAACACCAAATTTCATAATTTCCTCCTAACCAACAAAAAACAAGATTAAGTATACAATCACGATAGCCACTAACAGACTGGCAATCACTATATTCAATTTCCGCTTCAAACGATCTGTTTTAACAGCCTGTTCTTCTTCCTGATCGACCGTGAACTGTTCTTCCCTGCTCATTTCGTCTTTAGCAGGCTGATCTAGGTCGTCATATTTTGCGCCATCATTATCATGATCGTCTTGTAATCCTGAATTACGTTCTACTTGTGTCTGCTTTTGGCTTTGCTGTTCTTGTTGTTCACGGTACTCACGCCGCGTCATTCGTTTTTCTTGGTCGTCCATTAACTAATCCTTCTTCAATGATGCCCAGTAAAAAATGGCTAAAACAGTCTTCATATCATTAATCCGACCGTCTTTAATCATTTGCAGCGCCTCATCTTGACTAACCGAAAAACGTTTTATCTGCTCATCTGCATCTTGCGGTAATGGATCATCTACCGGGTGCAAACCAGTTGCCATGTAAATAGTCATGTATTCATCGCAGAAACCAATTGAACTATATGCACCCGTGATTTTCTCAATATGATCAGCCCGTAAACGTGTTTCTTCGTTCATCTCGCGCACTGCTGCATCAAGTGAGTCCCCATTATCACGATCATCCAGCTTCCCCGCCGGAATCTCAATCGAAACGGCCGCGATTGGTGCACGCCACTGCTTCTCTAAGATTATTTGGTCGTCATCGTTAATCATTAGCAAACCAATTGACGGTTGGTGACGCACTATTTCACGTTTAGCCAGTTGTCCTTTAGGAGTAACAACATCTTGCACCTCCACTTGAATTAAATGACCATCAAATACCTGCTTGGTATCTTGCACCTTTTCTTCAAATTCCATTTTTAAACATCCTCTACTGAATCACTCTGACGTGAGCCGCTTGTTTGCTCCGTACACCAGGAACCACTACCAACTGCACTTTAGCACCAGGACGCATAAAGCGGCGGGAACTCTTTTCAATGCCACGTGAGTGGACAAATACATCCCCCTCATTTTCGATGGTGATGAATCCCCATCCTTTGGCCTGATCATAGTTTTTGACTGTTCCAATCATTGTCTGATCATCCACTTTCTATTTTTGTAAAAAAAAGGACTGTGGCTTTATTGCCGCAGTCCCATTATTGAAGGGCCACTATAAAGCTAAGCCCCATTTTACACCATCAGTCAGCGAATTTCACAATTGACTAATGGTTACTTTTCAAATCCTTCACTAACTGTTTCGGGAAAGTTCTCCCGAACAATCTTGGCACAACGAGCACAAAGAGTTGGGTAAGCGGAATCAGTACCAACATCTTCCTTGGTCATCCGACAACGCTGGCATACTTCACCAGCGGCCTTGCTAATCTTTACTGCAGAGCCATCATTAAAGCTCTCCGCATCGTCATCGACATCCTTTACATCTAATAAGTTCAGACTAGAAACCCCTAGCAGTAGTGCCGGATCATAGTTCAGGCTGTCCACAACTTTGCGTTGGTTAGGTGTCAAGTACAAGTCGGCATGTGCTTCCAGTGAACGACCAATCATCTTAGCATTCCGTGCCTCCTCCAGACTCTTCAGGACGTTAGAACGCAGGCTCATAAATTGATCCCATTGTTCTAACAACTGGTCTTCTCCAGCAAAGGTCTGTGCCTCTGGAATATCAGTCAGTTGAACGAATTCTTCTGGTTCGTCCATGTATTCCCAAACCTCTTCCGTCGTGTGTGGCAGAATTGGCGTTAATAACTTAACTAAGCCAACCAAAATGTCATAGAAGACCGTCTGCATTGAACGCCGTGCGTGTGAATCCTTATCCTCAATGTAGAGGATATCCTTAGCAACATTCATGTAGAAGGCTGACAAGTCATTGTTAACAAAATTGATCAATAGCTTGTAGGCATCAAGGAAATCATATTGATCAAAGTCAGCACGCATTTCTTTCAAGAAGTGATTGAACTTAACCAGAATGTACTGGTCAACACTGGTAAGCTTCTCGTAAGAAACAGTATTCTCATCAGCGTCAAAGTCAGCGGTGTTAGCCAACAAGAAGCGGAAAGTATTACGGATCTTTCGGTAGGCCTCAGAAATCTGCTGGAAGGTCCCCATGGAAACCCGAACATCGGCAGACGTATCGGCACTCATTACCCATAAACGCACGATTTCGGCACCCATCTGCTTAACTACTTTGGCAGGTGAAATGGTGTTGCCTAATGACTTCGACATCTTTTTGCCATGCTTATCCAGGGTAAAGCCTTGTGACACGATCTCTTTGTAAGGTGCATGACCTGAGACAACAACACTCGTAATCATACTGGAGTTAAACCAGCCACGGTATTGATCGGAGCCTTCCAAATAAAGGTCCGCTGGGTAAGTCAAGTAGTCGCGTTCCGCTAAGACGCCTTGGTGTGAAGAACCTGAATCAAACCAGACATCCATGATATCCGTTTCCTTGGTGAACTTGCCATTTGGTGAGTGTTCACTGGTAAAGCCTTCTGGCAATAAGTCCTTGGAGTCACGTTCAAACCAAACGTTGGAACCATACTTGGCAAACAGGTCGGCCACATGGTTGATGGTTTCTTCCGTCATAATTGGCGTACCATCTTCAGCATAGAAGATTGGCAATGGCACACCCCAGACACGTTGCCGGGAAATTACCCAGTCGCCACGGTCCTTCAACATGTTGTACAGACGAACCTTCCCCCAAGATGGGTGATACTTAACTTCATCGACCGCCTTCAGGATTTGGTCACGCATCTTATCGATGGACACAAACCACTGGTCAGTAGCTCGGAAGACAATTGGCTTCTTCGTCCGCCAGTCAAATGGATAACTGTGCTTCAGTGGTTCTTCCAGCAGCAGGGCGTCATTTTTCTCCAAGAGTTTCAGAGAAATATCATCCGCCTTTTGGTAGAAAACCCCATCGAACTCAGAACCATTTTCCTTCGTTAAGACCCCCTGGTCGTTCATTGGTGCCAGAATTGGCAAGCCGTATTTCAGACCGAAGTGGTAGTCATCATCACCATAACCAGGTGCCGTGTGAACCAGTCCAGTACCGGTATCATCGGTAACATAGTCAGCTAACCCTACCAGTAATTCACGATCCATGTATGGGTGCTTAGTGGTCATCTTTTCCATATTCTGACCCTTAAAAGTCTTCAAGACATCATAGTGTTCCCAGCCCAGTTTTTCAGCCACGTTATCTAATAAACTAGTAGCGACAACGAATTTACGACTGCTACCTTCTGGTTGTACCTGCGCGTAGTCGAAGTCGGGATTGACCGCTACCGCTTCAGAAGCTGGAATCGTCCATGGCGTCGTCGTCCAAACTGCTAAGTAGGTATCCTGGTCTAATAAGCCCTTGCCATCGACAATTTGTTCCGCAAAGAAGGCCGTCTTGGCAACGACATCATGATATTCGACTTCTGCTTCTGCTAATGCCGATTCTGAAGACCATGACCAGTAAACAGGCTTCTTAGCTTGGTAGAGGAGCCCTTTCTTGGCAAAGTCACCAAAGACCCGAATTTGTGCGGCTTCGAATTCCTTAGCCAGCGTTAAGTATGGGTGGTCCCAATCGCCACTAACACCGAGCCGTTTAAAGCCCTTCATCTGACCCTGTACCTGTTCCAAAGCGTACTTGCGACACAGGTCACGGAATTCGGTGGTAGACATCTTCTTACGATCATAACCGGACTTAGTCAGTTGGTGTTCAATTGGCAAACCATGAGTATCCCAACCTGGAACGTATGGCGAACGGAAACCAGTCATTGACTTGTAACGAACAATGAAGTCCTTACTGATCTTGTTCATGGCATGACCAATGTGAATATCACCGTTGGCATATGGCGGACCATCATGCAAGATGAAGGTTGGCTTTCCTTCGTTTAGTTTTTGCCGTTGTTCATAGACTTTATTTTCTTCCCAAATTTG
Source organism: Candidatus Limosilactobacillus merdigallinarum (assembly GCA_019114515.1). Classification (GTDB taxonomy): domain Bacteria; phylum Bacillota; class Bacilli; order Lactobacillales; family Lactobacillaceae; genus Limosilactobacillus; species Limosilactobacillus merdigallinarum. Next base: position 32,139 of record DXFH01000025.1, read on the forward strand.
TTCGCGTTTGCGTTCCGTTTCTGGCAAGTGACCACGCATTGGGAACTTGGTTTTACCCAAATTGAGCGTATCTTTAACTCTCATGGCGTCTCCTCCTATTCTTGATGCTTCATTGCTAAATTAAAATAAAAAAGCCTCGTCCTGAAGGGACGAAGCTTTTTCGTGGTACCACCCTTGTTCGAAACAAAATGTTTCCTTAGGCATTTAATAACGGTAATGAACCGGCCACCCCTACACATCAGGATGACTTTCCAGACTGATAAGCTATTAGTGCTTCCACTGGTCTTCCACCAATCACCAGCTCGCTATCTGCCACAACTAATAGTCGCCGTGTCTGTCATCAATTTAGCAAATGAATTATTTAGCAGCAGATTCGCTATCAGGAAAAATAACGACCGTCTGGACACCCTGTTGATCGCTATCAGCAGAATTCTCAGCAGAAGCTGGTTCTACCGGTGCAGGCTGAACCGAGGCAGCAGGTTGATCGCTAACAGCGGGTTGATCTACTACACTTGTTGCGTCAGATTGTACACTGGCAGATTGGTCATTGTCAACCTTGTTTCCCAATGCCTTCTGAATTTCTTCGTACTTGTCTGTATCATCGTTAGCCAGTAATTGATCCCAGTCACTACTCTTAACTACTTCCAGCTGTGACTCCAGCATTACTTGCAAACGTTGACGGAAAATCCGTGTCTGCTTCTTTAAATCATTAGTCTCAGTAACTAATTTCCGCGTTGAGTTAGCACTGTCTTCTACCACTGCGTTTGCTTTGTCATTGGCTTCAGACACAATGTCAGTAGCTTGCTTCTGGGCCTCACGAACCATAATTTCAGCTTCTTTTTTGGCGTTGTTCTTAACTTTGTCAGCGGCCTCTTGTGCTACCAAGATCGACTTGTTTAATGAGTCTTTCAAGTCAGTAAAGTAGCGGAGCTTCTCTTTATCGCCCTTAACGATTTCTTGCAATTCGCGGTTTTTATCAGTCAGTTCGCGAACAGTATCTGCTACTTCTTTGAGAAAAGATTGTACTTCTTTCGGATTATAGCCGCGCATCTTGTTGTCAAAACTCTTGTTGCTAATTTCATCTGCTGAGACTGTCATTTACTTAATCCTCCAAATACTATGCGTTGATCACCATTAATGTGATCCGCAATTTTTGCTTTTTATTTTTACCTTGCAGTGCGTTCAATTTAATGCGTCCGGCGTGGCGTACTGATACCTGATCGTGAATGGCCAGCTCATAATCTGGACGATCTAATTCTTCCCAGTTGACCCGCACCATCCCATGCTCAATCAACTCCTTGGACCGGTTACGGGAGTAATTAAAGGCACTGGAAATAATCACATCAAGCCTTAAAGATGAGACCGTTGTTTCGAAAGTCTCCCAATCATCACTGGGGTGCACTATTTGATCCCAATTAACGGTCATTAATTGGACATGAGTTCGCCCAATACGGTCAACTTGCGCACCGATATAATCAGTCAGTTCAATCTTGACGAAAAACTGCCAATGATCATCTTCGTTTAAAATATCGCCAAAAGTTTCTCGCTTAATTCCCGAACCCAATAAGGACCCCATAATCTGGCGATGGTGCAACCCCACAAATTTAACGGGATAATTAATTTCAATCAACTGCAGCTTAAAGTCGGCAATCGTCGGTTGAAAATAATCCGGATAAATTAGGCTCCGCTGCATTTCGGCTCCTGCATAACCACCAGAACTTTGCATCTTTAACTGGTCATGTTGATTAACCAGCGTCTGCAAAATATATAACTGCCGGGGATTCAAAAAATCGGTTAAGACGGGACGATACTGACTGCTGGCCGCGCTAATTAACCCCATCATCTGGTCAATAAACGGCGCTTCATCGGGACGAAAATGCTGTGCAATGTTCTCGTTCACCATGATGATCACCTAAAGCCAACTAGCTAGACCGGTGACACCCATCTGAACAAACCATAACACCATTAATGCCACGACCGGCGCAAAACTGATGCCACCAAGCGGTGGAATCACGCGCTCAAAAAAGTCCAGATAAGGTGAGACTAGTCGGGTGATGAACTCACCAAGCCGGGTTTGCAAAGCGCCCGGGAACCAAGTGAGTAAACACCACACCACGATTAAAAAGCCATATAAATTTAGCAATCTTGTAATTACCCACACAATAAAACTGATCACGTGTCCACCTCTTCTCCCTTTAATCCATTATCTAAAAGTTTTCACTTTCACGATCATGAGTCATATCTTCAGCAGCTTTGCCACTAACTTCCACGTTGCGCGGCGTGCACAAGAAGATTTGTTCACCAATCCGTTTGATTTCGCCATCGATTGCAAAGACGGCACCATTTAAAAAGTCCACCGTCTTCAAGGCAATCTTGGGATCCATTTGACTGAAATTAATAATGGCTGCCTGTCCTTCTAAGAGACGGTTAGTAATTTCGCGGGCATCACCATAAATCCGTGGTTCAAATAGAGCAATTTTGCCATTGTTTGATTGCAAAGCCTTACCGCGACTAAAGGATACTACCTTCCGATTATTGGCAGCTACCGGAACCTGTGACTCCTCATTGTAATCGGCATTGATTGTGTCTTCATTATCAAAAAAGTTATGAAATAGTTTCATCATATTCGCACAACTCCATTCTTTTTGGCTAATTACACAAAGGGAGAAGCCGGTGGCTCCTCCCTTTTAATCTGACAAATATTATTTGCGACGATTCTTAAAGAAGGCTGGCGTTGACAAGTCTTCGCCACCATCGTCAACATTGCCTAAATCATCATCCTGGACGCTAAAGTCTGGTTTTTTAATGTCATCAAAGTTTTGCTGACGACGAGGATTGTCATCTTCACTAGCACCTGGGTCGTTCCAGCCACTGAATGGATCTTGGCTGTCATTATTAGCAGGTTGCTGAGCAGCACTAGCTGGTGCAGCAACCTGCAATGGGGCTGGTTGTTCATTCTCGTTTTCGTTGACTGCCCGACGAGGACGTGCAATTTGCTGCTTGTCTTTGTCAATACCAGTTGCGATAACTGTGACCCGCACTTCGTCACCCAGCTTTTCGTCCAATGCCATACCAAAGGTGATATCAACATTAGTATTGGCAGCATCACGGATAACACTAGATGCTTCTTGTGCTTCAAACATTGACAAGTTCTTGCCACCAGTAACGTTAACCAAGACGTGTTCTGCACCATCAATGGAAACTTCCAGCAATGGCGAAGAGATGGCCTTCTTGGTAGCTTCCGTAGCCCGGTTTTCGCCCGTGGAAGAACCAATTCCCATTAAAGCAGATCCTTGGTTGGTCATCGTATGCCGAATATCAGCGAAGTCAAGGTTGATGTAACCTGGGTTCGTGATCAAATCAGAAATCCCTTCAACACCTTGACGAAGAACATCATCGGCTTCCTTGAAGGCTTCCATCATTGGCGTCTTCTTGTCAATCATCTGCAGCAGACGGTCATTGGCTACGACAATTAATGTATCAACATTCTTCTTCAGCTTTTCCAAGCCTTCAGCAGCCAATTTTGAACGCCGTGAGCCTTCAAAACTAAATGGCCGGGTAACAACCCCCACAGTCAAGTAGCCGGCATCTTTTGAAATTTTGGCAATTACTGGAGCAGCACCAGTTCCAGTACCGCCACCCATTCCGGCAGTGACAAATACCATGTCGGCACCGTCTAATACTTTAGTAATTTCTGATTCACTCTCTTGAGCAGCCTTAGCACCAACTTCCGGATTCGATCCTGCACCTAATCCACGAGTTAATTTAGGTCCTAATTGAATCTTAGTCTTGGCTTGTGAACCATCTAAGGCTTGTAAATCAGTGTTGGCAACAATAAAGTCAACCCCCGTGACCTTTTCTTTGATCATTTGATTGACGGCGTTACCACCACCGCCACCAACACCAATAACCTTGATGCGGGCACCTTTCATTTCATCTGGTTGATTCGTGTTTGCATTATCCATTGAAGTCCCTCCGTGAATTATTAATCAAAGAAGTTGCTAAAGAAGCTCTTAATCCGACCCTTACTGCTCTGCTTATGATCGTCATCTGAACTTTCTTCATGGTTACGAGCAGGTTCAGCAGCTGGTGTTGGTTGAGCGGGCTCTGCACTTTCCGGCTTATGGTTGAAGAAACGTGATTTACGTGGAGCAGGTGCTGTATGAACTGTATTTTCCTGCTCTTCGTGTCGGCTCATGATGACATCACCATCATGCACGGTTTCTTTCAGCAGCTGGTCGACATCACTTAAGCTACTTTCATACATGCATAAGGAAAGCACATTGGCAAATGATGGCCGGCGGATCCCCATTTGATCAGGGATGAATACCCGGACATTGCCATCAAAGTAATCAGCGGCGATTTGCTTAATACCAGGTAAACCAGCAACCCCACCATAGAGTACAACGCCACCAGGTAAGTGCGGCGTGTTAATGGAATCAAGCTTGTCCTTGGCCCGTCGCATGATCTGACGAACCCGCGCTTCAATAACTTCCGCCAAGTACTGTTCAGTATAATTTACTGGCTGAGTTTTGCCCACGACATCCACTGCCAGTTGAACATTTTCATCTGCTTGCGGACTATCAGCGTAGCCATGATCAAGCTTTAATTTCTCGGCATTCTTCAATGAAGTGTTAAGTACAGTTGAAATATCCTTGGTGATGAAATTCCCACCTTCAGGATCCACATAAGCAAACTTTAACTGCCGATCATGAATAATACTGGTCGTCGTCTGGCCAGCACCCAAATCCATAATCACCGTACCGAAGTCCTGTTCACCATCACTCAAAATATTGAAGCCGGTTGCAATTGGACCTACTACCAGATCTTCAAGTTGCAGGTTAGCCTGTTCAACCGCCTTCTTGGCATTATGAACAATCGTCTTTGGGCCGCTATAAACGGTTGCCCACAGTTCCAAGCGAACACCAGACATACCACGTGGGTCTTTGATTCCTCGGAATTGGTCAACGGCAAAATCTCGTGGAACCAAATCAATGACTTCCCGTTCTGCCGGTAAGCTCTGTGACAGGGTTGAATGAGCAACATCAATTACATCTTGATTAACGATTTCCCGCGGTTGACCCTGATCAGCAACCGTAATCATTCCGTGAACTTGGTTCATTTGCAGGTAGTTAGCTGGTAAACCAACAATCACCTTCCGGATAGATGTTCCTGATTTGGCTGTTGCCTGTGCAACTGCCTTTGAGATGGAATGAGCAGTCTTATCGATATCAACAATCACACCACGATTAAGACCGCCAGAAGGCTGCTCGCCCACACCAATCACTTTCAGTCTGCCTTTAACGTCTTCACAGACTAGAACTTTAACCGAGGTGGTTCCTATATCTAAACCGACGTAGATTTGTGAATCACTCATTTGATCCGGAACCTCCTAAAATTTTCTTTTTATTTTTTAATACACGCTTTGATTTTACCACAGTTGCTATGTTAGTTAGGAACAAATCAACAAAAAGAATGTGAAAAGTCTGTTATTTGTTCTTGTCACCATAACCGTATGAATATGCACCATACTGCAGGTCAATTACACCATTTCCTTGCATCTTAGTGACGATCTGTGGATAGTACTTCATCTTTTTACCAAGTTGGTCTGCAGTTACATAGACCGTATTGCCATCGTTCATCAACAAGCGAATGCGGTCGGGATTCAGCTTAGTTGGTGCAAAACTGGCATCCGAAATACTATGATGAATGGCCGCCGGCAGTGTACCAATTTCTTGAGCAGTGATTTTCAAATGAACAGGTGCGTTGCCAAAGTTGCTATAAGTCACGAAATTAGTTAACGAGCCATTCGGCCCCCGATACTTCCCGTTGCTTAATAACACCTGCTGCTTACCATTCCGATTAATCACGCCAATCACCGGATACTCGCTGATGGTTAGTTTTACTGATCGCAAGCCAGTTCGTTGTACCTTTAGGCTTTTGAGCTGTGGATTTTTCTTCTGGCCAGCCTTCAAAGCTGCATTTGGACTTTTGACAACATTGTTGATATAACGGCCAGGTTTGATATTGGTAATCTTCTGTACTTCAGAACTACTAAGGTCATGGTTGCCAACAACAGTAACCGTTTTGATCTTACTCAATGGCGAAATGGTGTATAAGGCAATTAGTACAATCACTGCAAAGGGAATAATGACACTAAAATATCGCCGGCGGTTACCTTGCATCTGCTTAGCAGTTAGTTTTGGCAAGGTCTGCTGCAGTGCATCTTCACGTTGGACATCATTTTCACTTGGCTGTGGCTGCTCAAGTTGATGCAGACGTTGTGAATAACGCTCGTGTTCCTTATGACCGCTGCGATCATTTACCATGTCATCCAACCCTCGTTTCTTCTACTCAGCAATTACTATTGGTTATGATCTGCCATTGCACGGTGCATAACCTTAATCAGCCGGTCAGCCGCATCCGGCCGTCCCATTTTCTTAGAAGCACTAGACATTTGATCTCGTAGCGTTTTGCTCTTCATCAACCGATCAGCTTGCACAAGCAGTGAACGTCCATCCAGTTGGTATTCTAGAATCATTGCCGCAGCCCCATTCTTGACCAATGCTTGTGCGTTCTTCACTTGGTGGTTAGCGGTGACATATGGACTAGGAATCAAAATTGCTGGTACTCCTAAAGCAGTGATTTCAGCAATCGTGGTTGCTCCGGCACGTGATACCAATAGGTCAACTTTGGGCATCTTCGCTGGCATATTAGGAATATATGGCACTACCTTAATGTTGTCGCCAATGTTGACATTGACCAATTCCTCTTTAACCTTGTCAAAGCGTTTCTGACCGGTAGCGAAAATTACTTGGTAGTCACGATGGTTAAATTCTGGAATGGCTTCAACGACACTTTGATTAATCTTTGGTGCCCCTTGTGACCCACCAAAAATCATCATCGTTGGCTTATCATCACGCAAACCATCCTCAGTCCATGAATAAGTTGACTGTGCATTAGCCGCAACCTGCTGTGCTCGTGGGTTACCAGTCATTGTTACCTTTTCTTCCGGGAACTGTGAACGGGCCGCCTCAAATGCAATCGCAATTTCATCCACAAAATGACTTAAGAACTTGTTAGTGATTCCCACCACGCTGTTTTGTTCGTGAATCACTGTTGGAATGTGCATTCGCGCCGCCGCATAGAGAACAGCACCACTGACATAGCCACCTGTTCCCAAAACCACGTCCGGCCTGAAGTCACGAATGATCTTTTTAGCGTCATGAACCGACTTTAAGAATAGGTACATGGTCTTAAAGTTTTCCAGTGATAATGAACGCTTAAAGCCTTGTGTATGCAGCGTAATTAGTTTTAGTCCCGCCGCAGGGACAATTTTATTTTCCAAGCCCCGAGTTGTTCCCACATATAGAACTTCCGTATCCGGTTCAACTTGTTTTAAACGTTCAATCAGGGCGAGTGCTGGGTAGATATGGCCACCTGTACCCCCGCCGGAAACCATTAATCGCATTACTTTTGCTCCTTTTGTCCTGTTAATTTTTCCACTGCTGCAATAAATTTATCACCACGGACTTCAAAACTCGGGAATTGATCCCAACTGGCATTGGCCGGTGATAAGAGAATAACATCTCCTGGCTCACTAAGTTTCCAAGCCTCTGGCACCGCAGTAATTGCATTTTCGCTTTCAATGATCGTTGACAAACCAGCTTGTTCACCGGCAGCCTTCATCTTATCTTTGCATTGACCAAAGACGATTAGTGCCTTCACATGCTTTTTAAAGTATGGTACCAGCCGTTCAAATGTGTATCCACGATCCAAACCACCAGCCAACAGAATTACTGGGGCGCTGAAGCCTTGTAAAGCAACCTCAGTGGCCTCAATATCCGTTGACTTAGAGTCATTGTAGAAACGACGACCCTTGTATTCCATTACATATTGAAGACGGTGACGCACGCCACTAAACGTAGTCAAAACCTTAACAATCGCCGCATTATCAACGCCGCTCAATTTTGCGGCTGCAATAGCGGCTAAAGCATTTTCAATGTTTTGTGGTCCAATCAGGCGAATGTCTTTAGCAGCCATGATTTTTTCACCCTGCCAGTAAATATCGCCGTCCTTTTCGTATGCGCCTTTTTCGCTCCGATCAAGCCGAGAGAATGGAATGACCGTCGCGTTCGTTCGCTGAGCGATTTGTTGCCATTCATCACGATCCCAATTCATAATCAGGTAATCGTCTTTTGTTTGGTTACGGGTGATGTTTAACTTCGCGTTAATGTAGTTCTCCCGTGTCTTGTGGTAATCCAAGTGGTTAGCAAAGATATTCGTAATGACCGCAATATGCGGGTGAATTTCAGGTGCACCTAGTAGTTGGAAGCTTGAAAGCTCCGTTACCAAAGTGTCATCCTTGCTCATTATAGCAGCCACCTTGCTAAAGGAAACACCGATATTACCCGCGTACTTGCTTTCATGAGCCAAGCCTTCTGCACACATCTGCTGGATTAAAGTCGTCGTGGTCGTCTTACCATTGGAACCGGTGACGCTGATCAAATGACCAGGGAAGATTTCATAGCCTAATTCAGCTTCCGTAATGACCGGAATTCCTTTTTTAACGAAGGCAGCCACTAGCGGCACATCATATGGAATACCAGGATTCTTAACCATGTAGTCAAAGCCTTCATCAGCCAAGCTAACAGGGTTAGACCCCGTAATCACTTTAATGCCGTCCTTTTCCAGGTCAGCAACCACTGTGGAATCCTTTGGTGTCTTTTGGTCGTTTGCAACCACTTGTGCACCCAGTTTCACCAATAAATGAGCTGCATTGATGCCGCTAATGCCAAAGCCCATCACTAACACTTTTTTATTCTGATACTTTGTAACTTGCTTCATTATTTTCACCTCGCCTGATTAGCCGACTAACAAAATAAACAACAATGAAATAACCGATGCAACTGCGGTAACTGCCCAGAAAACACCATCAATCTTCCATTCACTCCAGCCCATCAGTTCAAAAGTATGGTGAATTGGTGTCATCTTAAAGATCCGCTTGCCAGTAGTCTTAAAAGAAATGACCTGCAGCATCACACTTGCCGTTTCGACGACATAAACAATACCAATTACTAACAAGGACCATTCGTGATGCAATAGTAACGATACGGCAGCTAAGCTAGCACCTAAAGCCAAAGACCCCATGTCACCCATAAAGATCTGTGCGGGCTTGTGGTTATATGGGAAGAAACCAATGAGGGCGCCAATTAATGCCATGCAGAATAAGGCCACTTCCATCTGTCCTTGAACCAAAGCGATAATTAAATAAGCTAAGAAGGAAATGGTTGCACAGCCAGTAACCAGACCATCCAATCCATCGGTTAAATTAACGGCATTAGAAAAGCCTACCATCCAAAAGATAATAAATAGACCGTATAACCACCCCATCTGACTGTTACCAAAACCCATTTGGAAGCCTTCGTGCTGGTAGATCACGGTAAAGACCATCGCTGCAATCACTTGGCAGAGAAATTTCTGCCATGCCTTAAAGCCTTCATTTTGATGATGGAAGATCTTAATACTATCGTCCCACATCCCAATCAGGCCAAAAACAACTAATGTGAACAAAAGTGCCCACATAGTATTACTTAAAAGGCCGTTAAACGGGGCAACGATTAAGATTGCAATCACGGTTGCAATGATATACAGCAAACCACCCATTGTAGGTGTGCCAGCCTTTTTCTTATGCCAAGTTGGACCAACCTTGCGAATCTGCTGACCTTCCTTCTTCGCACGGAAATACTTGATCAAGTGCGGCATAAGGAAATAAGTAATTAAACCGGCAATCAACAATGCGACTAATCCACTAATAAGATATTGGGGTGACATCGAAAAATTCTTCCTCTCTAAGATTTATACTTGATGCTTAAAAATTGAAATAAATTAAAAGATGACCATTGATTTTGCTTATCTAGTACATTTGATTGCAATTAGTGCTGGACAAACTTAACTTCTAGGGTTTGACCATTCTTCAAAACAGTATCCTTCGTGATACTTTGTTCATTCACAAAACCACTGCCAGACGAACGCAAGTGTAAATTCAATGCTTGTGCAAGTGCACTTACATCTGCTTGTGACCAATTAGTAATATCAGGCATCTTAACTTGTCCACTGGTTAACAACAAAATGCGGTTGTTATAGACAATTGAACTGCCTGCCGGCAATGATTGCCAGGTGACTTTGTTGCCACTGCCTAAGACAGTTACCTGTAAGTGCTCTTTACTCAGTGCATCTTGAGCTTTGTTCTTATTTAAACCTTTAACTGAAGGCACTTGACTGATACCGTCACTCTTTTTATGGCTGGAACTATGATTGTCCATTAAAGATTTGATTAAAGACGACGTAATTGTCGCCATAGATTTTTCCGGAACGTCATGTAAGGTAGTTGGCTGTTTCATGGTTAAATAGATAATGTAACGAGGCTTATTTGCCGGGAACATGCCCACAAATGAATAGATATAGTTACTAGAACCTTGCTGGTATCCGTGAGCACTACCAATTTGCGCAGTGCCCGTTTTGCCTGCTAGACGGACACCATCAACTTGGTAAACCTGACCAGTGCCCTTTTTATCATAAATAACTCCTTCCATTAATTTTCGAACCTGCTTAGCCGTACTTGCACTTATTGGGTGTCCTACTTCTACAGGTTTAACCTTTTTAACGGTCTTGCCACTCGGACTGGTTACCTTATCAATCCAGTAAGGTCGCATCATTTTACCATTATTAGCCACAGCTGAAAAGGCCTGCATCATCTGCATTGTATTGACAGTCAATCCTTGACCAAAAGCGGTGTTCGATTGCTGCAGTGCACCTTTAAAACTGCTGTAGCCTGAGAACTCATCAGACATGCCATATACATGTACTGGCTTGAAAAAACCAAAGCGATTCAGGTAACTCTTCCAAGTGTTAGCCCCCATGTTTTGTTCAATGTGAGCAAAACCGACGTTACTAGAACGATAAAAGGCCTCACGATAAGTAATATCACCCCAGCCAGCTTGATCCCAGTCCGTGACTTTTCCGCCGCCTAACTCCCAGGTACCAGAATGGTAGGTGGCATCCGGATTAAAATGTCCCGAATCAATAGCTGCGCTTAAAGCGATTACTTTCATCGTTGATCCGGGTTCATAGGTGTCCTGAGTTAGAGCGTTCGTCCAAACAGGCTTCTTGGACTTTAGATTAGGCCTCTGGGTAGCGGCAATAATTTTGCCCGTCTTGGCTTCCATTAAAACTGCACTCATGGCAGATGGTTTAGCTTGATCGTAGACATTATCAATGCGATTTTCCAATTGTTGTTGAATTCGGTTATCAAGCGTCGTTTTAACGCTATCACCGTTCTCGACAGCAGACGTCTTACCCTTACTGCCACGCAGTTGTGAGCCATATAAAGCAGTTGAGGACTTCTTAATACCATTGCGGCCACTCAACTCTTTATTTAGGTCTTTTTCTAGCCCCAAGCGGCCAACTAAAGTTACCTGCATCGTCTTTTTGTTAGTCACTGGGCTGGCTAAACCTATCAATTGTCGTGCAAAGTTGCCCTCAGGATATTGACGAGCTGGATTTTTGATGAATTTAATTCCTGGCAAGTTGCGACTCTTGATTTCTTCCATCTTATTAACGGAAAGATTGCTGCCATTCGGACCGAATTGTACCTGAAAAACACCTTTTTTGGATGGGTTTAAGTCTTTATAAATTTTGTCTTCTGACATATCCAGGTAACCAGACAAGATACGCGCTGTTTTGCGCTTATTAGCAACATATTTAGGCTTTCCATCTTTGTCCTTTTGTTGATGGTCCAAAACTGCATACACAGTATAGGTGTTGCTATCTTCGGCTAAAATATTACCCTGCGCATCAGTGATTTTTCCCCGCCGTGCACGCACAAACTGGGATTGAGTATAACGCTGCTGCGCCGCACTTTTTAAATCGTGATTTTTAACATCCTTAAAAATTGCAATAGAACCAAAACGAACGATAAATAAGAGAAAGACAATGATGGCTACTATGCGCAGCCATTGGCCGAAGCCACGTTCGTTGTGCTTATATCCCTTGTTTATCGTTCGTTGAGAATGACGTTTAAATTTCATCACTGGTTAACGTTCCTTACATCAGAATTTGCATCTTTAAAGTTATATTGTACCGCAGTTTTATTTAAATGTGATTGACTTGTCAAATCACTGATTTCTTCACGTTGACTGATATTGGAATTATTAACCGCACTGATTTTGGTTTGCACACTTTGCAATTGCCGTTGCGCATTACCGATACTGATTTTAGTAGCAACCAATGTAATCATCATTACGACAACGATCGCTGCACAAACAGTCGTTAATAAACATTCAAACTTGGAGAAAGGTACCGTTTGATTAACCGGTGCAGCCAAACTTTGTGGCCGCAGTTGTCTTTCAGGTTGTACATTTTGTTTCAGTTTTCTTGCGGTATTAGTATTCCAATCCATCATCCAACACGATCCTTAATTAACTATCTAATTTTTCAATAACTCTGAGTTTTGCGCTATGTGCACGGTGATTAGCCATTAATTCTGACTGAGTTGGTTCAATTGGCTTGCGATTAACCAATCGAAAATCAGGCTTCTTGTCATCGGGAATAATTGGCAGGCCCGGTGGTAATTCAGGCAATGAACTCTTTTCTTTAAACATTGTTTTCACCAGCCGATCTTCCAATGATTGGAAGGTGATCACACTGATGCATCCACCAGGATTTAATAAATCAAAGGCCTGTTCTAGCGATTCCTCTAACGCACCCAATTCATCATTCACCGCAATCCGAATTGCTTGAAAGCTCTTCTTCGCAGGGTGGCCACCATGGCGACGAGCCCGGGCTGGAATAGCCTCTTTGATGACATCCACTAGCTGAAACGTGCTATTAATTGGCTGATGATGACGTGTTTTTTCAATGTTTCTAGCAATAGACTTAGCAAACTTTTCTTCTCCATAGCGGTAAAGGATACGCACGAGATCTTCATACGGCCATTCATTAACGATGGTCTTCGCTGTTAGCTCCTGTTCCTGATTCATCCGCATATCTAGCTCAGCATCGTGCTGATAAGAAAAGCCACGCTGACTATCATCAAATTGTGGTGATGAGACACCTAAATCATAGACAATCCCATCAATTTTAGATATTCCTTTAGCTGCTAATGCTTGTTTTAAATGGCGAAAATTATCGCGAATCAAGGTTAATTTGCCTGACGCAATTGCTTCTTTTAGGTGCTGCTGATTATATGCAATTGCTTCTTCGTCCTGGTCAAAGGAAAATAAATGACCAGCTTGCAAGCGTGACAAGATCAAGCAGGTATGGCCACCACCACCAAGAGTGGCATCCACATAAATGCCATCTGGCTGGATATTTAAATTGTCGACTGCTTCATTGAGAAGAACAGTAACATGTTTAAATTCCATTGATACTCTCCTCTAAAAATCAAAGTCAATTTGTTCAGCAACATCATCAAAGTCTGCTGCAGCATCCTCGCTGTATTTCTTCCAAGCTGCTTCATCCCAAATTTCAAAATGAGATGATACGCCAACAATCATGCATTTCTTTTGGATATCGGCATAGTCAATCAGGGTTTGTGAAAGGTTAACCCTGCCTTGCCGATCAAATTCACATTCAATTGCCGCTGAATAAATCAGTCGGACAAACTGCCGCACATTCTTTTTGGTCATGGGCAACTTATTAAGCTGATCCTTCAGCTGTTCCCATTCCTTCATTGAATAGCCAGACAAGCATTTGTCCATGCCACGAGTAATCACAAAACGCTCCCCTAATTGGGAACGAAACTTAGCAGGAATGATCAGCCGGCCCTTATTATCAATCGTGTGATTAAATTCACCCATGAACACGACTGCTCACCCCTTCCTATCTATGATCACAAGGTTAATTCTACCACAATACCCCACTTCCCACCACACAGTTTCACCATTTACCATAAAAAGCCACAAAAAAAGATCCCCTCATTTGAGGAGATCTTTTCATCATTGACTTATCAGTGTTTTAAGCAGTGGGTAATGGTGGTAGAAGATTGGCAAAAACCAATGCGGCAACTGAAAGCAGGCAGGTTATTCGCCAGTAGGAACGCCAAAATCGCGAGTACAAAAATTCATCATTTTGCAGACGCTGGGAAGTGGCCAAAAGTAGTCCTAAAGCAGCTAAAATCGCCGCTGGATAAGAAAAATAATAAGTCCCCACTTTCCACCAGGTCAAAAACAGCAGCAAAATTGACCACCCCAGTGGATAATGTACCCGTCGATGCCCCGGATTATTAAAAGAACGGATCTTTGCCCATAATTTTTCTAACAACCAATAAGCGGCTAATATCAGTATTTGAATGATCAGCTGACGAATATGCATTGCAAACCCCACTCTTTTTTGTATTTAAAGTTTATCTTATCATTACTTAACGAAATTTGAAATTACAGCGGCAATTGTTTAAACTATGTGCAGTTAATAAATAAAGGATGAATCACTAATGCAGAAAAAGAAGAAATCCACTTTTCAAAAAATCACAATGGTGGCCGTTTGGTTAATGCTGATTGCCATGCTGGGATCACTAATCTTAGGTGCCATCTCATCATTAGGCATGTTCTAATATAAATTAGAAATTCAAAAAGTCGCGAGTGCTTGTTAACAAACATTCGCGACTTTTTTGTTGTTCTTACTGTTGTGACGGCGGATTTTTATAAACTTCTCGCGGCTTAGAACCGTTTGCAGGACCAATATATCCCTGCTGCTCCATGTCATCGATGATTCTGGCAGCACGATTATAACCAATCCGAAAACGCCGTTGAATTAATGAAGTGGAAGCTTTTTGCTCCTGCACGACAAATTTAACCGCCTCAGGGAATAATGAATCTTGCTCTTCTTGGTTCTCTGCTTGCTTGATTTCCGCATCGCTCACTACCATCTTTTCATCGTAATGAGCCGGTGCCTCTTTCTTAATATAATCCACAATCGCTTCTACATCATGATCTGAGATAAATGCTCCTTGGACTCGCGTAGGCTTGTTCTGGTCAATTGGCTGGAAAAGCATATCCCCACGTCCTAAAAGCTTTTCAGCACCATTAGTACCCAAAATGGTTCGCGAATCAACGCCACTAGATACCGCAAATGCGATCCGTGATGGAACATTTGCCTTAATCAAGCCAGTAATAACGTCAACTGATGGCCGTTGCGTAGCCAAAATCATATGAATCCCGGCTGCTCGACCCATTTGGGCAATACGGACAATTGCATCTTCGACATCCTTAGACACCGTCATCATTAAATCAGATAATTCATCGACAATCACTAGGATCAGTGGCAAGTAATGATGATTTTCATCTTCCGGATGAGCTTTAACCTGGGCGTTATAACCCTTAATGTTACGAATGCCAAAATGGGCAAACAATTCATAACGTCGCTCCATTTCAGCAACTACCTTGCCTAATGACCGTGCCGCCTTTTTTGGATCTGAGACAACAGGTGATAGCAAATGAGGAATGCCGTTATACACACTTAATTCCACTTTCTTGGGGTCAATCATCAAGAATTTAACTTGGTGTGGTTTAGCATTCAAAAGAATACTCGTAATAATTACGTTGATAGCGACCGATTTACCACTACCAGTAGCCCCGGCAATTAGCAAGTGTGGCATCTTCGTCAAATCGGCGGTCATCACTTCACCGGTCACCGTCCGTCCTAACGCAACCTCTAAAGGTTTATCGTGATGGGCAAGGACTGCTTCGACCATATCGCGAAAGCCCACCGTTGCGATTCTCCTATTTGGTACTTCGATTCCAATCAATGATTTGCCAGGAATGGGCGCTTCAATCCGAATGTCTTTTGCGGCCAATGCTAACGCTAAATCATCCGCTAAGTGCGTAATCCGACTAACTTTAACGCCTACTGCAGGTCGCAGCTCATATTTAGTAACAGACGGGCCTAAATTAACATTTTCTACAGTGGCATCCACGCCGAATGACTTCAAAGTAGACTGTAGCTTCTTAGTGTTAGATTTAATAGATTTCAAGTCGTCACTTTGATCCGTGCTCCCTACCTTGGTAAGCAGGCTAACTGGCGGTAGCTTGTAATCAGCATCATCTTGCTCACCGTCACCCACATTAAAGTCATCGTCTGTGACTGCCATTTCATTAGCTGAATCCGGTGCCTGACTTACTGTTTTTTGATCATTAACAGGTTTCTCTTCTGGCTGGGAAGCAACCGTAATTGTCGGCTCAGTACTACTGAGCGGTAACTTTGTCTGTGAAGATGAGCTAGCAGCTGCTTTTTCATGTGAAGCAGTCGTGCTATCAGCCAGTGGCGAATTAATCACCGGTTCCTTTTTGGCTTCACGTTGCTGGTGATTATTTACTTTTTGACGAACCAATTGCCATCCTTCAACAACGGTCTGACCACCATGTGCCAGGATCTGCTGCCAAGGAACATCAAAGAATATTATGGCTCCCACAATCATTAACAGCCATGCAAGAGCAGGTGCTCCCTTAATACTCAACAGTGTGACGGCCAGTGTAAATAATAAGCCACCGATCAAACCACCACCAATTGGTACTGCATTATCATTCATGAATGACTGTTCCAGATGGTTAATAGTGATCGTCATAAAATGCGTATGTTGATTCAAACTGTCAAACATCTGCGCATGTAACAGGATCAATAAGCCTGCATAGAATATCAAAAAGCCTACTACCCAGCGCGTACGAAAACGGGCCAGCCGATTATACACAATCAATGAGATTGCATACAGACAAACTATGAGCATCAACAGTAATTCACTTTGACCTACTAGAAATTGATAGAAGCCCTTTACTAATTTGCCAATTAAGCCTAGATTAAACAGCCCCGTCAATGTGAGCAGGATCACTAATACGCCCGTAAGACTGCCTGTCAATCGTGAACAATGCCCTTTAGTACCGCTCTTCGATTGCTGCTTCGTGCGCCGCCTTCTTCTCTTAACTGCCATAGTTCATACTCCTTATTTCAGCTTATCAAACGGATAGCGATGTACCCGGGCTAAATGAGGGAACTGCTGCTGGCGTAATGCTTCATAAATAACGATAGCAACACTGTTCGACAGATTAAGCGCCCGGATGTGTGAGTCATCTTGTGGAATACGAATTGCTTGTTCAGAATATTGACGCATGAATGGTTCTGGCAGGCCCGTTGTCTCCTTACCAAATAAGAAGTAATGGTCACCCGGCAAGGTATAATCTACCTCTGTGTAATCCCGAGTAGCAAATTTTGATACCAAATATAATTTACTGATATCGGGCACTGTCGCCATGAACGACTGTAAATCATCATGGTAGACTACTTTCACTGAGTTCCAATAGTCTAAGCCTGCTCTTTTCATGTGCTTATCATCAGTTGAAAAACCCAGTGGCTTGATTAAATGGAGGACCGTGTCAGTCCCCGCACAGGTTCGAGCGATATTTCCTGTATTAGCTGGAAAAAGGGGTTCAAATAAAACAATATGGTTAGTCAAAACACGGATCTCCTTTTTAGACAAATAAAAAAAGCAGGGTCTCGGTGTGGGCACGGCGAAACGCTGCTTTGATGAAGTACTCCTTAGCAAGTACCAACGATGCAGATCGATGTCGCTTGCTAAACGATTTCTGAAAAATATAATAACACAATCTTAAAAAAATACCAGCAAAAATTACCAGATTTTTTACTTTTTTGCGACCAGCAAATTCACATTCACCGTTACTTGGTTAAAACCTTGGTAATCAGTAGCTGACAGATGACGAACCCCTTCTCCCCAATGTAGTGGCGACATTAAAACCATTGCCTTTCGAAGCTCAGCGGGTAGCTTAAATTGATAACGAAGCGGCTTAACCTGCGTGTTTTGATAATGACTTAAGAATAGCTGTCTGACCGCATGATTATCGTAATGACGATGGGGATCATCTTGATCATACAAAAGTTCGCGCAGTTCAGGCAGGTAGTCATTATCGGGAATCACCTTAAATAACCGTCCACCAGGTTTCAATACGCGATCAAATTCCTGATAATCTGATGGCGAAAACAAGTCGATGATCGTATCAAACGACTCATCGCTGAATGGTAATGCTCGTAAATCAGCTAAGCAGAAAAAGAGCTGTGGATTCAATTGGGTGGCTAATTGAATTCCCGCGCGTGAAATATCAAAACCGACATACGCATTTTGTGGCTGATTTAAGGATGTCGCCATTTGGTTTAGCGGCGTTCCTTCTCCACAGCCAACATCCAAAATATTCTGCGGCTTATGACCTAATTGGCTAGCAATCTCTTGAATAATAGGTAAAAAAAGTCCCGCAGTGAGCAACTGACGGCGGGCGCTCAGCATTTCATGGTCATATTCAGAACTTTCCCCATGATTTAAGAGATACAGGTAACCATGTTTGTTAAAGTTCGTGCGGTGGTGGTTTTTACAAATCATCTGATGTTGATCAATGGCAACAATTTTCTGTCCACATACCGGGCAGACAAAGAGTGCCATGTGATTTGTAACCCACTGTTCTGCAATTTCAATCTTCTTCATTTAAATCACCAAGTCATAGTTTAGCATAAATTCACATCAGTCAGTTTCTGTAATAACTGATATGATAAGGGTAACCACTAAGGAGGGAAAATTTATGACAGAAAACTTTCTGATCGGTACATACACGCTAAGAACCAGTAAGGGCTTGTACGCAGTTACCTTAGACACTGACCAGGAGAAACTGACCAATGTCCGTTTAATTGCACACCAAGAAAAGCCTGCTTACCTCGCACTAGGTCCTGATCACCTGCTTTTCGTGTTAAAGCAGGATGGTAAAGATGGTGGTGTTTCTAGTTATCAGCTTGATGGCGAACACGCAAAAGAATTAGATGAAGACTTATCTGCTGGTGCCCCGCCTGCTCATGTCAGCTGGGATGGCAGCCGTCATATGATTTACACCGCCAATTATCATAAGGGCGAAATAAGAGCGTACAAGTTTACTTCTAATGGTAAATTGCAGTTAACTGACTGGGTCGTTCATCAAGGACAATGTGGTCCTAAGCCAGAACAAGATGCACCCCATGCTCATTACGCTCAAATTACTCCTGACGGTCGTTTAGCTGTCTGTGATTTAGGGATGGACTTATTGGTTACCTATGATGTATCTGAAGATGGCAAATTGACAATGGCCAGTCGTCTTCAATGTGAATCTGGTTTTGGTACCCGACACCTCACCTTCCACCCTAATGGTCAGTATGCTTACTTGTTGGGTGAATTGTCTAGCAAGTTAACAGTTCTCAAATATAATTCATCCGATGGTTCTTTCAAGCACCTACAAACCATCAAGACCATTCCAGAAGATTGGCAGGCTCATAATGGTGCAGCAGCCATTCACTTAAGCCAAGATGGTAAATATATCTATACTTCCAACCGTGGTCAAAACACCATTGCAGTATTTGGAATCCAGCCTGACTTTACTGTGAAGCACATTCAATCCATTTCCACGGCGGGTGATTTCCCACGTGATTTTGAACTTAGCCATGATGACCGCTACCTAGTTGCTTCCAACCAGCAATCAGATAATTTAACCCTGTACCGGCGTGATGCTGAAACAGGACTCTTAACCGCCATTCAAAGTGGGGTTTCCTGTCCAGAACCGGTTTGTGTTAAAAAATGGTATTAATTAATTTAAATGATTAAGAAAACCTCTTGTCCCTAATTAGAACAAGAGGTTTTTAGTTATGAATTAACTTTTGAATATCGGCTGGAATGGCGGCTTTTACATTAATTCGGTTGTGTTTAAACGGGCTCCAGAAGCTAAGTTGAAAACAATGCAGCCCCTGGCGACCAATCAAAGCTTCCGGGCCGCCATACATACTATCGCCTAACAGAGGGTGGCCAAGATAAGCCATGTGAACCCGGATCTGGTGTGTTCGGCCGGTGTGCAATCTAATCCGCACGACTGTTCTATTTTCTAAACGTTGCAGCACCCAATATTCAGTAACTGAAACTTTACCATTGGGATCCACTTTTCTTTTCACAAAAGATTCTGGGTCACGTTGAATGGCTGCATCAATATAGCCATGGTCAGGTTTCACTATTCCCTTTACTAACGCTAAGTAATCTTTTCTGACTTGATGTTTTTTTAACTGACGATCCAAAATAGCATGAGCAAAACGATGTTTGGGAAATACGACCAGGCCGCTGGTATCACGATCAAGCCTCGTTGCCACATGTGTTACCTGATTAGGATAATTTTTTTCTTGATAGTAAGCCTTGACTTGATTCACCAAACTATCTTGCACAGATACATGGTGTGCCGGAACAGTCGCTACCCCTGCATCCTTATTGATGATTAAATAATCACGATCTTCATATGCAATTTTGAATTCTGGCGGATATGGATCAATCGTCGGGTTGCCGCCTTCATTAGGAACCTCTAGACCGACCACCTGTCCAGGCTGCACTTCATCAACTGCCCACGCCTGTTGATCATTAATGTACATTGCTCCTCCGTGGTAGATACTAACTTTAATTAATGAATTAGTAACACCGTTTTCCCGCAGAACGGATCTTAACTTACGGGGAAAATCGCCAGTATATCGCCATTCAAATCTCATCCCATATCTCCAATAAAGGAATCGCGAACACGCTGCCAGAAGTTCATGTGACGGTAACGTGCAAACTGGATTTTCTTGCTTGCCACTTTGTAATCAACCTGGACCAGCTGTTTAGGCGCTTCCACTAGGCTCTGCAGACGATCACAAGTCAAGACCTGACCAGAACCCTTGTTTAGGCGAACCGTCAACTTGTTATCCGAGCCTAAAATCACCGGAGAACCAAGTGTTCGGTAAACCCGGTTATTTAAAGATGCCATTTCAGCTAGTTGAAAGCCTACAATTTGCGGGTCCATGACTGCACCGCCAACGGCTTTATTATAGGCGGTTGAGCCGGTTGGGGTAGAGATACATAGGCCATCGCCTCGGAAGCGTTCAAACAATTCATGGTTAATATAGAGGTCACAAACCATCGTTTTGGAAATGTTTTTGATGGTAGACTCATTCAGCGCAATATCGTGAATGACATGGCCATCCGCAAAACGCGCCCGCATGTCTAACAACGGATAAGAAACTGACTGAGCGCCTTCATTAGTTAAACTGTCAATCAAATCCATAACTTCAAAATTACGCCAGTCAGTATAAAAACCTAAGTGACCAGTGTGAATGCCCACAAAGCGAACATGGTTTAATTGGTCACTATAGTGATGGAAGGCCGATAACAATGTGCCATCACCGCCGATAGTGATTACGATGTCTGGCTCATCTTCATCATAATCAATCTGGCTCTTTTTCAGTCCTTCCATGATCATAGAACGCAAGCGCGTAGAGTCCGGTGATGGATAAGTATAAATGGCTACTTTCATTCCGATGACCCCCCTGTCTGATCTGATTGTCCATTATCACTTTCCTGGTCGTTTCCTAACTGATTGGGCTTACGACTATATGAAAATAGGTTTTGTGCTTCTTGAATTTCTTCACGAATGTCGGACATTTCTTCGTCTAGTTTAAATGCCGCCTCAGCAGCGCGCTGAAGACGAGCCGACAAGTCTTCTGGAAAGACTCCTTGGTACTTATAGTTTAATGAATGTTCAATGGTTGCCCAAAAATTCATTGCCAGTGTACGTACTTGAATTTCAGCAAGAATTTTCTTCTCACCAGTAACCAATTGAACTGGGTATTCAATGACAATGTGATAAGACCGGTAGCCACTAGGCTTAACATTAGTTACATAGTCCCGTTCTTCAAGAATATTCATATCAGTACGCTGCCGCAAAAGATCGACCACCTGGTAGATATCCTCGACAAACTGACACATGATCCGCAGCCCAGCAATATCTTGCATATCCTGCTCCAGCCGATCTTCTTCTACATGGCGCCGCACCATCTTTTCTTTGATACTGTCGACGGGTTTAACCCGTCCCGTAACAAATTCAATCGGTGAATGCTTAGCTTGGTCTTGAAATTGTTTCCGCATACCACGCAGTTTAACCTTGAGTTCATTTACGGCTTGTTGATATGGTAAAAGAAAATGCTGCCAGTCTTCTATCATTTCTGTTCCCCCTTTAACCAATTATTATTTTAGCATAAGTCATCAATTGAGGTATTAACGACTCCAAGTCAGTTTACTTTACAAGAAAGAATTTCTTTGTAAAAATAAATGCGTATTAAGTAATTGGTAGCCTAATGAAATAATGATGGAGGGGCAAATGTGCTAGAGATTCACTTATTCATTAACCCACTAGGAACACGTTGTTTAAACAGTGAACGGGATGTCTTAGCCGTTGAAAGGCAATTGCAAACTAAAGTCTCATACCAATTTATCCCGTTAATCAACATGAACACCATCCAGCAAACAATTAGTTTCTACAATTTACGGCATTGTCGGCTAAAAGAACGGCAATGTATATCCTGCATGCTCTACCAAGCGGCCTTAGACGTAAAAGCTGCCAGTTTCCAAGGTGGACAGCACGGGCGTAAATACTTAGTTAACGTGCAGAAAATCATGTCGGATCGGTCTGTTTCCTATTCGGAACAAGTAGTGCAGACAATTGCCAGCTTGGCCAATCTTGACTGGGAAACCTTTAATGAAGATCGTAAATCTAAAATGGTTCGCCAATCGTTGCAAAAAGACCAGGCAATGGCAGATGATTTGGGCGTCACAGTCACCCCTACCGCAATTGTCTTAGATACTAATGATCCTGAATACTCATTGCTCATCCATGATTTCACCTACCAATCATTAATTGATTGCGCTCGTCACGGCCAATTGTATATCAGCCAAGATCATCGTTTAATGCACAAATAATCCTATCAATTATAAAGAATCAACTGTCAGCATCCGCTAAAAATGCTGGCAGTTTTTTTATTCGCTTAATTTAGCAATAACCGTCACTTTTTCCCCTACATCTGCAAACCAATTTGGTCTTTGTCGCAAAAAGTAACCAAATGATGTGCTTCCGATAATTTGTGCCCCCACTAAATCTTGTGTGAACTTAATCAGATGCCGTTTTTGCAGTTCTTCAAGAGCGGACGTTGTCAGGCAAGGACAAGTCTGCCATAAAGTACGCTGATCAAGAGCACGAAGCCATTCTTCAGGGGTCCATGAATAATGGAGCGGCATTTTACCCAACCATAACAATAGCTGCACTCGCCATTCAAAATCGCTATGCTGCAACAAAAAAGTATTTATTTCATTACAGTGGCCCACTAAAGGGCATAAATTGAGCAAGTGACCTGTTTGATAGACCTGCGCACGCAATTTTAAATAGGAACGTGGATAGCGCTGTAATTGATAAAGCTGTTTTAATAATTGTACCTTGTTTGCAAGACTCGTTAACCGTAATGGTTGATATACTGGCCCATGCCGATTTATATCCCACCAAAACAATGCCGGAGTATCTTTGTATTTCTGCACAAATTGCGCGCGTTTAGCCTTACCTAAATGACGATGGTAAGCAGGTCCTAAATACCAAACAAATCCCAAGCCTAACTTGCGATAACCATTATTACGTTCAATCAGTCGTTCACACGACAATGGACTGCACTGAAACTCCATTGCTATTCGCTGATGAAAATAAGTTAACAGCAAGTCTGGTCGTTGCTGAATGGTTGGCAAATAAACTTCCAAACTTGGTCGCCAGCCTTGGTGATTTGCCCACTGCCACATTTGCTGCTTGCCAAGTAAATGTAAATTACTCTCACCGACATCATTAATGCAAGTGCTTTGCCGATGATGGGCAAAATACGCTTCTTTATAACGTCCTGACCTTAATCCGACTGTTTCACCACATTCGGGGCAGAAATAATTTTCAGCATCGCATGCCTGCCAAGCCAAAACTAACTTTCCTTGTTCATTTTTCGCGATCAACAACTTCTTCACCTTCCTGTATATAAGGACGGCAAAAAAGAAAAAAGCTACCCGCTTGGGTAACTTTTTTATGGTTAATCTTTAATGAAAAAGCTAATTCTTAAAATAGTACTGAGCAGTTTCTAACGCTGACTGGCGCATCAATCGCTTACCATGTTCGCTTAAGACCGTTGCCGCCATTTTGCTTTCGTCAGCAAATTCATTAACTATTGCCAGCATATCCTTCACTTCATCACTCGGAACACCACTGCCTGCCACATTTTGCAACAGTAAGTAGTATTTACCATGATAGAGATACAAATCTGATTGATAATCATCAGGGCTAATGGACTGCGCTAGTTCGACAAAGTCTTCAAAATCCTTAAACTTAAACACAAATTGCTTGGCAGGATCAAAATTTTGCACATTTTTCATTCCCGCCGGCCGTGCACTGCTCTGACTCCTATTACGAGATGAATCATGCCCGCGCAGTTCTTGTGAAATCATCTTTGAAACATGTTGCTTATTTTCCGTCATATGAGGGGCGCTCTTAGTAATTAATAGCTCCAACCCCTTCTTTGTTGGCAAAGCCTGGAAAGTCACCGAGTCATTTTTGTGGAACAAGTGCTCAGTATCTACTTCTTCTAAAATGCTGTAAAAGAAATCCTCGATCTGGTTTTGATTACCCAGCAGATCCAGCATTGTAATCCCGCGAGCATCAAGATCATCTTGATCAATTAAGACGCGGATCGTGTTGGCATCAATTCTTTTCATTTCCATATGCCGACACCTCTCAATCTTCGTGTACAACCAATCTAAAGTAATTGTAACGTTTTAGGCTTAAAAGTAAAGCTAACAAAAAAGCTGGGCCAGCACCCAGCTCTTATTTAGATCAGATCAGCTTTGCGTTGTGCTTCAGCCAACTCCATTTTCCGGATCTTCCGCGGAAGGAAACGACGAATTTCATCTTCATTGTAACCAACCTGCATCCGCCGGTCATCGATGATAATTGGCCGCCTAAGCAAGCCTGGCTCTTCTTGCAACAACTTGTAGAGCTGATTCATTGGTAATTCATCTAAGTCAACCTTTAATTGAGCATAAGCCTTGGACCGTTTGGAAATGATATCTTCGGTTCCATGAACGGTCATTTTTAGAATATTTTTGATTTCATTTTTGCTTAGAGGCTCAGAGAAAATGTTCCGTTCTTTAAATGGAATACCGTGTTCTTGCAGCCAAGCACGTGCCTTCCTGCAGGATGTACAACTTGGTGATGTATATAATGTAACCATTAAAGAAGCCCCCTTATCGATTCATAATTACTTTTGTAGTCATTATACCCAATGAAATTACAAAAATAAATGCTTTTAAACAATTTTCTTGACTTTTTGTAAGTAAATTCATAGATGTGGTTTCTATGTGAGTATATTAATAAGAGATTATTATACACACAATACTGATTGTTGATAAATGAAATTAGCCTAATCCAAAGAGCAACCGATAATTGGCTATCTCTCTTATTAACGCGGTCCAGAGTTTTGCTAGTAGTGTATAATATAGCTGAAGGAGTGAAAGCTTATGATCAGTCAAATTCACTACGCTGCCGGCTCAAAAGCTTACATTGATGGTGAAATCAGCAAATACGCTGACCGTCGTTTGCAACCGGTTGAAAGCATAGATACTGCTGACAAGTATGAAATTTATGATTTATCTGACAAAAATAATGTTTTAGGCGATTCTATCGATTTAATCATTGACTATGCAGTTGGCAATGATGAATTCAAGGGTGTTGTTCATTACCAGGCATTTGATCTATCAAAGAAACGTGATCAATCAGTAGCAAAAGCAATTAGGGATGCTTTAGACAATGCCTATAATGATCCTGATAGCGGTTTTGTTAATGGCTACCTTGCACATCGGAAGGATCACCCATTAACCATTATTATGCTGAGTATTTGGCAAAGCGAAGAAGCCCTGGATAAATGGCTTCAAAGTGACGCTTACACAACGCTGAAGCAATTTACTAATCAGCGCATCCGTAATTTTACAGAGACATTCAAAACTATCTAAACTAACAAACTTATGTCATATCAATAAGCCCCATTACGTGAGAATACGTGATGGAGCTTTTTCAATATATAATAAATAAAAAAGCCTGTCATCTAGACAGACAATTAGAAGCGGTCCATACGCGACTCGAACGCGTGATCTCATCCGTGACAGGGATGCGTCCTAAACCAACTAGACCAATGGACCATGAATTGCGGGGGCTGGATTTGAACCAACGACCTCCGGGTTATGAGCCCGACGAGCTACCAGGCTGCTCTACCCCGCGATAATGAAGTGACCCGTGCGGGATTCGAACCCACGTTACCAGCGTGAAAGGCTGGTGTCTTAACCAACTTGACCAACGGGTCATCAAAAGACGACTGATTGTTTGAAATATACCAATCAAACAACAATAAATACTATAACAAAGAAAGAAAGATTATGCAAGACATAATCAATAAAAATTTGATCATCAGACTTATCTTTTTAGAATCCGGCCTTTTACCTAACATTGATACTGTCTATCACGTTTTAAGAAAAGGATTAGCTATTTGCTGAGCAAAAGCTTCATAAACATGAGCCGTAAAATAGTAGTTTAATGACTAAAAAAGAAAACCACAGTCCAATCAGAACTGCAGTTAACATATAGCGGAGACTGAGGGATTCGAACCCTCGCGCCGTTTTACCGACCTACACCCTTAGCAGGGGCGCCTCTTCAGCCAACTTGAGTAAGTCTCCATATTAAAGATGGGCCTAAATGGACTTGAACCATCGACCTCACGCTTATCAGGCGTGCGCTCTAAACCAACTGAGCTATAGGCCCATTATCCACACGGGAAAGCGGGTAACGAGAATCGAACTCGCGACAACAGCTTGGAAGGCTGTGGTTTTACCACTAAACTATACCCGCATAGATTTAAATGGCGCGGGACGGAATCGAACCGCCGACACACGGAGCTTCAATCCGTTGCTCTACCAACTGAGCTACCGAGCCA
>DXFH01000026.1 GCA_019114515.1 Candidatus Limosilactobacillus merdigallinarum
GTCGTTAACAGCGTATTCCTTCTTGCTGTCAACCTTTTTAAGCGCGTCTTGGTACTTCTTACCACGATTCTTAGCCATCTTGTGTTTTCCTCCTTGCAAATGTGGTCTAGCGGAGTTAATACCTCCCACGGAAACGTATTACTTTGATAATACGTCCGGACTGCTTAACAACTAGTCTTCAACAGTGAAGCCCATGCTGCGTGCAGTACCTTCAATCATGCGCATAGCTGCTTCTACGTCAGCTGCGTTTAGATCTTGCATCTTAGTTTCGGCGATTTGCTTAACTTGGTCCTTGGTTACAGAAGCAACCTTGTTCGTGTTAGGTTCACCGGAACCGTGTTCAACACCAGCGGCCTTCTTCAGTAAGACAGCAGCAGGTGGCGTCTTAGTAATGAAGTCAAATGAACGGTCCTCGTAAACGGTAATTACAACTGGGATCAGCATACCCTTTTGGTCTGCAGTCCGTGCGTTGAATTCCTTAGTGAAGCCCATAATATTAATACCTGCTTGTCCAAGTGCAGGACCTACTGGTGGAGCTGGTGTTGCTGCACCGGCAGGAATTTGCAACTTAACAATGTTAGCTACTTTTTTTGCCACGAGACAAAACCTCCTTAGTCCGTGTTGTGGTAATGATGAGGCAGTGAGTTTTTACCTCTCCCACAGTATGCATATTGCATACCAAAATAAATTACCACAAAATTACATAAAATTCAAGTTAGAGAATTAATTATCCATCGTATCGATTTGGTCAAAGCCAACTTCGGCACTAGTTTGCCGACCAAACATTTCAATATCCACGTTGACCTTCATCTTGTCATGGTCAACCGCCGTTACTTTTCCAGTCAAATCAGCAAATGGGCCAGCAATAATCTTAATGCTGTCGCCAACATTAACGTCAATGTCCGTTCGTGCGACATCCGCTCCCATCCGCTTCATGATCCGGTCCACTTCTTCTGGAAGCAATGGGGTTGGCTTGGAACCACCACCATGGGAACCTAAGAATCCGGTAACGCCTGGTGTATTCCGTGCAATGTACCAAGCTTGGTCAGTCATCACCATTTCAACTAAAACGTAGCCAGGAAACGTCTTTTCTTCCGTTTCCTTTGCTTGGCCATCCTTAACTGTCCGCACCGTTTCTTCAGGAACCACTACTCGGAAAATGTAGTCTTCCATGCCCATTGATTGAGCCCGGGATTCCAGGTTGCTCTTAACCCGATTTTCGTATCCAGAATAGGTGTGCAGTACATACCAGCGTTTTTCATGTGATTCCATGATGATTCTCCTTTAATAATTTTTTCAAAATAAAAAAACCTCGCTCCTCACGAAGTTTTTGCTTCTTTTGAATTATAGCAAAAAATACTCACTTTGACTAGCCATCACTATTTGACAAAGGCAAGCATTCCCGCTTGAATGATCCAGTCTGCTAACGCAAAAAAGATCACAAAGAAAATCGTTAGCGAAATTACCACTCCTGTGTCGCGCCGATTTTCCTTCCAAGTGGGCCAGACCACCTTATGCATTTCTTGAACAACACTCTTTAAAAATCTAAATAAATGCATTGTTTTCCTCCACTACCTAGTTTCACGATGAACGGTATATTCACCACAATGTTTACAAAACTTTTTTAACTCTAACCGTTGTTCACGGGTTGGTTTAACCGTAACGGTGTAGTTGCGAGCACCACACTTTGTGCACTCCAAGCCAACTTTTCTTTGCGCCATCACAGTCACCTCCATCTATCTAAGGCTATCATTTTCCGAAAATAAAAACAACTCCTATCTAGTTCTTAGACAGGAGTTGCTCCAAACAAGCGTTGTGAACTAATTAAGGATTCGCTGCTTAAACTTCTTCCGTGCTCGTTCAAAGGCACTGCGAATTGTTAATGGCGAACAACATAATTGGCGAGCTACATTTTCCAAGCGTTCACCAGAATTAATCCTCAAAAAGGCATTCTTTTCTAAATGGGAACACTCTTGCAAAAACTGCTGGTACAGCAGCCGAAAATGGCTGACTTCATCTGGTTGAAAATCGATGTCCACCAAGCGCTGGTCAATCTGAACTTCTGTAATCATTTCAACCTGATTCGTCGGAATTCGCTTTTGTGCAGCTTGCTGTCGATAAAGATCTCGAATCTTGTTCATCAGTGCCTGACGCAGGTACCAGCAAAACCGCGACTCATGGCATGAATAGGAACAAGCTGTTCGATACAGCACAACCGCTGCCTCTTGTTTCCAATCATCCAATGGTACTTCATCTAAATGAAACTGATACCATAATTTACAAATTAATGGTAAGTATTGCCGATACAAGATCACAAAACTCGCAGAATCTTTCCCAGCAACCTGCTTAATTAGTTCACTCTCTGGGGTTGTTTGAATCAATCTTGGACTCATTAGACGCAACCTCATTTTCCACTAACCCCTAACGGACCCACTTGAAAATTAGCTAGCTAATCATCTCACCGTCACAGCGTCTTGACCGGGGGTATAGAACCAGCTCTCACCTTAGTTCCACGACGGCTTTTCTCCTGCGCTTAATACCGCTGTCGCAAAATTTGACCGTCACTCGTTAGTTGTCTCAAATAATTTACCAAACTTCTTCAAAAGAGACAATACGCAAAATTTGTCTCTGATCTTTGGATAAGAAAAAACAATCCTTAGAACTAGTAATTCCTTAGATTGTTTTTTTCAAATTATTTTAATGGATGACGAGAACTGAACCCTTGATAAATTAATAAGCTGGCTGCCACACTGGCGTTCAAGCTTTGCACTTGGCCAACCATGGGAATCGTCAACATTTCATCACAGGTTTTCTTTAATAATGGAGAAATTCCCTTCCCTTCATTACCAATCACGACTGCGACTGCTCCTTGAGCATCCCACCGGCGATAGTCAGTCCCTTGCATATCTGTACCAAACAACCAAACGCCCCGCGCTTTAAGTTCCTTCGCGGTTTGCACAAGGTTGGTAACCCGCGCTACTGGAACTCGTTCAATAGCACCAGCAGAAGTCTTCGCTACTACGGAAGTTAAACCTACGGCTCGGCGCTTAGGGATGATAATCCCATGCACTCCAGCTGCATCTGCAGTCCGCATAATTGATCCTAGATTATGCGGATCCGCTAGCTCGTCCAAAATCAGTAGGAATGGTTCCTCATCACGCGCCTGCGCGTTGGCAAATAAATCATCAATCGTTGCGTAATGATAAGCCGCCACCGCTAAAGCCACCCCTTGGTGGTTTTGATGATCAACCATCTGGTCGAGCTTGGTTTTTGGAACGTTTGAAATGACAAGGTGCCGCTCTTTGGCGAGCTTGATAATCTGGGCAATTGCGTCAGTACGTAACCCCTTTTGAATAAAGACCTTATTGATCTCCTGATCTGACTTTAATGCTGCAACCGCCGGATGACGACCGATCACAAACTCTGGTGTCTCATTGTTCATATTGCACCCTCCCTAAATCAACCTGTTTGATACACCATCGACATAATTCTGCAAGCCGTTCCGTTTGGCCAGATAGTTGCAAGTATCCCATTAATGCTTCGAAGCCCGTTGAAATCCGATACGTCAGCACAGACGTGTGCTTGGCATGCGTATAACTATTCGCATTCCGACCGCGTTTAAAAAATTCCCACTCTTCATCAGTTAATAGAGATTGTTCTTCCATTAATTTAATTAAGCCGGCTTGGGCTTTGGCAGAAACGTATGCGGTGGCTTTCTTTTGCAGACGATTTGGCTTAGTCATTCCAAGATTTAAAAGGTGTTCCCGCACTGTGACTTCGTATACAGCATCACCAAGATAGGCTAAGGCAATCCCATTCAATTGTCGATAATCAGCTTTTGCCATGCTATTCCTTTCTATACCGCGTTCCTTGCGGTGTGTCTTCAATAATAATTCCTTGGTCCTTTAAATCATCACGAATTTGATCACTTAAAGCAAAATTCTTTTGCCGCCGCGCTTCATCCCGCTTAGCAATGAGTTGCTTAATTGTTTCATCATCGATTTGACCAGTGGTCGTTAACTTAACCCCAAAAATGAGTAACAATTCCTTCAATAACTTTTGAATGTTCTCAATAGCATCCTTAGCAACTGTCTTTTTTTCAGTATAGCGATTAGCAAACTTAACTAGTTCATAGACCACAGCAATCCCGTTTTGAACGTTAATATCATCATCCATGGCTTCAATAAATGATGACCGGAAAGTAGCTAATTGATTAGTAACCGTGGCGTCGTCACCATCAGTCGCATCGTTTTTCCGGTATTCCAAATTATTAAATGCTGTTTGGATGTGAGCTAAATTATTTTGGGCGTCCACTAAATTATCCTCACTATACTGAATTGGCCGCCGATACTGAGTCGTTGCCATAAAGAAACGCAACACTTGTGGATCGACGTGCTTAATAATATCGTGAACAGTAATGAAGTTATGCAAGGACTTACTCATCTTCTCATTGTCCTTACCAATCGTCACAAATCCATTATGCATCCAGTAGTTCACAAATTTTTTGCCCGTTGCGGCTTCTGATTGAGCAATTTCATTTTCATGGTGAGGAAATTCCAGATCCTGACCACCAGCATGAATATCAATTGTGTCGGCCAAATACTTCGTGGACATCACTGAACATTCAATATGCCAACCTGGCCGACCGGCACCCCATGGTGAATCCCAACTAATTTCACCTGGCTTAGCTGCCTTCCACAAAGCAAAGTCCATTGGGTCAGCCTTTTTATTCACTTCATCAGCACTAACGTGTTCACTGGCTCCAACTTCCAGGTCATCAATTGATTGACCAGATAATTGACCATAATGTTTGAATTTACGGGCCCGATAATAAACGTCCCCATCAACTGCGTAGGCATAACC
>DXFH01000027.1 GCA_019114515.1 Candidatus Limosilactobacillus merdigallinarum
TATGTTAAATTGCGCGGCGAAGTTTTAAATTTGGAGACATATACTTAAATTATTCCTCCTATGCTATAGGGAACAATGTTAGACCATTCCGGTCGAAAGATTTGAATAACGACAAAATATACTATCAAAAACATGCATATAGTAGAAAACGCAAGAATCCTTTTTCTACTATACGTATATCCGGATAATAAAGACAATATAGGGTAATATCCTATATTAAAATAAATCGCTATTCTAGAAAGCTGAGAAAATTTCAACGCAATTATGTAAAAAGCAATTGCAGTGAGTAGCATAAGATACGAGTCATTAATCAATACGTTGTCATTTACTTTATATAGTTTTGTATAATACCTTGACCATAAGAAGGTGAGCAATATTAATACTATTGAAACAAAAATATTAAGAGAACCGTTCATATTATTAGTAGCTACTGAGTTAGAAAAACTATTAGCTTCATTGCTGACCAACGAAATCTTTCCATAAATTGTTTCAAAAAATAAAGATACAATTATTGTGAATAAGCCAAGAAAAATTTTGCTTTTCCAACCATATTTTAAATACTTATATATCAAAACAATTAAAAACATCCAGGCAGTAACATGCATAGTGATAGCTAAATAATTAAAAATCAAAAATTTCCCTACATGATTTTTGATTAAAAAAACAAAAGCAACCATGCATAATGAAATTGCCAATGCTTGTCGCATTACGTTCATTGAAAATGGCATAAACATTGATTCATAAACTAAAATTCCAACAACGTAATTGATATTTAATCTTAAAATAAAAAAAGTTAAGCATAATATCATTATTGTTGTTGTTACGACAAGCATTAACCTAAAGCTTGGATAGATACTATATATTATTTTATTTAATAATAAAAAACCATTTTCAAATCTAGCACCATTTACAGGTGCAAACCAATTAAAAAAATTCATCGGTATTTGTGTTGTATTAGACTGATAGAAAATTTGGCTATAAGTTATAGTATCTGCTCCTACACGGATTCCTCGAAATGCCATTACAGTCCATAATGGTATAAGATTCATGAATAAATATAGCTTTGGTTTAACTATATAAACTGGAATTGTGACTATATTCAATACAAAAAGGCAAATATAAATTGACATTGACATTCCTCTTCAACATAGCTCGATTTATTTATTATCAAACCCTTAATCACTTTATATTAAAGTGAGACATACCTCTTTCATTAATATTATCTTTCGATAATCCTTAAACTTTAACATTATCATCTTAAATGATAAATCTTGCAAAATAGCCTCTAGATTCAGTTCAAATTGATTCTTTTTACTTTTCTCATCCAAAGTGAATTTTAATATCCAACAATAAAGATAGAATCTTTCTCTACAGTGAATGTTCCAACTCACTTTCATTACTCTCAGACAATTATATAGGTTGAATCTTATTATTAAACTTAGCTTTATAGAACTGTACTATTACATCAGGTTAATCATTATTGTTCATCTTTCATTAATGCTTGCTATTCCGTTAAGCTAGATATACAGCTCTTATACATTATTTAAAGCACCTGCCTTAATTATCAACTTTTTGGTAGTAAACTGTCATTAATGAAAATTGATGGTTCATATCATAAGTTTTTTGTATAACACCAATTACTTTTTGTGCAATACACGTTGATAAATTGTTCTCCTCACCCAACCAGGAACGAGAATATTCAAAGTCATCAACAAATCTCCTATTATTTTTTCATGCCAACTTAACATCTGATTTTGATATAGAAAGTTGCGCAATTGATAGAAATATTGGAGATTAGAAGATTTACCCCTTCGTTGGTACATCCCTTCGCTAACTCGCATTTTAACTAAAGTTTGATCAAGGTTTGCAACATGATAGTTATTTACAATGACACGTGCCCATAAATAATAATCTTCTAAATTTCCATATGGAATATACCCTCCAACATGTAATAAAGCTTCCTTATTAATCATTACAGAGGGGTGATTAAATGGACTGCGCCATTTAACAAATTGGCGTATTGCCTGTTCAGAGGTAGGCACTCTCCTGTACCCAATTATATTTGATGGATCATTAGCAAATTCTTCAATCTGGCCACCAATTACTGCAGTATTGGGGTTATTTACAATCTCTTTTAATTGAAGTTCAAAACGGTTAGGTACACTGATATCATCACTATCCATTCGTGCAATCCAATCAGTAGATACGTATTTTGTTCCTAATCGTAATGCAGCACCTAAGCCGTGGTTCTTTTCAGAGACAATATTTTTAAACCCTTTACCAAACTTATTCTTATGTTTACTGATTACTTCCTTCAATTTGGTAGAGATAGGGCCATCTTCGACTAAGACAATTTCACTAGGTACTACCGTCTGATTTTCGATACTCGTTAAAGCCATATCGAAATACTCGGGTGTTTCATCTTTATAAACAGACATCAACACTGAAAAAGAAGGGTATTTTTTCTCTTTTTCCATGGGTATCATTCCATTAATCTTTCTTGCCTTCATGAATTCCTCTACTGCAGATGACATCAAATATTGTTTTAATAAAAATTGATAAGTTTAAAAGCATACTGATATTCAATGCGTATTTGCCATCATAGGCAGCTTTATTCACGTCCGTTACTTCATCTCTGCCATGAACTTGCGCTAGACCGGTGATTCCGGGAAGAATTCGTGAAGCTCCCGTCTGGTCTCGCAATGCTAGAACTCTTTTCTCCGCTGGAATAAGTGGGCGCGGACCAATTACGCTCATGTCTCCCTTTAACACATTAATCAGTTGGGGAAGTTCATCTAGACTTGTCTTGCGGATTATCTTTCCAATCGATGTAATGTACTCTTCGGGATTTTCAAAGTTTTCAGTTGCCATCTGATGTGGCGCGTCTTTAGTCATCGAGCGGAATTTAAACATTGTAAAGGGAACATTGTTTTTTCCTACTCTGACTTGCCTAAATAAAATCGATTCTTTAGGAGAATCTATCTTAATAAAGATCGCGATTATCATAATCGGAATGATGAGAATAATTAACGCAGCCAAGCTAAAACTTACATCAAAAATCCGTTTGAAAAAGTCGCGGTACCAACGAAATGATTGATCCCTTTGCAGATTCGTTATTTTTTTCTTTATCATCTGCATTGGCACTTCTACTCCCCTTCTAGAATTCCCAGTAACCTAAATAATTAGAATAACCAAAACCGTTTTTTCTTAATCTTTTTCAATTCGTTAAGTGGTACATTGCCACCATTAATAATCGAACGCGCATTTTGTTGGTAGCAGGCAACCATCCGCGGACCAAACTCACTTTCAAGCTGGTCAAATGCCTGGCGCATTTCATATTTGCGTCCTGGCAAGTCGTGAGCATCAGATGCAAAGACATAGCCCTGCCCCGCCGCAATTAGTTGCCTACTGAAATGGGCCACCTTCTTGCCAAAGGTACCAACATACGAACTAGCCGTAATCTGTGAGAGACAGCCTTTGCTAAGCAGGTCATACAAGATGTCCGGATGGTCCATGATCATGGTGTTCCGCTCAGGATGGACAATCACCGGTGTGATGCCACGCTGTTGCAGGTAAAAAATCATCTGCTTCGTGTAATGCGGCACATCATCGTCCGGAAATTCCAGCATCAAGTACTGGCCGCCTTCATCAGCAAAGAGGATGTCATCGTCATCCAATGCTTGCAGCAAATTACCATTAATCCGCACTTCCTGACCGGGAAAAACGGTTAATGGAATATTGTGCTTAGCCAGTTCGTCAGCGAATGCCTGCGTTTCCTTAATGACGTCTTTCTTATGGTTCACATAGCGGCCGTTCATATGGTGAGGTGTTAAAAGAGCATGGGTCACTCCGTTCTCCGTAGCCTCACGTGCCAAACGAAGCGAGATTGCCATGCTCTTTGAACCATCATCAACGCCTGGCAATAAGTGACAGTGTAAGTCCACCATAACCATTATTTGTCATCCTCATCATAGCCATAGCCGTAACCATATCCATAACCGTACCCGTAGCCATATCCATAGCCAGCGGCATTTCTACCATCGACATCATTCATGACATAACCAAGTAGGTTGGCGTGGGCCATCTTTAATAATTCCACTGAACGCCGTGCCGCCATCTTTTGGGTGCTTCCTTGCGAAACAACCAAAATCATGGCATCCAAACTATTGGAAAGGATTTGCGTATCCGTTACTTCCAGCATCGGCGGAACATCTAAGATCACCATGTCGTAAATATCCTTAACAGCCTCTAGAAAGGCTTGCATCCGCTGGGATCCTAATAGTTCAGCCGGGTTTGGTGGCGTTGGCCCACTCGGCAAGACATCCAAATTGTGGATGCCGCTTGGCTGAATAATCCGGCTAATATCCACGGATTGCTGGTTACTGCTTAAGATATTCGTCAATCCTTGATAACCGTTGACATTAAAAGTCTTTTTGACGGTCGGGCGCCGTAAATCGGCATCCACCAGCAGTGTCTTCTGCCCGTTTTGAGCAATGACCACTGCAGTATTGGCAGTAACCGTGGATTTACCTTCTGAAACATTGGCAGAAGTAAAGGCCAGCGTCTTCAGCGGCTTGTCGATTGACATGAAATTAATATTGGTCCGAATCGTGCGGAATTGCTCTGAAACCACGCTCTTTGGGTCAGCCGCCGTAATCAGCTTTACCCCATTCTGCATGGTATCGTTTGTTTTCTTCGTTTTACGATGGAATAGTGACATAATAGCGCCTCCTTAGACCCGCGTTCTTTGCTTGCGTGAACGATGAGCGCCGAAGTTCTCGTTGCGATCAAGGTGGATATGATCAATATGCCCGAGATTCGTCAACCCGAGATCATCCGTCATGAAGTCATCGGAATTAACCGTGGTGTCCATCAATTCCTTAATCAGCAAGTAGATGAATGAAATCAAGAAGCCCAGCACAGCTCCAGCTAATGTAAAGAGCTTAACATTCGGGAAAGATGGTGCTGATGGTGCCGTCGCCTTTGAGACAATAGTGACATTATTTACACTCATAATCTTCTTAATGCGCTTCTTGAAAACAGAGGCAATCGTATTCGCTGCGGCCGCGGACTTATTCGGGTTATCCGTCGTCACCGCCACGGAGAAGACCTGTGAATTCTGCTGATTGCTAATCTTAATGTCCTTCTTTAACTGACTAACCGGGACGTTATAGTTGCGACCATACTCACTAGCCACACTGTTGCTATTGCTTAACTCTTTGTTAGCCTCGTTCAGAATCACTTTATTGGTAATGATATCTTTGTAGGTGTTAATAATCTGCACATCGGCTTGCTGGTTGTTATAAGCCTGACCATTATTATTACTGTGTTTTTGGTTAACCAGGATTTCGGTCGTCGCGGTGTATTTGGGGATAACAATAAACTTGGCGGTTGCAAAGCCAAGCACCCCAACAATTACCGTCCACAAAATCAACAGCTTATAGTTGATTCTTAAAAGGGCAAGTAACCGATGGAGATCAATGGTATTGGTTGATTCATTGTTGGAATCTGTCATGCTCTACTCCTTAATTTTTTAAACTATTTTGTAAGAGAGTGGCAACGCGATTACGTTCCGTGTCGGAAACTACCTCATACGCTTCGTCATCATACTCTTCACCCTTGCCTTGCGCGTGATCGCGAACGACATTCTGGGCAGTGACTCGGTAGTGGCGGGCCAGTGTAATCATATTCTTAAAGGTGAGGTCAGTCTGCGAACTGTCTGCAATTGAATTCAGGAACTTGCGATTCAGAACTGTCTTATATGATGCCGACTTCTTTAAGAGTGCCATGACGATCAATTGCTGACGCTGCTGCCGGCCGTAATCACCATCTGGGTCTTCGTGACGCATCCGGCTAAACTTCAAGGCTTTGCTGCCATTTAAGTGGTAGGTTTTGCCTTTCGTAAATGAGGCACCGTCATAAGTGAAGGTTAGCGGTGAGGTAACATCCACACCACCGACCTGGTCGATTGCCTTTTCCAGGCCGCCCATGTTGACCATTACATAGTAGTCAATCGGGATTT
Source organism: Candidatus Limosilactobacillus merdigallinarum (assembly GCA_019114515.1). Lineage (GTDB taxonomy): Bacteria > Bacillota > Bacilli > Lactobacillales > Lactobacillaceae > Limosilactobacillus > Limosilactobacillus merdigallinarum. The sequence continues at coordinate 6,023 of DXFH01000027.1, forward strand.
TGAAATACTGGTGAACGACCTTGACACTCTCTTTAATGCCACCGTATGTGTAGGCGGAGTTAATCTTAGCTGGTGACTCGTCTGGGTATCCTGGCAAGTTAACTCGCATGTCCCGTGGGATGCTGACAATCGTGGCCTTCTTCTTTTGCGGATTAAGAATCAAGATCATCATGGTATCCGTGCGACCTTTATAGTTACGGCCAAGGGCACCAGTATCTGTCCCTAATAATAGGATCGAAACCGGTCGCTTTTGTGCCAGCACTTTATTGGCGTCCCGCTGCTTCATAACGCCAGCACTGTTGTACATATTGTTCGTCGTCACTGACAAATTATGCCAAGCGACAAAGGCAAAAAAGACTGTAAAAAATAAAAGGATTCCCAGAGTCCACCAAAAGATACGTCTGATCTTTCGTTGACGATGGTGATGATGGTGGTGGTGATGATGCACCGGTTTTACATCACGCAATTGTTGACTAGCTGATTCATCCTTAACGTCATTATTCTCTGACATTTGATGTGTTCTCCAAACCTACATAGATATAGATAAAATTAAGTATAATTTTACAGAGCTTATCTTATCGAATCATTAGGATGCTTGGCAAGCGCTGATAGCGCCTGTATCTAGGCAGTTAAACCTTTTTGTATTCACTCGATAACATCCACTTTTATTATCTATTTAATGGCGATATGGGAGGTATTTCCCACCTGTTATTACTTGATGTTCGTCTTTTTGAAATCGTTTTTCGTTAAATGCTGATTTTTTAATTTTTTCAGTTGATAAATTCATTGCAATGAGGAATTTCGCAACTTTGATTGTTTCCTATTGTCCCAGGTATTCAATGAACTTCATCGATGAATGTCTATAAGTATAATTATGAATTGATGCTAATCAACTGTCGCCATTATTACCGAATAAGCCAGACCATTTAGCCGGTAACGATGCCTCTTTAATTAACTGCTGATAAACATATAGCAAAAATCATACTAAAAGCAGCTGGCTTAATAGTCGATTTTGGGGACTGCAATTTGCGACAATCAAGCAGGAATGCAGAGGGTCAGTACTTATCCTTGATAATGATCTTGTACCTTCATATTAAAGGGTAAAGAGTGATCAGAGCCGCTTAAATAACATATACCAATTTGGTGACCAAGCTGGAATTGACTGATGATAAACAAAAATGCCCCGCAAAAGATTGTGAAGTGCACCCCCATAATTGGATTATTTGTCCAACTATGGGGGTGCACTTCAGACGGCATTTTTTGTAACTTCTCTAGTTATGTAAAATTTGGTCAATAGTGTCTTTGTACTTACCGAATTCTTGACTTAATTCTTGTTTACTATACGTCTTGTGACCATTTGCTTGGCCCATGTGGTCACCTTCTGTTGTATCGTAAATAACTTGTACATTCTGATCATTGACCACCATCGTGGTGGTATGGGCTCCAAAATCAACCGAATAGCGATTGCCATGTGGGTACCAGTGCATGTTATCATGACTAGTCTTCAAATTGTTAACCGCTTCGTCCGGTGTTTCATCATCAGTTTCTAGTTTCAAAAAAGCCATCATGGCGTAGTCTTCATCACTATAACGTGGTTGGCTCGGCTGATTATTGGCCTGTCTATCATCACTTTTAGATGAACTTTGACTGCTTACTTGTTTCTTTAACTGACTATTCTTCTTTTTCAGACTACTATATTCGCTATCTGAATGATGTTGAGTAGCTTGCTTGTGGCCACAAGCAGTAAGTGTGCTGGTTGCGAGCATAAGTGCCAGTAAGATTTTAATTTTGTTAGTCATTAGTTAGTTGCCTTCTCGTTTAATTGATTTTGAATAAACTTAACTTCTCTTAAACCAGTGTGAATGAGAACAAAAAGGACTAACCAACCTGCACAGATCAGTAAGACCATCTTTAAGTCACTCATTGGCAAATCCCAATCCCATAAGCCGTGTAAGACAACCGCACACAGGAAGAAACGTAAAAAGCTGATGTTCATCACATTGTCGAATGCCAACTTGCGATTGCCATTCACTAATACTAAGCCAGCAACCGAAATCGCACACCAAATTGAATGCGTACCTAATGAACTAACTGCCCTGATAACTGCTTCCCCAACTGAATTAAACTGCGCAATGTATTGGAGATTTTCAAAGGCAGCAAAGCCCGCACCAATAGCTCCCCCAACTAACATTCCATTAAAAACGTGCGTTAGTCTTAATTTAGACACAAAGTAGCAACCAACTAATAATTTACCCAACTCTTCAATGAAGCCAATGGTAAATGCACCAATCAAATCAAACTGAGGATTAGTACCAAGAATAGCATAGATAATCATTGTTACGATTAGTGAGAACAGGCCCCCAATCAAACAAACCTTAACTGCTAAATATAGTGAAATATTTTTAAAGACATTAATTTCAAAGAAAAAGATCAATAAGGTGACTGGCACGGCTATACCTAGGATAGAACAAAAGGCCAACTGCATTGGGTTGCCAAAAGCATCCATTAAGACAAGCAGAAGCCCTACTGCAAACATCATTCCCAGAAGTACCCGCGAATAAAGCCACGGTTGCACCGGCTTACTAGAAACCGCTGCTAAAGAAGGAGTGGAGCAATAAAGATGTTCTCAGCCTCTGCTTGGGTATGACGCCGCCATACTTGCGCAAAGAAACTGCTGAGATTGATCGAGACACTTTTGTCTTCCCCTGTCCAGCTATTAATTGTTTTCGTTGCACTTTGAAAAATGTTTTCGTTGTGCCGAGCACTTGTGTTTTGTTGATTTGTATGTGAGTTTTCCTGTTCATAATGCAAGGGCGAGCCGCATTTAATACAAAAACGATCACTCTGATTATTTAGCGCTCCGCAGTGCATACAATATATTTTATCGTTCATATTCTAACCTACTTAGTCATCCTCATAACCATAATCGTCGTAATCATCGTAGCTGACGGCGTGATCTTGCAAGCGATATTTACATTTCCCATCTTTATATATCCAGAAATACCGTTTCGAATTATCAGGATTTTGTAACCCGACTGTCCAGCCATCGCCTACTTTTTTATCAATCTTCTTCGAAATGGCCTTAACTGAATCATCCATCTCATCAGCTGCTTCACTATCCGCAGCTAAATTACCGATAATTCGCAAAGCATATTGGGCACCATCGCCATATGGCACAATTTCAACTTCTTGCTCATCCTGATCAATTTTAACTTTAAACTCGCTCTTGCTTAATTCATCATAAACAGCAGAACGGATATCAGCTCGTTGCTGCTTCTGTTCCTGACGATAGATTGCTGAACCGCAAAAAATCACCACTAAGATAATGATTGTCCATAGCCAGCCATTGTCTTTTCTAAAAAATTTTGCCGGCGCTGGCGATGGTCGGGTCACCTGCGGTCGGTTAATCGGCATTGCTGCTGGTTGTGGGTTACTTCCGCTAACTAAGCGGGCGCCGCATTTAATGCAAAATTTACTGCTGCGTGGATTCTTATGCCCACACTTCGTACAAAAAATATAATCCTTATTCATTTATGCGCGCACCCATCTTTGTTCGTTCCAATTAGTCGGCTGTACCACCAGATAGAGAACATAAAAAACACCAATTCCCGTTAAGTTCCATAGGTAATTCCAACCACTGTGACCAACATCATGCAAGCGCTGAACTGTTGCAAATATAGAATATAATGCATAAATCAAGTAAATAATCACAAATATTATTGCAAAAATTTCCTCACTGGCTGGGAATAACCCGATCAAGAAACCTAAGCAGAATGTAGCCACTAAATATATCAATTCAAATGCCAAGTATCCCCACCAGAAGTCGGCACGACCCATGCATTTTTCGGGTTTGCCAAAGCACTTCAGCCAGACTTCAAAAGAAGCGCTTAAGCCCGGTTGTGCGGACTCATTGTAGGCACTTGCCGGTGCTTGTTGATAGTAGCCATTGCTAGTGTTACGGTTATCTCGATATTCTTGATATTCGTTTTGTTCATGTGGATTAAAAAATTGTTGAGAAGTATCCTGTGCTTGCTGATCCGCTTGTTCTTGTGTATTTTTATGCTGACTTGAGTCTGCGTCGAAAAATTGTGTCTGCTGCTGATGCTGCAATCGCTGAGCTTCGCGCGTTTCCGCTGCTTCCCGTGGATCATCTGAGACATTATTACTGGCATCTTCGGGTGCTGTTGTTTGAGAGTTACTTGACGCAGCCACACTAACAGGAGTTTTGGGTTCATCGATTGGTGCTTCATGCGGAACTGCCTGTGAAGAAACGGTTTGATTACTCGTTTCTGTGGTTTGACTATCTACTGGCGGCTGTTTAGCACCGCAATTAGTACAAAAAACAGCATTAATTGGTAGCTTTTTGCCACATTCCGGACAAAATTTATAATTCACCTTAATAAGCCTCTTATCATTTGAAAATTAACTGTTGATATTATAAAAAATAACGATAGCATCGTCAATTTAGTGTAAAATATGTAGTCGTTGAGGAGGACTTCATCTATGAAAACTAAATATTGCCCTAATTGTGGCAAAGAAATTGATATTAATGCATCAAAATGCACCCATTGTGGATTTATATTTAATAACTCACAAAATCAGGCACCACAGCAACCCGCACCGCAGCGGCCACGTAAATCCTCAAAAAAGTTTATTTACGTTTTAAGTTGTCTATTAATATTATTAATTGCACTTGGTGGTTATGCAATTTATACGAATCGGAGACCATCATTCAACCAATCACAGAGCAGTCACTCCAGTTCTAGCAGCAGCTCTAATACCGATAATAATTCAAGCTCCCAGTCCTCTTCCTCGTCTTATCACGACAACATCAACTGGGATAGCAGCAAAGCTTCATCATTTGATGACCAATTTCAAAGCTGGGCCAACAAGATGCACCAATCCTATACCAGTGGTGACACCACTTTCGATGGCGTAAGCTACCCGCAGGATTTTAGTAAAAAGCGTTTTGTCATTAACGGTAATGATGCCACGGTATCAATGGCCGGATCTAATAAAAAGACTGATTACAAGGTAGTCGAAATCCGTTATGACAGCGATCAAGGCTACTTATACATCTTTGCTTTCCATGATGGGTCGCCAATTGTTTTATTTACCCAGTCCGGAAATGCCAGCGACGATTCGGTATCATTTAAGACCACTGCAAACGGTGAATTACGTAATCTCTTCTCTAACTTTAGTGCTAACTAGTTTTATTTCGATCAAAAAGCGGTAAGCAAGATACATTGCTTACCGCTTTTTTCGTTTACCTTAGTTCATGATCTACTTCGCACGTTCTACATTTAACTTGTTAATATGCAGTAATACATCAACCACCTTTTCCATCGTTTGTAATGAAACAAATTCATAACGGGAGTGCATGTTCTCGCCACCAGCAAAGAGGTTTGGCGTTGGCAGACCCTTGTAGGAAATGGTGGAACCATCCGTACCACCTCGAACAGGATAGATGTCAGGCTTAATGCCTAAGTCTTCAATGGCCTGCTTAGCAAGTTCAACCACATCCATATGGTCTTTTAATGCATCCTTTAAGTTGTAGTATTGGTCAACGAGTTTAAGGTGGACACGTTCCTCACCTAATGAATCATTGATGTCTTTGACCGCGTCACGCAGCATTTGCTTACGTACTTCCAGTTGGTGACGGTCAAAGTCACGAATCAGGTAAGCTAAGTGTGCATAGTCAGTCTTGCCTTCAAATTGATAAATGTGGAAGAACCCTTCCCGGCCCTCAGTTAATTCAGGTGTGTCGTGAGCTGGCAAACTGTTCTGTAGCTGAATGCCCAACTTAATGGCGTTAACCATGACTCCCTTGGCCGTACCAGTGTGGCTATCAGTACCATCAATATCAATGTATGCAGCGGCCGCATTAAAGGTTTCGTATTCCAATTCACCCAGGGGGCCACCGTCAACCGTGTAAGCAAAATCAGCACCAAATTCGGCGGGGTCAAAATGAGCAGCGCCAATGCCGATTTCTTCATCGGTACCGAAACCAACCTGGATGTCACCATGCTTAATGTCTGGGTGCTTAAGCAGGTATGCCAGCATGGTCACCACTGCAGCTACCCCTGACTTGTCATCGGCACCCAAAAGCGTGGAACCATCGGTCGTAACCAAAGTATCCCCGGCATAGTTCTTCAGAGCTGGAAACTGGGCAGGATCCAAGTAATACTTACCATCTTCGTCCAAACGGATCTTTGAACGACCATCGTAGTCTGCTACGACTTGTGGCTTGATGTTATGCGCATTAAAGTCGGCCGTATCAACATGCGTAATCAACCCGAATGCTGGCACCTTATGATCAACGTTGCTTGGCAGCGTCGCCATGAGGTAAGTACCCGCTTTGTTGAAGCGCACATTAGAAACCCCTAACCCCTTCAATTCACTGGCTAAATCCTTTAAGAAGTCTGTTTCTGCCAGGTTAGACGGTAGTGAATCACTATTCTCGTTAGAACGGGTTTCTACTTTCACGTATTTTAGGAAGCGGTCGAGTAAATGTTCATATTTTTCTTCTGCCATAATTATCACCTCATATTATTTAACAATGTATTGGTAAGGGTCGGTATTAATCTTCGTTTGGACGATTTCAAAGTCCCAAGAGTCTTCATGCTTAAATCGATTTAGCAAGTTCGCCAGTCCTTGAATGCTGACTGCCTCGACATGGTGACCCACATCCGCCACCAGCAGGTTATTGGCTTTCATATCATGAGCCACATGGTAGGAAACATCACCGGTAACATAGGCATCTGCACCAAGCTTGACTGCTGCTGGCCAGAACTGGCCGCCGGAACCACCCAAAATGGCAACCCGCTTTACTGGGTGTTCGGTCAATGGTGCAATCAAACGCAAGCCCTGTAAGTTAAAGGCTTCCAGGCAATATTGCGCAAACTCTTGGTAATTCATGGGATGGTCAAGCATTCCGACACGGCCCATGCCTTGGCTGCCACCATCGCCCATGGTTTCGCCTTCGTTTAGTAGTGGACGCGTATCATTTAATTTCAACTTTTCCGCCAACCAGTCATTCATTCCACCGCTCGCGGCATCTAAATTAGTATGGGCCCCATAAACGGTAATCTGATGACTCAAAAGATCCGCATACATCTGATTTTGCGGATTACGGGTATCCAGATTCTTTGCTGGATGAAACATAATCGGATGGTGAGCGAAAATAAAGTCAACATGGCGGTCAATCGCCTCTTGCACGACTTCAGGCCGGACATCTAAAGTGGTCATCAATTTATGCACCGATCGGTCGGGATTGCCAAGTTGTAACCCAACATGATCCCAACTCTCTGCCAAGTTTTGCGGACAAAAACGTTCAAAACGTGCAATGACCTCATTTCCGGTTGTCATGATCAATAACCTCCTCAATCAAATCCAACTTAGCCTGCAATTGCTGCTGACGGTCTGTGTCCGTGGATTTTGCGGCTGCCATTTGTGTTAGTGCTTGTTGTAATCGGCCAGCTTCCGACTGCCATTTTTCCTTAAACAATGGTCCTTGTTGTTCCAGTAAAAGTGGTCCAAACAGCAATTCTCGTTGGTTATAGCGAACTGGGCAAACAGAAGGTTGTGCGACAATGATTTCGTAACGGTGACCATCGTCTTTTAACAATTCTTCATGCATAATCTGAAAACGGTGGTTCATCAGCCATTGCCGCAAACGAAATTCCCCAATATTGGGCTGCAAGACCAAGCGCTTGACACTTTTGAGCTTATCCTGGCCCCGATCCAGGATTTCTTCGATTAGTGAACCGCCCATTCCGGCAATCACGATCGTGTCAATGTGATCGTCTGGTTGGATTGCATCTAACCCATCTGCTAACCGCGGTTTTAGGGAATCCTGCAGCTGTAGCTTTGTGATTTCTACTTCTTCATTGGCAAATGGTCCCTTCGCCACTTCCCCCGCTACTGCGTACTTAATTCGTCCATTTAACAACAAAGCAGCCGGCAAATAAGCATGATCAGACCCAATGTCCGCTACACGGGCATTATAAGGCACCCAATCCGCGACTGCTTGTAAACGCTTGGACAAATGTCGTTCGTCCATTCGGGTCACCTCCATCTCAACTAAGATTATTGTACCAATTTTGTGTAAAAAAAACACTGGTCAACCAAGCGGTCAACCAGCGTTTGTTCATTTAATTTTATTGTAATTCAGATAAGTGTTCTTTAATTTGCTGCATGGCTTGTGACAATTTTTCATCGGAAGCCGCGTAAGAAATCCGGATGTAACCCTTACCGCCTTCACCAAAGACGTTACCAGGTACCACCCCAACCTTAGCCTTTTGTGCCAATGCTAACGCGAACTTCTCATCGTCCGTGCCAAACTTTGCTGGAATCTTGGCAAAGACATAGAAGGCTCCTTCAGGCGTTGCCATTTCAAAGCCCATTTCTGTCAGCTTTTCAATCAAGAAATCACGACGCTTCTTGTAAGCAGCATTGAACTTAGCTGGGTCATTCTTGCCATGTTCATAAGCTTCAATGGCAGCATCTTGGGCAATGTCGTTAACCGCGATGGTCAAGAAACTGTGAACCTTCGTAATTTCAGCTAGCAGTTCTGCAGGGCCAGCAATAAAGCCAATCCGCCAACCAGTCATGGCAAATGATTTTGAAGCCCCTGATACTAATAGTGTCTGGCCAGGAATCAAAGTAGCCAGTGAAGCATGCTTTTGATCGTATTCGAGGTCACTGTAAATTTCATCAGCTACTACTAAGATGTGGTGCTTCTTGAACAAAGCAGCCAATTCATTAATCTTTTCCTGTGAATATACCCGACCAGTTGGGTTACTTGGGTAGTTTAACAAAATCATCTTCGCATTAGGATGTTCTTCCAATGCCTGCTCTACCTGTTCAGTAGTCAATTCAAAACCATTGTTAAAGGTGTCAATTTCAACTACTTTTGCCCCTGCCATCCGAATAACGGAGAAGTATAGGGAAAAAGCGGGCGTTGGTACCAGCACTTCGTCACCTGGGTTCAATGCTCCCAGCATAATGTCGCCTAAGCCTTCAGTAGCACCATTGGTCACAATGATTTCGTTTTCGGGGTCGTAATCAACGCCCCGGGACTCTTTCAGACGCTTAGCAATTGCCTGCCGCAACTCCAGCTTACCATTTGACGGTGCATAGTGAGAGTCATCATTTTGAATCCCCCTAATGGCAGCCTGCTTAATATGTTCTGGAACATTAAAATCGGGTTCCCCTAATGTCAGCTTTAAGATGCCCGGAATCTGGGAAACTTTATTGTCAAAGCCACGAATCCCTGACATGGGCATGTTCTTAATTGTTTGGTTAACAATTCCACTAACTTCTGATGATAATTTAGGCATAGTAATCCCTCATTTCTAACAAATCTGCATCCACTAACAACCCCTCAACATAGTTGTTTAGAGGATATTTTCCAACCCAATATACAGCTTGTCTAATTGATCAATCTTTTGCATTGCAACCTTTACACCGCTCATGAATGACTCTCGGTCAAAGGAATCTTGCCGAATGGTTAAGGCTTCTCCCTTACCACCAAAAAGCACTTGCTCATGAGCAATGTATCCTGGCAAGCGGACAGCATGAATACGAATACCTTGGTAGTCACCACCACGGACATTCTTCATCGTTTCCAAAGTGTCGGGCGCACTTTCGTGTGGTTTACGATTTTCGGCGATCAATTTAGCTGTGCTTAATGCCGTTCCTGATGGTGCATCCTTTTTATCAGAATGGTGCATTTCAATGATTTCAACATCTGGGAAGTAAGCAGCAGCTTCTTTGGCAAACTTCATCAACAGTACGGCAGACATACCAAAGTTAGGAGCAATTAATCCTCCCAAACCATTATCATCTGCCAGCTGTTTTAATTCTGCTTCTTGGTCGTCGGTTAAGCCAGTCGTACCAACAATTGGCTTTATTCCATGGGTTAATGCATACTTGACGTTCGGATATACAGCCTGTGGGACAGTAAAATCAATCCAGATATCCGCTGGATCATCATCAATCGTATCCAGACTGGCATAAAGTTTGACATCATCACTAACATTCAGTTCTTCTTGTTGACCATCATGAATATTGGGCCCCAGTCCTGCGCTAACAATAAAGCCATCCGTATGGTTCACTAGGTTAACCACTTTTTGACCCATAGCGCCATTAATCCCGGCAATTAATACTCTTTTCATGAATTAATCCCCCAAGTTAAGCGGTAATTCACCATTTAAAGCATCTGCTGGCAGGTCTAAGGCCTTAGCTAATTGTGACTTTTCATCATCATTTAAAGTCATGATCGGCAAACGACAGCCACCAACCTTAAATCCTTGGGCGTTTAACAATGCTTTGACTGGTGACGGTGATGGGAACATGAATAAAGCAGCCATCTTTGGCGTTAACCACCGTTGAATCTTTGCAGCTGCTTGGTAATCACCCTTATATAAGTCATCAAACATTTCCCGCATCTGTGGGGTGTAGCTATGTGATGCGACTGAAATCACACCATTAGCACCCAATACTCGTGAAGTTAATGCTTGAACATCCTCACCTGAGAATACACAGAAATTTGGTTCCTTGTGTTCAATAATGTATTCCATCTCTTCTAAGCTGGCACATTGCTTAACCGCCGCAATGTTTTTGTGATGAGATAAAGTAACAATCGTTTCTGCTTCCATCTTAGAGCCAGTCCGACCTGGAATGTTATACATCACAATTGGAATGTTGACATTATCAGCAACAGTGGTGAAGTGAGCAATCATTCCCCGCTGGTTAGGTTTGTTATAAGGTGGCACCACTACCAATGCGTAATCAATTCCGTCAATCTTAGCCACTTCATTGGTAAAGGCAATGGTCTCCTTCGTGTTATTACTGCCAGTACCAGCAATTACTGGTATCCGTCCATCAACAATTTCACCAAAATGACGATACAGATCTAACTTTTCATCATGACTCAGTTCAGGAGTTTCACCAGTTGTCCCACCAATAACGAAACCGTTACTACCTTCCTTAATCAAGTAGTTAGTTAGTTTACTTAATGCGTCATAATCAATTTTGCCTTCATCATTAAATGGGGTGATGATGGCAGTTAATAAGTCAGCATCCTTTAATTGCATTGCTATATCCTCCTAAAATTGCATCCGATAATTTAAAAATCCGGTAATTGCATTAATTCCCGGCTGAATAGAGTCTTCATCCGGCGTCAAAGTGGCAGAGTGAAGCTGGGAGTCATCATTAACTCCTAGCCAAAACATCGTACCAGGAAATTTATTCAACAGGTAACCAAAGTCTTCACCGGTCATCGCCGGTCGTGTTTCAATAAAGTTTACGCTGCTGGTATTTTGCATGTAGTAAATAAAGCGTTTGGTTAATTCAGGATTATTTTCAACTGGATAATAGCCACCCTGGTTTAATCCTAAATCAACTTTTATGCCAAAACTTTTAGCAGTCCCATCACAAATCTTTTGTAAACGGTCATCAATCTTTAGAATCATTTTTTGAGTTAGGCCACGAATGGTACCCTCAATCCGGGTATGACCTGCAATTACATTACGAATCGTGCCCCCACTAATTTTACCTAAAGTAACCACCCCACTATCAATGGGATCAATGCTTCGGGAAACAATTGTCTGAATCTGCATAATCAGACTCGCCGCTGCAACAACTGTATCACGCGCGTCCTGTGGAAAGGCAGCATGACCACCCTTACCCTGGATGTCAATATTCACTTCAGTGGTGCCGGCAAATAAAGTCCCCATCCGGCAACCAATAGCACCAGCGGGGAGGTCAGGATTGTCATGTAAGCCGTAGAATTCGTCAGGACACCATTTGCCTGAAAATAGACCTAATTCATAAGCACGCTTGCCACCAGCATCGCTTTCCTCCGCCGGTTGGAAAAAGAAAAGTAGGTTATCTTTTGGCTGATGGTTGGCAAAGTAGCTCAACACACCGATAGCCATCGTCATATGGATATCATGCCCACATGCGTGCATGACGCCTGGATGATGCGAAGAAAATGGTAGGCCCGTTTTTTCGGTAACGGGTAACGCATCAATATCCGTACGGTAACCGATCGTCCGTTGAGGCTTACTACCATGAACCAGGACCATCATCGCAGTTGGCAAATCTGCTGGTTCGCGAATTTCCAAATGATCTTGTGGTAACTTAGCAACTAATTGACGCAAGTAAGCATGCGTCTGCTTTTCATGTAACGCTAATTCGGGAATTTCATGCAGGTGACGACGGATTTTGATTAAATCGTTTATGTCAAATTCTGCCATGAATTACAGCTTCCTTAAGTTCTCTTCAAGGCCTGTCTTGCTGTCAGTCTTGGCGTCCACGTCTTTAATGTAGCGTGCTGGTACACCGGCAACCACCGTGTGTGGTTTCACATCATGGGTAACAATTGCTCCCGCAGCCACGACGGCTCCTTCTCCAACATGGACACCTTCCAGGACTACCGCATTCGCGCCAATCAATACATTATCATCAACCTGCACTGGCTTAGCAGATGCTGGTTCAATGACTCCTGCCAGCACAGTACCAGCGCCAATGTGACAATGATTACCTACAATTGCACGGCCACCGAGAATGGTCCCCATGTCGATCATGGTGTCGTCACCGATTTCAGCCCCAATATTGATCACTGCACCCATCATCACAACGGCATTGTTACCAATGGAAACTTGATCACGAATGATTGCTCCTGGTTCGATTCGTGCATTAATTTCTTTCAAGTCGAGCATTGGAACTGCCGAATTCCTGGCATCATTTTCCACTCGGACGCCATCAAAATCATCTTTATGTGCTGCTAAAAATGGTTTTAAATCAGCCCAGTCGCCAAAAACAACGCCACTGTGTGCTGCAACATATGGGTCACTTGTTTCGGGAAAATCAATTTGATCCAGGTGTTGGCCCCGTAGATACACCTTTACTGGTGTCTTCTTAGGTGCGTTTCCAATATAATTAATAATACTTTGTGCATCTAATTTTGCCATAATTGATACTCCTTTCGTTATTATTATACCACCGAAGTTTTAGAAACCGTCTTACATCTTAACCGCGAGATAGTTCAAATCAAGCCGGCTCACATCGGCTGGTGTCTCTCGCCGAATAACTAAGCGAGCTTCACCATTTTCTGCAAAAACAACTGCTGGACGCGGGTTCCGATTATAATTAGATGCCATTGCATAACCATAGGCACCAGTATCTAACATTGCTAAGATATCGCCGGGATGTGTCTTCGGCAATGGCTGGTGCATGGCTAAAACGTCCCCCGATTCACAGTACTTACCAGCAATTCGTACACGCTCAGTGGCCGGAGCTTGAGGATCACGTGCATACACAGTTTCATATTCGGCCTGGTATAAAGCAGGACGAATGTTATCCCCCATTCCGCCATCAACCGAGATAAAGGGTTCATAGCCACCAGGAATATCCTTGCGTGAACCAACCGTATATAAAGTATATCCTGCTGGCCCTACTAGAGATCGGCCCGGTTCAATCCAAATGGCTGGCATGTTGATTCCCGTCTTTTGGACTTCTTCTTCCATTGCGGTGATAATACCATCAACAAAGTCTTCAGGGGCCATTGGCGATTGCAAAGACGAGTATTGAATACCAAAACCACCACCAACATTAATAGAAGAAACTTCATAACCGTATTGTGCCTTCCAATGCGCGGCAACGTCTACTAACTTCCGTGCTGCTGCATTAAATCCGCGGCCATCAAAAACCTGGGAACCTATGTGGGCATGGACACCAAAGACTTCCATTCGTTCACTTTGCAAAATGATTTGTAAAGCCCGGTCAGCCTGACCAGACTGCAAATCAAAACCGAACTTGCTGTCTACCTGACCAGTTGCAATGTATGAATTCGTATGTGCAGCGATGCCCGGTGTAATTCTGATAACCACCTTACAGTGCGTTTGCTGTTCTTGTAATACCTTATTTAACAGATCAATTTCATGAAAGTTATCAACGATGATTAAACCAACATCGTGTTTTACTGCCATTTCCAGTTCTTCACGCGACTTGTTATTACCATGAAAAGCAACCTTTGCCATTGGGAATCCCGCATTAATTGCCGTTTGTAATTCCCCACCAGAAACTACGTCGGTATGAATTCCCTCCTGCGCCATTACCTGGTAAATACCAATTGAAGAAAAGGCCTTACTAGCATAAGAAATCCCATAATGTACATGACGCTGTTCAAAAACATGCTTAAAGCGTTGAATCTGGTCACGTACCTTATTGATGTCGTAAACGTATAAAGGCGTGTCAAATTGATGAGCAAGGGTTAATGCATCGACCCCACCAATTTGTAAATGACCTGCATCATTCAAATTATCAGCTGTTAGTTGTTCGTTCATCATTGCTCTCTTATCCTCACTAACTTAGATTGTCGAAGAGTAAAGAGGGTATAAAAAAAGCGGTGCAATGTGCGCCGCAAAAAAATGCCCTAATGGCATCCTAGTCCTCGATAGCGCACCGTAAACATTTGTAGTTTACGACAGTCCGTGATCTCTTAAATCACGACCCGGTTAAACAAGCAGTGATCATGCTTGTCACCTCGGCGACCGCCCCTTTCACGATTAGTCAACGCCTGATCCTGGCTCTAAATCGCTACTTTTGTTAGTCGCGCCTCTTCGAATGGTTTAAATTATAAGCGGTCGCTTACTATTCGTCAATGTAATTATGATAATTCACTCATTTTTCACTAATATAACTATAATTATTTATATTTGACTAGTAAGGGTTCATGCTTGAATGGGCCTCATAATTGGTTTAGTATACGAACACAGACTTAATAAACATCAATGCAATCCTAGGAGGAACATTATGACGCAGTTGTTAAAGGTACACGGTTCACAAAATCATTTCTTCATTCTTGATCAAACATTACTTAATGAGCCATTGAAGGATAAAGAACTTAGTATGTTAGCTCAGCAGCTTTGTGCAAGCGACACTGGCATTCTAAATGGTGCTGACGGAATCCTCGTCGTTGACCGTCCAGACCATCCTGGCCCAGCTGCGCGCATGCAAGTTATTAATGCTGACGGCAGCGAAGCTTCAATGTGCGGTAATGGTATTAGGACAGTAGCCCGCTATGTAGCCAGCAAAACTGGCAAGAACCAATTTGCAATCCAAACAATGTGTGCTGACTTACGCGTATCTAAGCAGGATGACCTTGCCCCTAATGTCCCTGCTTTTGCTGCAGAAATTTCTCCCGTTACGTTTAACGCCAAATCATTGCCATTTCGTCATCTTGGCAAAAAACGCATCGTCAACGACTATGTACCCGAATTGCAACCGGGATTGCGGTTTACTTCGATTGCGGTCCCGAATCCACATTTAATCAGTTTTGTCGATAAAGAAACGATTAAGGGAAACGTTCTTGGTCAACTAGGGAGTTACCTTAATGGCCACAACCCTTACTTTACTGACGGCGTTAACGTTAGCTTTGCTGCCATCCTCGGTCAGAATAAACTTTTCGTTAGCACCTTTGAGCGGGGCGTTGGCTTTACCAATGCCTGTGGCACTGGGATGTCCGCAACTTCTCTCGCCTTTTGCCTCACCCATCCTGATCAAGGACAGTTAGATCATAAGATCGATGTCTATAACCCTGGTGGCAAAGTCCAGGTAATTGTCCACTTTGACCGACCGAATTATTGGATGGAACTGATTGGTAACGCAACTGTCACCGATAAGATCGAGGTAGCTGAAAAAAATTTGCACCAAGCAAATGTTACCAACGACCAAGTACAAATTGAACACACCGATGAACAGGAAGCCTATCACAATTACATTCAAAGTATTTCTCATCCTATCGATGTCAATGTCAAAGACTAAATAAAATCAGTGACGATTTCATAGAACAAAAAAACAGCAGGACTTCAATCCTGCTGTTTTTTTGTCAATCGCCACGTGACCTAATTCTTATTAGCATCTTCTGCACGATCCTTCCTACTGCCTTGGTAGCCAACGTTATTGTGGCCCAAGCACTGCTCCTATTTCCAACCTGTTAAGTCTTCTACAACAGCACGGGCCTCAGGGGTTACGTCAGCCATTGAGCCACCGTCATGAACCCGCTTGATTTCGTTCATCAAAATGGTGTGCGTATGTTTGTTAAGGTTCAACTTCCAAACCAAAATTAAGCCTACCGTAGCCATGAAGCAGACGCCAATAATGGCACGTACAGCACTGGTTGGCTGAACTTTCGCACTCTTAACAAAGCCAAAGTGGTTAAGAACCATGCCCATCACAAAGACGTCGCACGCTTGCATCAGCCGGCCGCACAGGGTCATCGCTGCGGAGTAAACACCTTCCCGCCGCCGATTAGCAACGGCTTCATCCACATCGGGAATAAATGGGTAAATAGCCCATGGTGTGTAGTAAACACCGCCAATAAAAGTAGAGATAAAGACGGCTACGAAAATAATTGCTGCGGTATTAGTAACATGGAACCAATACAAACAAGCATAAGCTACTACCGATGCCATAATGACACACAAGCAGGCAGTAAATGGCCATTTAAAGCCTTTCTTGGTCATTACCACCCTGAAGACCGCCGTTGCACCTAATTGCAGGATCGCTGCCATACTATTGATTCCTGAAACCAGAGTGGCTGGCTTTTTCATAGCAAACAAAATGTAGTAAGTAAAGACTGCGGTATATAAGTCAACGGAACCCTTACCGAACATGTAAACACCTAGTTGCCGTCTAAAAGCACGAATTCTAAGCGTCGACAGGTAGTCGATAAACAGTTTCTT
Organism: Candidatus Limosilactobacillus merdigallinarum; assembly: GCA_019114515.1. GTDB lineage: Bacteria > Bacillota > Bacilli > Lactobacillales > Lactobacillaceae > Limosilactobacillus > Limosilactobacillus merdigallinarum. The sequence goes on from DXFH01000027.1 coordinate 22,777, forward strand.
AATGGCTTCCCACCAGTTATCAATGTGTTCTACCTTAACTTCATCTGCTGATAATTCCAAGGTGTGAAAGTACACCAGCAGTTAACCAGCGCACATTACTACTGAGAGCAGGATGGCAACGACTAAGAACGAGTACGGTGAGCTCGTTCCCAAAAATGAGAATGCCAATACCGGTACAGCGGCAACGGTAAAGTTGTCAATTTTGGCAATCATTTCACCATAGCCAACCAAATAATTACGCTCCTTAAAACTCGTACTCATTTCTACTGACAAGGTCCCATATGACATTGAACACCTGGTATAGATAAGCTCAAACAAAACATAGCTAAACAAGTAGTACCAGTAGTTCATATTGGCAATCCATTGTAATGGGTACAAAAGCATTAATGGCGCTCCAATCATGATCCAAAAGCGCCGCCGACCAATTTTGGTCACGTAGAAGTTATCGGAGACAAAAGCAATTAGTGGATTGGCAAACCCTTGCAAAATGGTTGCGATGTAAACAATCGTAGCTGCTGACTTCGCGGATAATTTGCCAAAAATCGTATAGAAGAAAAGCAACCATGCACCGGACATTGCCGAAACCGAATTACCCCTCAAGTGCCCACACCCATAGGCAATCCGGGTCCCATTAGTGATTTTATGGTCTTTTCTGGACAAGAGAAACCTCCTAAAGAATCATTCTTTTATGGGAGCATTCCTATTAGCAAGCAAAAAACAACTGACCTTGAATTGTTTAATAAACAGGATCAGTTATAAATGTAACCAGTTTCATTTATACAAGTCAATTATAGTACTATTGTCAGCAAATTTACGTAAAATTGAAGTTTATGGCAGAATATGCTGTGTTGTGTGATCATCCTAAACATTAAGTGCCGAGTTGTCGATTATTAGGAGCAAGCAATTATAGTTAACATAATCTTAATTATGTAATAATGCTTGTAAACAAAAAGTTCCTGCAACCAGTTGTTGATTGCAGGAACTTAATCGGAAATATTTAATTAATCTAACCTATTCTTCCGTCCTTATAGATTAGGAACCACCTATTCCAAGAAATCCTTCAGTTGCTTGGAACGTGATGGATGGCGCAGCTTACGTAAAGCCTTGGCTTCGATTTGCCGAATCCGTTCACGAGTAACACCGAAGACCTTACCAACTTCTTCCAGTGTCCGCGTACGACCATCATCAAGGCCAAACCGCAGACGGAGAACATTTTCTTCCCGGTCGGTCAGCGTGTCCAACACGTTTTCCAACTGCTTCTTCATCATTTCGTAAGCAGCGTGGTCAGCCGGACTGGTAGCATCGTGATCTTCAATGAAGTCACCCAAGTGCGAGTCATCCTCTTCACCAATTGGTGTTTCCAGAGAAACTGGCTCTTGCGCAATCTTCAGGATGTTGCGGACCTTTTTGGTAGGCATATCCATTTCCGCACCAATTTCCTCTGGCAGTGGTTCACGACCTAAGTCTTGCAGCAGTTGCCGTTGAATCCGAATCAGTTTGTTGATCGTTTCCACCATGTGAACAGGAATCCGAATCGTCCGGGCCTGGTCAGCAATGGCACGGGTAATCGCTTGCCGAATCCACCAGGTGGCATACGTAGAGAACTTGAATCCTTTACGGTAATCGAACTTTTCTACCGCCTTCATCAGGCCCATATTGCCTTCTTGAATAAGGTCCAGGAATTGCATCCCCCGGCCAACATAACGCTTGGCAATGGATACCACCAGTCGTAAGTTAGCTTCGGCTAATTCTTGCTTAGCGGTTTCGTCACCCTTTTCAATCCGTAAGGCCAGTTCGACTTCCTGGTCAGCAGTTAACAGGTTAACTCGACCAATTTCCTTCAGGTACATCCGTACGGGATCGTTGATTTTAACCCCAGTTGGTGCAGAAGTATCCCGATCCTTAATAGCCTTTTGGGAAAGCTTTTCGGTAGCTTTTAAGGCACGTGGATCAGGATCACCATTATCATCCACGACAGAGATACCGGCATCTTCGACATTTTGCATCAAGTTATCGATGCCGTCAGCGTTTAGGTCAAATGGTTCGGCAATCTGCTTGCTCAGTTCGTCATAACGGATATTTTTCTTCTTTTTATAATCACGAATTAATTTACCAACAGCCTGATCATATTTCTTTTGATCAAAATCATCTTGGTTGGAAATTACGAGATCTTTTTTTGCTTTAGCCATTATTAACCAATCTCCTCCGTCTTCATATTTTGTTGTTTTTGGTAGAGTTGAACCAATTCTTGCGCAATCTTAGTAGTGGCCGCTTCATCATTTACCATCGCGGCTTCGTTTAACGCAGCCTTTTTTGCCTGAATCTGTTGTTTAAGCGGCGCTTCTTGCATCACGACTGCGATACAGTCATTGACAACTTCGTCAGTAGAATCATGATCCACTTTACAATCACTGACTTCACTTAAAATTGAACGACTGCGGTCATCGGGCAACTGATCTAAAATAGCCGCAATCGATGGTTGGTCATGATTTGTCAGATACTGCCGCACAGTCTCATAAGTCTGTTGATAAGCTTCATCTGCAAACTGGAATCCAGCAAGCTGATCAAGGTGCTGGCGAACTTCTTCATCGTCCAGGTAATAAGCTAACAGACGCCGCTGTGCGCCCTCCACTTTGCTCAAAACACGCGTTTCCGCAGTACTGGTGTCTACAGGAACATGTTCACTTTCATGCGCGGTTTTACCAACTGTGGGCACCGTCTTTTGTGCTGGCTTTTTTGGTAAGGTCGCCGCAATTTGAGCTATTTGCTCTTGCAAGCTAGCAATACTTAGCCCAAACTCATCGGCCAGCTCTTTCAAGTAGACATTTTGCTCTACTGGCGATGAAACACCAGCAACGATTCTGAGTACCGCGTTTAAATAGCCGATCAGCTCACCTTGCTGATGTAAGTTAAGTCCCCGCCGAAGGTAATGCATCTGAAATTCAACGGGCGTTTCCGCATGACCTGCCATGTACTGCTGAAAGCTTTGAACTCCTCGTTGCTGTACATACTCATCAGGATCAATCCCCGCGGGTAGCTGAACTACGCGTATATTCATTTGAGGAGCGTCTTGCCGGATCAACTTGATAGCTCGATCAATGGCATTTTGGCCAGCATCATCACCATCATAGCAAATGATTACTTCATTTACGAAGCGTTGAATAACTTGCACCTGTTCATCAGTCAAGCTGGTCCCCATCGAAGCCACACCATTGTGAATTCCCGCACCATACGCGGAAATGACATCCATGAATCCTTCAAAGAGGATCAGACTACCAGCTGAACGCGCCGCCTTTTTAGCACGATGCAGGTTGAAAAGGTTCTGGCGCTTATTAAACAGCTCCGTCTCTGGACTATTTAAATACTTGGGCTCGTGATCATTCCCCTTTTTCGCTAAAATACGGCCGGAAAAGCCTACCACTTGGCCGTTACTGCCATCTAAAGGGTACATCACCCTTCCATGGAAGCGGTCATGTAAATTTCCCTCACGATCGGTCACAAACAGCCCAGATTTACGCAATAGCTGATAATCAAGTTTCTGTTGCTGACAATATTCTAAGAGAACTTCCTCATCACCGGCGGGTGCGAAACCAAGGTTAAACTCGTCGATTAATTGGCGGCTCATACCCCGCTGTTGTAAATAATGTAAGGCACCACGCCCGGCTTCTGTAGAAACTAGAATATGATGGTAAAGTTTGGCGCTGGCAGCGTGGAGGCTAATCAATTGGCCTACTTCAGAGGTTTGTGCATGATTATCTTCTGCACCAGGTACATATTGACGTGGCAATTGGATGTTAGCCATTTTGGCTACCTCAGCAACTGCCTCGGGGAAAGACAAATGATGCAGTTGCTGCAAAAAGCCAAAAACATTGCCACTGCGATGACAACTGAAACAATAGAAAAATTGTTTCTGTTCATTGACTGCAAATGATGGTGTGTCATCACGATGGAAAGGACAATGTCCCATCAAATTCTTACCCTGTGCTCGCAGCTGCACGTCCTGGCTGATCACATCAACAATATTGACTGAATCCCTAATCCTATCAATTAACTCGTTAGGAATTTTGGCCATCGCTCAACCCCCTAACACTGCATAGCAACGAAAGGTCGCTTCCCAAAAATGGAATGCGACCTTAAATTGGACATACTACACCAAATTTAACTCTTTTAATTTTAACACAATTCATTTATAAAGCAATTAGCTTGCTTATAAATTTACTTAACAATTAATTGGTCCAAGTCACCAAAAATTGCGGCATCACGGGCAATAAGATGCAGCTGTGCTAAACGGTTAGCCCGAATAGCTTCATCCTTATCCATGATCATATTTTCGTCAAAGTAAGCACTGATAGCATCCTTTAAGGAACGCAAAGCTGACAAATCTTTTTCCAGATCAGTCCGGCTGTAATGCTCATCAACACTTTGTACTTGGGCATACAGTTCCTTTTCAGACGGGTTCTGGAATAGTGACGGATCCACTTGCTTTTGGTCATCTTGACCACCCTTTTTGGCAATCCGGACTACCCGAGTCAGCGCTTCAATATCATCCTTGAAGCTGTCATCATCCTTATGCTCATCCAGTACACGTGCGGCTTCCAGGACCGTAGCAATGGAGTCAACTGAAGTGGTCGTCACGGCATCAACAATGTCGTGACGCAAATGCTGACCATTAAAGTATTGCTTCAGACGATCAATAAAAAAGTCACGAACCTGGTCTGCATTGTGAGCATAATCAAAGTCAGCAACCACCCCTGCCTGAGCCAGCGCCTCTTTGACATCTGCTTGCATCGCCAAAATTGGCAGCTGACAATGATTATTAGCAATCATCCGGACAATTCCGTATGCCTGACGACGCAGAGCATATGGATCATTTGAACCAGAAGGAATCATATTAACCGCAAAGAAGGAATAAATGGAATCGAGCTTATCAGCAATGGCTAAAATCGTTCCTAACTTGCTTTCTGGCAGCTCGCCTTCTGCAGAGATTGGCATGTAGTGTTCACGAATGGCTTTTGCAACATCGTCTTTTTCGCCAAATAACTTAGCATAAATTTCACCCATAATGCCTTGCAGTTCAGCAAACTCACCCACCATCTGCGTGGTAAGGTCGAATTTATAAATATGTGCAGCACGATCCAAGTCTGCCAGCTCAGCATCGCTTAATCCTAACTGCTGACCAATCAGTTTAGCAATGACCGCCGTCCGGGCCATCTTGTCATACATTGAACTGATCTTATCATGGAAGCTAACCCGCTTTAAGCGTTCAACATACTGGTCAATTGTCAGCTTTTGGTCTTCCTGGTAGAAGAACCGGGCATCTTCCAGTCGTGGTACCAGTACCCGTTCATTACCCTTGATCACATTATCGAGGTGTTCACTATTACCGTTCCGGACAGAAATGAAATGAGGCAGTAATTTACCGTCTTGGTCTCGCACACAGAAGAAACGTTGATTATCCCGCATGGAAGTGATCAGCACTGCATCTGGCAGTTGTAAGTATTTGGTATCAAATGAGCCCGCAAAAGCAGTTGGCCATTCAACTAGGTTGTTAACTTCCTCTAGCAGGTTAGCATCCTCATCAAGGACCCAATTGTGATCATCAACGATTTGCTGAATCTGTGATTTGATCAATTCTTTACGCTTAGCTTGATCAGCGATGACAAATTGCTTCTTCAATGCGTCTTCATAATCATTCGCATTTTTTAATTCCACTTCTTCACCGAGGAAGCGGTGACCACGAGAAGTCCGACCAGCGTCGACATTCAAAATACTAAATGGAACTACCTGGTCATCCAACAATGAAACCAGCCAGCGAATGGGCCGGATAAATTCTAATTGATTAGTTCCCCACCGCATCAAAGTCGGGAAGTTCATCTTAGTGATCACATCAGGCAAGCCCTTTAAGACATCAGCAACCGGCTTACCTGCAATATGCTTCTCAACAAAGACATATTCAGTCCCCTTAACATCTTTAAACTGAATGTCATCAACCGTGGCGCCTTGACCCTTAGTAAATCCAATAGCAGCCTTGGTCCAATTGCCATCACTGTCCTGGGCAATTTTCTTAGCAGGGCCTTTAACTGATTGGTCTACGTCTGGCTGTTGATCCGCCAAGCCAGTAACCAGTAAGGCTAAACGCCGTGGCGTAGCAAACTCCTGAATTTGATCAAAAGCAATTCGCTGGTCTTTTAAGTACTTGGCAAAGCGTTCATGCAATTGATGGATACTTGGCGTCACTACATGTGCCGGCATTTCTTCTACGCCGACTTCCAGTAAGTATGAATGTGTCGTCATTATTTGGCCTCCTTCTTAGCCTGCTTAGCTGCCCGTTTTGCAGCGCGCTGTGCGGCCTTTTCTGCCCGCTTGTTGTATTCAGCCAGTACCTTTGCACGTTGTTGGTCATCATGAATTAATGGGAAGCCCCGCTTGCGCCGTTCGTTAACAAAGGCTTTAGCAATTGACTTCGCCATGATCCGGATACGGTGCAAGTAGCCCGCACGTTCGGTAACGGACACTGCGCCCCGTGCATCCAACAGGTTGAAAGTGTGACTGCACTTCAAAACATAATCATATGCAGGGTGTACCAATCCAAGCTTGATCAAACGCTTAGCTTCCTTTTCATAATTGTCGAATGCCTGCAGAAGCATTTCCTGGTCGCTTTCTTCAAATGAGTACCTAGAGTGCTCGTATTCCGGTTCCTTGAAGATGTCACCATAAAGCACACCGTTGCCCCATTCCAAACCATAAACGGAGTCAACGTTTTGAATGTATTCGGCCAACCGTTCCAAACCATAAGTAATTTCAGAAGCAACGGGGTTCATTGGTAGTTCACCAACTACTTGGAAGTAGGTAAACTGGGTGATTTCCATGCCGTCTAGCCAAACTTCCCAACCAACACCGGCACATCCCATTGATGGGTTTTCCCAGTTATCTTCCACGAAACGAATATCATGTTCAAGCGGGTCAATGCCTAAGACTTTGAGACTGTTTAAATAAAGGTCTTGAATGTTATCCGGTGATGGCTTCATCAAGACTTGGAACTGGTGGTGCTGGTATAACCGGTTCGGGTTTTCACCATACCGACCATCCGCTGGCCTCCGAGAAGGCTCAACGTAGCAGACATTCCATGGTTCAGGACCGATTGCCCGTAAGAAAGTATACGGGCTCATCGTTCCGGCCCCTTTTTCGTTATCATACGACTGCATCAGCATGCACCCTTGTTTAGTCCAATACTGCTCCAGTGTAAAAATGATGTTTTGAACGGTCATTTTTTGTGCCATTCGCTTACTCCTTTCCACAAAAAAAAAACTGCAATGGCTAGTTTGACCCAACCATTGCAGGGACGAATTAATTCGCGGTTCCACCCTGCTTTTCCACTCATCGTGAAACAGCTTACTTATATGCAACTGCTGAAGTGCCTGTAAACACCACCCAGGACTTCCACTATCTCCTGGTCGCTGCAAGGTGTCGTTTTTAGCTTCGTCATCGTTGCTGATATTTCATTGAACAATTGTAATCATACAACCATTGCCACAAAAGTCAATTTTGAAAGCGCTATTTTTTTAGTAAACTATTAAGATCCCGGTCCCAATTACTCATGGAATCAATAAAATGCTTGCTTTTTAAGGAAAGTCCTACTTGGTCATTGTAAATCTTATCCAGTGCCCAACGGAGATTCCGTTTAACTAATGGCTGTACATTTACCTGGTTTACTTTTTGCAAATTAAGCGTCGCAAATAATTGCAGGTAAGAAACGGTTTTAGTGCCTAAATGCAAACGATGTGGATCTTTTTCAAAATGATCAGCGCATAAAAGGCCACCGTACGCTTCAGAATAATCAAAGGGCCCGGTCTGCCGACCACATACTACGCAATGCTGCCATTGCGGAGCAACCCCGAAACGTCCTAAAAGCTGCACCTCTAAGACATTAGTGATGATCTGGGGGTCACGACCATCATTAATCAGGGTTATTGCACGGGCAATTTGCTGGTACCAGGCGCCAATGGCCTGTCCTTCTTTAAAGGCACGGTCAACTAGATCCAAGAGGTAAGTCGCATAAGCATTCCGGCCAATATCATCACCAATTTTGCTCCACTGGTACAATTCTTTTACGGTTAGTAAGTAACTCAAGCGCTGGTCGTCTAATATCCCCACATATTGACCATAGCTGAAGGGTAATACTGCCGCCGCCAGCTTAGAGCGATTGCGTTTGGCACCGCGTACCAGAAACATCAACGGACCCATTGAATCGGTTAGAATCTTAACGAGGAGGTCATGTTCCCGATAATCACGGCGATTCATGATAATCCCCGCAAAACTTTCATTTACTCGACTCACGATCCTACCTCCTCCAAACCAGATCAGGTCACTAGTTTAGCCTGGAAAGCTCAACTTCCTAAGTGAATGTATGGGAGTGTGACAGAGGTCGTTTACGACTTCGTCTTCACACCCCCGCGAGCATAAATAGAGGTCCAGAGTTCGGCTTTTGCCGGGTTTGAGACCTCATTTGTGTACCGCGTTGTTTGCTTTTAATCTATGTAGAAGGACTTATGTCACGTCCTCTTTTTTCCACTAATAATCACGTTGACGGTAACCATAGTCCTTTAACATTGAAGACTTATCGCGCCAGCTTGGCACAACCTTAACCCAAAGCTGCAGGTAGACATGATCACCTAATAGCTGTTCAATATCCTGACGTGCTAATTGACCTATTTTCTTGAGCATTTGGCCTTTTTTGCCAATAATGATGCCCTTTTGCCCTGGCCGTTCCACAATAATATTGGCACTGATATGAATGGTATCTTCGGTTTGCCGTTTAACTTGCGTTACGTCAATTGCCACCGAATGCGGCACCTCTTGACGGGTTAGCTGAAAGATCTTTTCCCTGATTAATTCCGCAATCACAAAACGCTCGGGATGGTCAGAGACTTGATCGCTAGGATAATACTGCGGACCATGGGGCATTAGGTCAACCAACTGGCTCATTAGTTGGTTAACATTGTTACCCTGTAGAGCCGAAATTGGTACGACTGCCTTAAATGGCAAAGCATCCTTATACTGGTCAACTATATCTGGCAATTCATTTGGATGAACCGCGTCAATCTTATTAACAACTAAAAAGATGGGCTTGCTGACTTTTTTTAATCGTTCAATGATGAAATCATCACCAGGACCACGTTTTTCTGTGGCACCAACCAAGTAAAGTACAGCATCAACCTCATCAAGGGCTGACATTGTCGACTTTTCCATAAAGTCGCCCAACTTGGTCCGCGGTTTATGTACACCCGGAGTATCAATAAAGACAATCTGTGCCTGCTCAGATGTGTAGATTCCCTGAATTTTGTTCCGCGTTGTTTGGGGAACGTCACTCATAATCGCCACTTTTTGGCCCACCACATAGTTTAGCAAGGTCGATTTACCAACGTTAGGACGACCAATCAAAGCGACAAACCCTGAACGATAATTTAGATTATCCATTTCAACCTCCAATTAATTTCAATAACGCCGGTCCCATCACTAAAAGACCAATAATCACCGCAAATAGAGCCATTAACAGGACCATTCCTGCTGCCACGTCCTTTGCCTTTTTGACATTGGGATCATAATGATGGCCCACAATCAGATCGCACATTGTCTCAACAACGGTATTTAAGAATTCAGCCGCAAAAACTGCTGTAATTGCTAAAAAATTCCATAGCCACTGTGCAGCACTTAAGTGGAGAAAACTGCCCACAATAATCACCGCCGCTGCCCCAAAAACGTGAAAACGCATATTACGTTCCTCTTTCACAACGGTAAAAATACCGTTTAAGGCATGGCCGAGTGCCTGGATAAAGTGACGATTTTTACTTGTTTGATGTTTATCTGGGGAGACCATATTTCGTTAAAATTCTTTCCTGCACTTCAAACATATCAGCTTCCTCATCCTTTGTCTGATGGTCATAGCCATTAAGATGCAGAAAGCCATGAACCAATAAATAGGCTAACTCACGATCGGTTGAATGATTTAAAAATAATGCCTGCTCATCGACCTTATCCAGTGAGACAAATAAGTCACCCAAATCAAGCCGATCTACATCCATTAGCTGCGCCAAAATTTCTATGTCTTCATTGTCGTTGATCGCAAATGAGATCACATCGGTTGCCCGGTCGACGCCACGGTACTTTTTATTAATCTCTCTCATCTCTGGGTTGCGCACAAAGGTTACGGACATAGAAGAATAAGGGATAAGGTTAATCTCATTCGCTGCAAGTGATAACACTTCTTCAGTCAAGTCCCGCTGGTGGTTGGTTAACTTACCATTACTGTGATCATACATTTCTAATTCCATCTTTAATTACTCCTGCTTGCTATGTTCTTCGTAGGCGGTAATAATCTTGGCAACAACGGGGTGCCGGACAACATCTTCTGCGGTAAAGTGAACGAATTCAATCGATGGCACATTAGCCAAGATCCTCGGTGCAGAAATCAGGCCACTGCAGTTGCCCTTAGGCAGGTCAATTTGTGATACGTCACCATTAACCACCATTTTCGAGCCGAAACCTAACCGGGTTAAGAACATCTTCATCTGCGCATTGGTCGTATTTTGCGCTTCATCCAAAATGACAAAGGCGTTGTCTAAAGTACGCCCACGCATATAAGCTAATGGCGCCACTTCAATTGTATCTCGCTCCATCAGACGTTGCGTATGATCAGCCCCAAAGATATTATTCAAGGCATCATAGATTGGTCGCAGGTAAGGATCAACTTTTTCTTTTAGATCCCCAGGCAAGAAGCCTAAACTTTCTCCTGCCTCCACGGCTGGACGGGTTAACACGATTCTTTCCACGTCACCACGCTTCAATGCCGCAATGGCCATCGCAACTGCCAAATAGGTTTTACCGGTCCCAGCGGGTCCAATGCCAAATGTAATGTCATTGTTCTTCATTGCCCGCACATACTGTCGCTGTCCAAAGTTCTTAACACGAATCGGGCGTCCCTTGCGGTCATTAATGATTTTCTCACTGTATAAATCAGTAAAGTATTGTAATGTACCGCGATGAGCCATCTTCATCGCACTAACAATATCGGTGCTGCTAATACTGATTCCTTGTTCTAATAACTTAACCAACTGATTAAGAACGGCAATTGTCAGATGAACATCTTCATCTTCCCCCGTTATCTTCAGTTCATCACCAAATGCATTGACACATACATCCATTCCCTGTTCTAACAAGGCAACGTACTTATCTTGTGTCCCTAATAAACCGACTTCCACTTGTGGGATTTCAATTTTAAAGGACATTGTTAATTGTTGCTCATCGTTGGCCAAAAACATGACTCCTTTACTAAATATTCTTCGCTTATTATAGCATAGCAAAAGAGGAGGACAGTGCAATACTATCCTCCTCTTGATTATTTCCGTCTATTAAATTACAAATCTTGCAAAGCAGATTTAACCGCTTGGTTCACTTCTGTGCCATCAGCCTTGCCCTTAACCTTTGGCATGATCGCACCCATCACTTTACCAAAGTCTCTCATTCCAGAAGCACCGACTTCTTTAATAGTGTCAGCAACCGTCTGCTTAATTTCGTCCGCGGACATCTGCTTTGGCATGTACTTCGCAACGACCGCCAATTCCTTGTTAGTAGCTTCTACTAGGTCGTCTCGACCAGCCTTCTTGAATTCTTCCAAGGATTCTTTACGCTGCTTGTATTCCCGCGCCATTAAAGCACTTTCTTCTTCAGGCTTTAATTCGTGGCCCAGCTTAATTTGTTCATTTTGTGCAGAGGCCTTGAGCATCCGTACAACGCTCAAAGTTTCCTTATCTTTAGCCTTCATGGCCGTAATCATGTCTTTTTTCAATGTATCCAATAAACTCATGATTTGTACCTCCTGACAAAAAAACTCCTGGCAATCTACCAGGAGTTTTCAACGGCATTAGTAACGACGCCGACGACGGTTCTTACGCTTACGTGCCGCTTCAGATTTTAACTTACGTTTTACGCTTGGCTTTTCATAGAACTCACGTTTGCGGTATTCTTGAAGAGTCCCGTTGCGTGAAACAGAACGTTTAAAGCGCCGAAGAGCATCATCCAAGGATTCATTCTTCCGAACGATTGTCTTTGACATATTGATTTCCCTCCCTCCGAGCTTAAAAATCGTACTGCTTGACTATAAAAATCAATCACACATTACTCGATCAATTTTAATCAGCCATATATGAATTGTCAAGCTTTACTTGCTAAATTAATCAACTAATAATCAAAAACTTAATTACCGTTTAGTCCTTTGGGTTAACGTGACCGGTGTTCTTGTTAACTGCAATGTGCAGTTCGTCCAGTTGACCCTGTGATACAGTACCAGGAGCAGCCGTCATAGGTTCAATGCCCTTAGAGTTCTTAGGGAATGGAACCACGTCACGAATACTGTTAGCGTGTGCCAGCATCAGAACCCAACGGTCGAAGCCAAAGGCCAGTCCACCTTCAGGAGGCATACCATATTCCAGACCCTTGATCAGGAAGCCAAACCGGGTGTTAGCTTCTTCCTTGCTGTAGCCCAGAGCCTTGAAGATCTTCTCTTGAATCTTAGGGTCGTGAACACGGATGGAACCACCACCGATTTCTTGACCGTTTAAGATAATGTCGTAACTCTGTGCGTGAGCCTTGTGAGGGTCTTCACCATCATTCAAGTAGTGCAAGTCTTCTGGGTTCAGCATGGTGAATGGGTGGTGAGCAGCGATCCAACGGCCCCAGCCTTCATCGTATTCGAACATTGGCCAGTCAACTAACCACATGTAGTTCCACTGTTCGTCGTTCATCATGTGCATTTCATGACCAATTTCACGACGCAGCCAGCCAAGTGAGTCACATACGACTTGGAAGCTACCAGCAACGAAGAGGATCAAGTCGCCTTCGTTTGCACCCAAGCGCTTGTTAATTTCTGCAGCTTGGTCACTGATTTGGTCAGCAATCGTGCCAGTGTAGCCATTAGCACCAACCTTAACCCAAGCTAAGCCCTTAGCATGGTAACGCTTGATGTAGTCTTCCTTTTCTTCCAGGTCCTTACGTGAGTACTTTTCAGCACCCTGTGGTACACAGATAGCACGTACAAAGTGGTGTTCCTGGTTTGCTTCGTTGGCAAAGAGCTTGAATGAAGAGTTCTTGAACAAGTCAGTCAAGTCTTCAATCAGCATTTCGAAACGAGTATCTGGCTTATCAGTACCATACTTGTCCATGGCGTATTGCCACTTCATCCGTGGGAATGGGGTCTTGATGTCGATACCCTTAATTTCCTTCATCATCATCTTGATTAAACCTTCAGTGGTTGACTGAATTTCTTCAGCAGATGCGAAGGACATTTCCATATCGATTTGGGTAAATTCTGGTTGACGGTCACCGCGAAGGTCTTCATCACGGAAGCAACGAGCCATTTGGTAGTAACGGTCGACACCAGAAGCCATCAGTAATTGCTTGAACAATTGTGGTGATTGTGGCAGTGCGTAGAAGTGACCTGGGTACATCCGGGATGGTACCAAGAAGTCCCGGGCACCTTCAGGGGTAGAACGGGTCAAGTCAGGCGTTTCAACATCCAGGAAGTCATGGCTATCGAAGTAACGGTGAACAACAGAAGTCATCTTGCTACGTAGCTTCAGGTAGTTCATCATCTTTGGCCGACGAAGATCGATGAACCGGTACTTCAGCCGCATTTCTTCGTTAGCTTCAGTATCATCCTTAACGGAGAATGGAGGAGTCATTGAGGTAGCTAATTGGTTAGCTTCTTCAACTTCAACTTCAATTGTCCCAGTCTGCATATCTGGGTTAACTTCGGCACGCTTGCGAACAACACCACGGATTTCGATGATGTATTCGTTACGAACTTCATTAGCAACCTTAAATGCTTCAGGATATTTTTCTTCATCAAAGACCAGTTGAACAATACCTTCACGGTCCCGCAGGTCGATGAAGATCAAACCACCAAAGCTACGACGACTAGCAACCCAACCTTTTAATACAATTTCTTGACCAATTTGCTTTTCGCTAGTGCGGCCTACATAATTCGTTCTTTTCATCTTAGATCCTCCTCTAAATGCCTTGAATAGACTTCCTGAAAGTTCTTTAAGAGATCCGATAATTGTAAGGTTTCTTCCTTACCTGTTGCCATGACTTTGAAATGTACCGTTCCCTCACTCCTTTCGCGGCTGCCAATGGTAATTACCACCTTGGCACCTAAGCGAGCAGCCGTTCTAAATTGTGCTTTTGGTTTACGATTGAGATAATCGCGGTCGGCAACCAAGCCACAATTACGTGCTGCTTGGACCAACTGCAAGCTTTCAGCATTGACATCTTCGCCAATCCCGACTACGTATAAATCAAGGTTAGATTCAACGGGCAATTTGATACCTTCATCATGAAGTAACAGTAACAGCCGTTCTTCACCGATACCAAAACCTACTCCTGAAAGATCAGGACCGCCAAGCTGTTCAACCAGGCCACCATAACGACCACCACCACAAATAGTGGTATAGCCATCACCCAGTGACTTAGCCTTGACCATGATTTCGAAGATGGTGTGATTATAATAATCAAGCCCACGCACCATATCCGGATCAACTACATAATCAATTCCTAGCATATCAAGCATCTGTTTGACGGATTCAAAACGTTTTTTGGCACTGTCTGTGAGGTAATCGAGAATTGACGGTGCATCGGCTACAAATTGTTTGTCGCGCGGATCCTTGCTATCTAGTACCCGCAATGGGTTTTTCTCTAGACGTTCCTGTGAATCTTCACTTAACTCATCATAATGTGGCTTAAGATAATCAATTAATGCTTGCCGGTAATCGTAACGGCTCTTTTGATCACCTAAAGTGTTGATTGCAACCCGCAGATTGCTTAGGCCTAACTTTTTGAATAACTGCAAAGCCATTGCAATTACTTCAACATCGACCGCTGCATTGTCACTGCCAAATGCTTCAACACCAATCTGGTGAAATTCACGTTGTCGTCCTGATTGAGGACGTTCATATCTGAACATTGGACCCATGTAGTAAACTTTGTATGGCTTCTGAAATTCTGGACCATATAATTTGTTTTCTACAAAAGCCCGGACAACGCCCGCCGTGCCCTCTGGACGAAGAGCAACATGACGATCACCCTTATCCTTGAAATCGTACATTTCCTTAGTAACGACATCTGAAGTATCACCCGCTGAACGGGCATAGATAGCATAGTTTTCAAACATTGGCGTTCGAATGTCCTGGTAACCATAACGGTTGAAAATTTGACTAGCCAACCGTTCAACGTATTCCCACTTAGCACTATCGCCAGGCAAGACATCCGCGGTCCCTTTTGGACGTTGATAACGCATTCGGATCCCCCCCTACAATTTCTGATAATTGTGATAAAAAAAGCACCCTTGCATTCGCAAGGGTGCTTTCGCACGGTACCACCTTGGTATCACTCATTGATAACGTCGCTAACACGACGGGTATTACCAAGCCTCCGGGGCGTCACTCAGTAGCCGTTCGACGGATTTTCACCAACCATCCGCTCTCTGAACTACGACTTGCTGATCACTTCTCATCAACAGCTATCAGAAATTCAATTTACGACTTTAAGGTTACACGCCACTGTCGATTAAGTCAACACTATTTATTAAAAAATTCTCATTCCATTCAAACTTGCTTTTATCGTAAATGACCTTAAACTTAGAATTATCAAGTAAGGGAGGCGCAACCAATCCAAAAACAAAGAAATATTTCCGCGATTATCAGTTTCATCTTAGTTGCGCTGTGTTTAATGTTTATATGGCGCCTAACTTTTTTAGGCAAGCGCGAACTCAATCCACAAACCAGCCCGCTATTTTCTGGACCCACGATTAATGCCAAACGAATTAATCGATCCCATACGCAGCAAGTTAGCCTGCTCCAGGAAAAAAATGGCTGGTACAAGGTCCGTTTATCCGACCACCAAGTGGCCTGGACCCCTGCTTGGCTTCTGCACTCACAGCGAAAACTCGCCGCTAACAATCACATTGCGGGAGCGACCGTTGTCATAGATGCCGGTCACGGTGGCGCTGATGCTGGCGCAATGGCAAACGGAAGCGGTCATGGTAAAAAGAATGAGGAAAAGACCTATACCCTACTAATTGCCAATCAGTTGCAAAAAGCACTGGTTCAACAAGGAGCGCGGGTAATTATGACCCGAGATCAGGACAGGTTTGTTAGTCTAGAAAGTCGGGTTAACTTATCCAACCAACGGCATGCGGATGCATTTATTAGTCTGCACCTGAATTCCTCTCCTAATGAGAATGAAGGCAGTGGTTTGACCACCTACTACTATCACCGCGGTCCTTCTAAGCAACTAGCAAAAGCCGTTAGTAAAAAATTTAGCGCACTACCTGCTAAAAACCTAGGCATTGAATTTGGTGATTTTGAAGTGCTACGTGATAACCAGCAGCCAGCAATTTTATGTGAAACAGGTTATATTAATTCGGACAAAGATTTTAAATTGATTAAAAAATCGGCTTCTCAAAAGAAAGTCGCGCAGGCAATTAGCCAAGGGTTAAATTCATTCCTGGCAGATAAGTAAGGAGGTTTATGAAATGGAAAATGATGAATGGTTTGATCAGTTACCACTGGGACCAATTGATTCCTGGCAGCCAGTCAGCGGTGGCGATATCAATGAAGCATACCAGCTAGTAGCTCAGGGTAAAACCTACTTCATCAAAGTCCAACCAAACCAAGCGGCCAGTTATTTTGCCCATGAGCAGCGGGGTCTGCAGGAATTAAACAAGGTCATCGCTACACCCTACCCGATTGCTAACGGACAAATTGATGGCGATGCCTACCTTGTCCTGAACTGGATCGATGAAGGCAATGGCGCGCAGGCGGATCTTGGTCGCGCCGTTGCCAAAATGCACCAACAGCATCACGATCAATTTGGTTTTTATACTAGTCACCATACTAAAGCGTTATTTAAGGACAACCACTTTAATGATGACTGGGTGGATTACTATGTCAACCAACGTCTGATGCCAGAACATGCGACCGTTCAGAAATTAGGACGGTGGAATGACTGGCGTGAAAGCCATTTTCAAAATATGGTCAACCAGTTTGAACAATACTATCGGCAAAATCCACCAATTGCTAGTCTGTGCCATGGGGATTTGTGGGCCGGCAACTTCATGTTTGCTAGTGACGGTACACCAACCTTAATTGACCCTGACGCCCTCTATGGGGATCGCGAATATGACTTAGCAATGACTACCATTTTTGGCGGCTTTTCGCAGGACTTCTACACCGCATATAATGAAGACTACCCGCTCAAAGCCGGCTTCGAGAACCGCTTGCCATGGTACCAGTTCTACTACCTCTGCATGCACCTGATCTTATTTGGTGCAAGTTATGGTCCTTCCGTTGACCGAATTTTAAGTCAATATTAACTAGTCTCTTAGATAATAAAACGACTTGGCGAATAAAATCGTCAAGTCGTTTTTACTATGAGCTGATCACACTGATTTTACTTGTTAAATTCAGCATTGTAGTTCTTCTTTGCACCAGGTGATGCAAAGGTGTTTTCGTATAAGTACTTCTTGGTGATCTTTTCCAGGTAACCTGAGTTGTACAAGTGTTCAATTTCCTTGTTCAGGTCCTGAGTCAACTTCTTGTTCTTAGCACTCTTGTGTAAGAGCAAGTATGGGCTTCTTTGACCAATTGACTTAGAAACAGCTAGCTTCTTGCCTTCACTGGTGTTAGCGATCTGCTTGTAAGCCGGGTATGGGTAGATAGCAACGTCGTACTTGCCATTAGCAACTTGCTTTAAAGCATCCGCAGAGGACTGGTCGCCAATTGCCTGCAGCTTAACCTTATCCTTGTGTGACTTGTTGTAGTCCGAAACAACGCTGTAACGGGCATCATCAGTAGCAACTGGTACCAGTTTCAGGTTCTTCTTGGCTACTTCGTTCAAGGAAGATGCGGATTTACCGCCCTTCCGATAAACCAGCCGCAGGTCATCAAGACCAACTGCTCGTGTGTGGTAGTAGGTGCTAAAACGTGACTTGTTGTACCAAGAGTTGTTCAATGCCACATCATACTTGCCACTCTGTAAACCGGAGAAAACGGCATTTTGTGATGTGAAAGTAGTCTTGAACTTATATTGTGGCATGTCTTTATCAATCTTCTTAATCAAGGCACCATAGTAGCCTTCCGGGCCATGATCGGTATTGACGATATATGCGGAATTGCCATTTGGTGCTGCCACGTTAACCGTAGTAGCGGCATGAGCAGCACTAGCCGATGAAAGTAAGACCGTACCAACTAAACCAACGACTGCTAAACGACTAAATAACTTTTGTAACTTCATAAAAATCATCCTTTCAAAATTAATTGGTTGCTTGTGCATAACGATAGTGACGTTCAACCATCCGCAATGCGATCCCAAAGATCCAACAGATTGCGATGTAGATAATCAATGCATCAGTATAAGTTTCTAAATACTTAAATCCTTCACTAGAAATGACGTTGGCCTTTCCCATCACTTCTACCAAACCAATGTTGTAAACCAAGGCAGTATCCTTGATCAGATCTAACAAAATGTTAGTAAAATTGGGGATCAGGTTGCTAACCAACTGCGGAACCACAATTTGCGTCATGGCCACGCGTGGTTGCATGCCAACGGAAATGGCGGCCTCATATTGTCCCGGATCAACTGCATGGTAAGCTGAGCGAATACTTTCTGAGAGGTTAGCCATTGCGTTCAACCCATAAGCTGAAAACGCGATAATTAGTGGCGGCAAGCCGTTGGGATCAACATGCCAACCTGCGGCCTGCATACTAGTCAACAGTTGTGGCAGCCCATAATAAACAACATATAATTGCACCAAAATCGGCGTTCCCCGGATAAACGAGACCAGGGTCGCTAAAACCTGCGATAACACAGGGATCTCTTTTTCACGAGCAATGACCACGCCGATAGCTAAGATCAACCCGATCAGTGTGGCTACTAATGCGATCAGCAGTGTTAACGGAACCGCCTGTAAAATCTGAGGGAAGGATTCTCTGGCAAAATTGAAATCAAACATAATTTTCCTCCTCTCACGAAATCACGGCAAAGTGTTTGCGTACCATCCGGAAAATGGCTTCAATAATCAAAACAATCAGCCAGTAAGTCAAAGCCAGTAAAATAAAGATCTGCAACTGGTCGATACCAGCAGTCTGGTTGGATAAGTTAGAGGCTTCGTTGTACATGTCATATAAACCGAGAACGTATACCAAAGAGGTGGCCTTGACCAAGCCAATCACTAAGTTCTCCACATTCGGCAGTGCAATCACCGCTGCCTGTGGCAAAATAATCTGCATGAATGCGTGCCGGTTACTCATCCCGACTGACCGTGCTGCTTCCAGTTGTCCTGGATCAACAGCCAGGTAAGCACTGCGGAAAGCTTCCGCCAAGTAAGCGCTCCACCCAATTGTCAAGCCAAAGATGCCAAACATTAATCGCGTCCAGTGCTCGATATTAATACCCACAGCTTTCAGTAATACCGGTAAGCCATAGTAGGACAATAAAAGCATCAATAGTGGTGGCGTCCCCCGCACCAGGTTGAGGTAAAAATCAGCCAGGCTGGACCAGAACTTACCCTTTGCTAAGCGCATACGGGTTAATAGCAATCCCAATAGCGTAGCCAGAATCAATGACCAAAATAGTAACAGCAGAGTGTTCGGCAGCCCACGTAAGATCACGCTCATAATTTTGCTTGACTTCATAAAAAAACCACCACCTAATAATTTTCTGCTAAGGCACTTAAGAATTGCTGCGTTCGCTCTTCCTTAGGATGATCAAATACTTGATCAGGCGTCCCACTTTCGACAATCTGCCCATCATCAAAAAAGACAATTCGTGAGGCAACATTTCGCGCAAATGACATCTGGTGGGTTACTACCACCATTGTTTGTCCCGCCTGCGCTAGATCACGCATATCATCTAGCACCGTACCTACTAATTCTGGATCCAGTGCCGATGTTGGTTCATCGAACAAGATGACATCAGGCTTCAAGACCGTTGCCCGCGCAATCCCAATTCGCTGCTGCTGACCACCAGACAACTGTGAAGGATAATGGTCAGCTTGATTGGCTAACCCAAGTGATTCCAATTCCCTTTTAGCAATCGCCATCGCTTGATCTTTCGCCATGCCCTGTCCGTAAATCAAGCCTTCCGCGATGTTTTGCTGGGCCGTCTTATTTTTGAAGAGGTTGTAATTTTGAAAGACCATCGCACTATGCCGACGAACATACTGAATTTGTTCTTTAGTGGGGTGCGATAAATCAATCGTTTGTTCATTAAACTTCATCGTTCCTAAATCAGCATTTTCTAAGAAGTTAAGGTTTCTCAATAAGGTTGTCTTGCCTGAACCCGATGGGCCAATGATGACGACGACTTCACCTTGGTCTACTTGAAAGTCGATTCCTTTCAGGACCGCGCGCCCGTTAAATTGTTTGCGTAAATTTTTTACCCCTAATAGCATTTCATCACCCCTGATAATCGTGTGCTGCTTCGATTGCCCACCGTAAATGATCATAATTAATATCCCGCGGTACCGTGCAGTCAGCACCTAGCAGTACGCCGGTGGTGCCAGCTTCATCTAATAGGCGCTTAACTTCAGCTTGAATGGCTGCTTTGTCCCCATGGTAAAGAATTCCCTTGGTAGAGTTATCAAAGCCGCCTAATACTGGCCGGTCGTGGAAGAGCCGCTTTCCTTCGCCTAACGTGAAGCCATCCGTTTTAGTGGCCCAGTTAATTACCTGCAGCGGGTAATCCTTAAACCATTCAAGATGGTTGTAGGCACCGTCAAAACCACAGATATGCAAAATGTTCAAACTGCTTTCTTGGTTAATGGCTTCTTGCACCTGCTGGTCAATTGGTTCCATCACTTCTTGGAAGAAATGCAAGTTATCTAAACGGTCATCCTGCACTGATTGAGTGGAGTAGTAAATCCCGTCAATCCCCGTCTGCATCAATGCATAGACTAATTTATGCAAATCAGCGGCCATTACTGACAAAACATGCTTAACTAGTTCTGGATCGGCAATGTACAGGTCTGCGAAGCGATGGTCAGCTGCCAGCAAAGGATCAACATAGTGTTCAATCAAACCCCACTTGAACAGGTACATGGGAGAAAACACCGTCACAAAGACTGGTTTGTCACCAGCAATCACTTTTTGCTGACGAGCTAATTTTTGCTGGTCAAGAATCCAGGGATCATCGTCCTCTAAAGGCTTAATGTTATCTAAGTCGTGTGTATCCTGCGGGTTATTCACGCCACGGAAAGGATATGGGAAATAGCCATCCAGCATCGTCTTTACAAAATCCAAATCTAAATCTTTGAGGTATTTGCGATGACCATTCAAGTTCACATCGACTACTTCAGGATGTTTGTAGGCATCGGTAAATTCGTTGTCCGCGAAGTGACGCCAAAATGATGCAGGTACTCCGTTGGTCTTTTGATTATGCAATGCTGCTAATACTTCTTCTCTTGCCAAACTCATGTTGATTCCTCCTAGACGAAAATGAAGACACAAAAAAACTCGCAATCATGACTAACATGGTTGCGAGTTCTTCGTATTTTGAAGGTGACAATCTTAATTACGCATGTACCGCAAAAAGACCGCCAACTGAAACCATGTCAGTTCGCTTGTTAATGTCAGTACATGCACAACATTCAAAGTTAAACAAACTTAACATGATTTCTCCTCCTCTTCGTTAATGATGTCTAAACTATAACTACTTACAAAAAGATAGTCAAGCCTAAATACCAAATTTTTTGATTTTTATTTTTCGTACAGGATAGTAACGGGACCGTCATTAAGCAAGTCGACCTGCATGTCTGCACCAAACTTTCCCGTCGCTACCGGGACTCCAGTAGCCCGCAGCTTAGCATTAAACTGATCATACAGTTTTTCTGCTAATTCTGGCTTAGCGGCTTTTGAAAAGCCTGGGCGGTTACCATGTTTGACATCCGCATACAGAGTGAACTGTGAAATCGACAGAATCGCACCCTTCACATCTTTTAGCCCTAGGTTCATCTTACCGGGTTCACTTTCAAATACCCGTAAGTTGGTTACCTTGTGCACCATCCAGTCAAGCGTCTCTTCGTCATCGTCAGGGCCAAACCCTACTAGCAACATATAGCCTCGCTGAATTTTACCAATCACTTCACCATCAACGCTGACTGAGGCGTGTTTTACTCGCTGTAAAACAATTCGCATTTGAACTTCCTCCTAATGGATTACCCGTTTAACAACATATACATCGTGAATATTCTTTAAAGCATCCATGATGATCTGCAAATGTTCTGCATTGCGCACGCCGACTGAAACGAAAATAATGGCTAGCCGATTATGGTCGAGTTTTCCATTAACCGAGTTCAGAAAACGCGTATTGTTGTTAATCGAGCGTAAAACATCATTCAATAAGCCATTGCGGTTATAGCCTTGTACTTCGATATCAGCGTTGTAGTTGGTCTTATCGCCTTCTGAATTATTCCAGTAGATTTTGACCAGCCGCTGTCCGCTTTGCTCCGCCTGCTTAACATTAGGACAATCAATGCGGTGTACCGACACACCACGGCCCTTTGTAATGTAGCCGACAATCGGGTCACCTGGCACAGGGCTACAGCAGTGGCTAAGCCGCGTCAACAGGTTATCCACGCCTTCGACAATTACGTCACTGTTGCCATTAGAAATGTGATTCCTATTGTTGGTGTTATTGTTCAGGGTTTGGTGATCTTCCATCAGCGCCTTTTCTTCTTTACGCTGCTGGTCGTCACGCCGTTGCTTGCGAATCTTAGCGGTGAACCGGTTACGCACTCCAATTGGCGTAACGTCGCCAAAACCAACAGCCGCAAACAAGTCGTCGCCACTCTTGAAGTGCATTTGTGAAGCAACTGCAGCCACCTGTTCATCCGTCATTAATTCAGACGGTTCTAGACCATCTTCTCGTAAGAGACGCTCAATTTGTGCGCGTCCTTCATCAATGTTCTTTTCCCGGTCATGGGAACGGAAGAATTGATGAATCTTATTCCGGGCACGCCGCGTCGATACCAGGTTAAGCCAGTCACGACTAGGGCCAGTGGATGATGGCGAAGTCAATATGTCGACAATATCCCCGTTCTTAATATCGTAATCCAACGGCACAATATGCCCATTGACCTTCGCACCCGTGGCATGGTTACCCACTTCTGTATGGATTTGGTAAGCCATATCAAGCGGGCCAGCGCCCTTTGGCATTTCGATAACGTCGCCCTTAGGGGTAAATGCGTAAACCTTATCGGTAAAGACGTCACTCTGTACCCCCTGCATGAATTCATCAGTGTCGTGACTTTCATTACGCATTTCCAAAATTTCCTTAACCACGTTCAGCTTTTGGCTGTCGCGGTTAATAGCGACACCATTGGTCTTGCCTTCCTTGTAAGCCCAGTGTGCGGCAACCCCATATTCGGCCACTTCATGCATTTTGTGCGTCCTAATTTGGATCTCTAGCGGATGCCCTTTCGGACCAATCACCGTTGTATGCAGTGACTGGTAGCCATTGGCCTTAGGCATCGCAATATAATCTTTGAAACGACCAGGCATTGGAGTCCAGGTTGTATGAATGGCCCCTAAAACAGCATAACAGTCTCGTACCGTATCGACTACTACCCGCACCGCCAGTAAGTCGTAAATTTCACTGAACTGTTTGTGCTGGGTAACCATCTTGCGGTAAATGGAATAAATATGCTTGGGACGACCATAAATTTCGACATTTGGTCCGAGCTTTAAATCAGAAATGGCCTGCTTTACCTTTTCCACCGCTTCATTGATATAAGAAACCCGCTGATCACGACGCGAATGCATTAGATGAGCAATCCGATAGTACTGCTGGGGATTTAAGTAGCGCAGTGACAAGTCTTCTAGTTCCCACTTGATCGTACTAATCCCTAACCGGTCGGCAATCGGTGCATAAATCTCTAAAGTTTCATTAGCAATTCGTCGCTGCTTATCTGGGCGTAGGTGTTGGAGGGTACGCATATTATGCAGACGGTCAGCTAATTTGACGATCATGACCCGAATGTCTTTACTCATCGCCAACAATAATTTCCGGTGAGTTTCGGCCATCTGTTCTTTATTTGACTTGTAATGAATCTTACTGATTTTGGTATCGCCATCGACAATCATGGCAATAGTTGGCCCAAATATCTCTTTAATATCAGCTAAAGTGGCCCCGGTGTCTTCGACAATGTCATGAATATACCCTGCACAGACAGTTTCGGGATCCATATGCAATTCTGCTAGGATTCCAGCTACTTGGATCGGGTGAATAATATATGGTTCACCTGATTGCCGCTTCTGGTCATGATGAGCAACCGCCGCAAAATGGTAGGCACGTTCAACTAAGGCTACATGTTCTGCATTCATGTAGCCTTCTACCATGTGCTTAACATCTTCATGGGTTAATTCTTTAGTTTGCGACATATAGTCCCCTCCCTAGTTATTTTATTCACGTGACAGGGACCATGCTAAGTAAGCAAGTCCTAAGTAAACCAAGGCAAAGTACCAGCTATACCTCGGGGTGAAGAAATAGGCACCAATCATGAAGCATACCGGGAAAACCAATAATTTCCAGCTCCGCCGTTCTTTACGCAAGTACCAGCCTGTCCAGATAGCAAACAAGCTTAACACCAAGAAGATAATCATCATTAATGTCTTATGGATAAATGGCAGTTTGCCTGCTAAGGCAGTGATCACGATGCCGGCAATCAAGCTGCTAACCCAAAGTTTTTTATCGATCTTTTGTCCGATTTGCTTCATTAGTATTTCAATCCTTCATTCAGTCTTTTAATGAGGCTATTTTACCATAAGCAATACGGTTTGCATGGATTTAATCGAGTTCTAGTTGATAAGAAACACAAGCCAAAAAGTACAGCGGTGCCGTTTCCGTTCGTAAAATCCGTGGTCCTAATCCTGCCGCCTTAACTTGATTGCTTGTCATATAATCGATCTCTGATTGACTGATCCCGCCTTCTGGGCCAAAAATCGCCAACAGGCTTTGCCCCTTCTTAATTTGTCTAAGCGTTTGGACCAGCTGAGCATGCTCTCCTTGCTTGGCAGATTCCTCCCAGGCAACCAGACGAAAGTCAGCCGGTTCATGTTTTAATAACGCATCCAAGCTGTTGTCATAGCCAATTTCCGGGATCTTGGTCCGGTGGGACTGTTCCGCAGCCGCATGGGCAATCTTTTGCAAATGAGCCAATTTTTTAGCCAACTTATTGTCCCGCCACTGACTGATAGACCGTTTTGCAGCAAAGAAAATAATCTTGTCTGCACCTAATTCCGTTCCCTTTTGGACGATCAATTCCGGTTTGCCCTTAGTTTTAGGTAATCCGCACGCAAGGATGACATTGACCGGTAATTCAGGTTGCCGATCAATCTGATTCACCAATGCTAATTTAGCTGTATCTCGATCAACCAACTGCGCCTTAAAAACTCGGTGATCTGGCAATACCACTTCACATTCACTGCCCACAACTGCCCGCATTACCCGCACAAAGTGATGAGCGGCATCCGCCGGCAATTGTACTTGATTGTTTTTGGGCATTTCATCAACAAAGTATTGTTGCATAATTAGTCCTCTTCATCACTTGGCCGGTGAGCAATAATCCCATACCAGTCTTTCATCCGCATTGTTTCATCAATAATAAAGCCACCATCCAGTATTGCCTTTTTAACTGCCAAAAACTTGTCTTCAATAATGCCAGACGTCAGGAAATAACCACCAGGCTTTAAGTTGGCCATCGCTTGCGGTACTAATGGGACGATGATTTCGGCCAAAATATTAGCCACTACCACGTCAACAGATTTATGAATGCCATCCAAGAGGTTGTTAACTCCGAGATGAACGTCTTTAGCAATTGGGTTCAAATAAATGTTTTTCTGCGCTGATTTAACTGCTACGTCGTCAATGTCATAAGCAGATACTTCACCTGCACCAAGCTGCTTTGCCGCAATGCTTAAAACCCCTGAACCAGTGCCCACTTCTAAGACAGATTCACCGCCGCGTAGCACGATTTCTAATGCTTGCAGCATGAGTTTAGTTGTCGGGTGCGTACCGGTACCAAAGGCCATTCCCGGATCCAAAATCAGCTCTTTTTCGCCAGCCTGTGCTGGTTGATAATCTTCCCATTGTGGGACAACAGTCAAACGACTCGTAACCCTGACCGGATGATAGTAGCGCTGCCATACAGTCGCCCAATCTTGGTTATTGATACTTTCACTGTGTACCAGTGCTGGTGCCGGATTCAAACCAAACTGATTCAGTTGCTGTACCCGTTGTTCAATATCCTTCATTAGCTCCGGCAAAAAGGCCTTCGGGGGGAAATAGCCAGTGACGGCTGCTCCTGATTGACGATGCGGTAAAGTTTTGGGATCAACAATCTCACCATACGGTCCATATTTACCAGCTTTTAAGTGGGCAAAATCAGCCGCATTGTCGATTTTGACGCCATTAGCACCCGAATCCGTCAAAATATAGCTAACGGCCTCTACAGCTTCGTTACTGGTTTCCACCGTTACTGCTGTCCAATCCATAACAAACCTCCTAATCGAAAAAAAGCGACCCTGATAAGCCGCTCATTCGTTTCTCTTCATTAATTATTCTTTATCCTTCTCAACCGTCTCTTCGTCCTGCTTCTCCCTTTTAGCTTGCTTCTTAGCCATATGCTGGTTTAGGTAGAGAAGTAAATCATTTTCAGTACGGAAGATTCGTGGATGATGCTGGTGGTGGAGACGAACATCAATTTCATTGATTTTCAATCTGCCTGTCCAAGTATGCGAATAACGGATGATTACCCGATTATTAAGCTTGCGTTTACCAAACCGGAAGACATACACATGCTGTGGTGTCATCATGGGACGAATATACTCTTTTTTATAATTCAAATCGTTGCTACGCATGAATTGTTTGGTCCGATTTAAAATGGTAATCACCTCCTATAAATATCTTGACATTCCTAATCGTACTTATCAATATTTTACCACAGCTGACCCGGGCAAAAAAGTTAAAGATCTTGTAAATCGGTTCACAGAGTATGTCTAGCTGTCATTATCTTGCTATAATTTTAGCAATCTAGAATTGAAAGAAGGTAAAACAAACAGTGAGCTTTTTAATAGCGATCCTGGTCCTGTGGATTTTATGGAAGTTCTTTAAATTTTCACTGTGGCTAATCGGATTTTTATTCCTATTTTGTCTTGCTGCATTCTTTATCAAAGTCTTGATAATTCCAGCTATTTTGCTAATTCTCGGCAGTCTCGGCCTGGGCATGGCTAACTTATTCCGATAAAAACTTGCCTGTTTCTACATTTTAGACGTTTATGCACTAACGAACTGTTGTATAATGTCAAGCGTTAGCATAAATATTTGTGCTTATTTTAACAATGTGTAGAAAGAGAGTGTTTTGATTGTCTAAGAATCATCAAAAAGTAGTTCTTGTCGGTGACGGTGCTGTTGGTTCAAGCTATGCATTTGCTATGGCTCAACAAGGCCTGGCCGAAGAACTGGCCATCGTTGATATTGTTAAGGAACGTACCCAAGGAGATGCTTTGGACCTGGAAGACGCTACTGCCTTCACTGCTCCAAAGAACTTCTACTCCGCAGATTACGATACCTGCAAGGACGCTGACCTGGTTGTTATCACTGCCGGTGCTCCCCAGAAGCCAGGCGAAACCCGTCTGCAATTAGTTGATAAGAACTTGAAGATCATCAAGTCCGTTGTTGAACCAATTGTTAAGTCTGGTTTCAACGGTGTATTCCTGGTTGCTGCCAACCCAGTTGATGTGCTGACCTACGCTGTTCAAAAGCTTTCCGGCTTCCCAAAGAACAAGGTTGTTGGTTCCGGTACTTCTCTGGACTCTGCTCGTCTGCGGGTTGCTTTAGCAAAGAAGTTCAATGTTTCACCAGTTGATGTTTCTGCTAACATCATGGCTGAACACGGTGACTCCGAATTTGCTGCCTACTCCAGCGCTACAATTGGTGGCAAGCCTGTCTTAGACTTAGCTAAGGAAAAGGGTATCTCCATGGACGAACTGCTGAAGATTGAAGACGACGTTCGTAAGAAGGCTTACCAAATCATCAACTTAAAGGGTGCTACATTCTATGGTGTTGCTACTGCCTTAACACGGATTTCACGTGCAATCCTGCGTGACGAAAACGCCGTATTGCCAATTGGTGCTCCAATGAATGGCGAATATGGTCTGCATGACTTGTACATTGGTTCACCAGCAGTAGTTAACGCTAGTGGTGTTGCTCAAGTAATGGAAGTTCCATTGGACGATCGTGAAAAGAAGGCAATGCAGGCTTCTGCTGAAACACTGGAAGAAGTTGCTAAGAACGGTATGGCTAAATTGCAAGGCAACAAGTAATCTCTGCCTTCACTAATAATGAATAAACCCTCTTCGAAACATTTCGGAGAGGGCTTTATTTTATTGTCAGATATTGTCGTTTAGCATCTCAACTACCTTAATTCCCAACTTAATTAACTCTGCCTCCCGATTGCGAAAATATTCCTCATCCCGCTCGGTTCGTTTCTGACACGCATGCATCGACTGGACAAGATCATAAATAACCTGTAAACGTAATTCCCATAACATTGCCCAAGAGAAATGTTCATCGATATCAATTACTGGTTGACGAACCACTGCAAGACTGCCATTAGGTCCCATCACGCCAAACCAGTCCTCCCCACACATACGATCATCAATCCTTAATAGCAAGCATAATTGGTGAAAACTTTGGATATATATTTGCCAAGCCAACGATTGCAAATGAACTTTTTCCTGCACCACAGAAACTGGCATTACTTCAAGCATTTGCACAACGACCATCGATCCCTTCATCAGTCTATTGTTAGCGCTTACATTATAGCAGTTTATTTAAAAAATGTAAGGCCATTATGCATATTATTTGCCAGTTTAGAAAGCAAAAATGTAGACTCTTACATAGTCATTACAAATAAGAAAGAAAGTGTTGTTATCAGACCGTAAATGTTCATTAACCGCCTGCTATTAATTTTGGCAGCAACAGTCGCGTTGGCTGCAACACCAAAGGTTAGTTATGCCGAATCCACCTTGTCGCAAATCAATGCCAGTGGCAGCTATTTTTCTAATAATGATGAAGCGGTCTCACTTGCTACTCCTCAGCATCCGTTGTCGATCCCCAAGAAAACGCCAACGCCGATTGAAAGTTACCGGTGGAATCGCCGCCATATTTATATCTATATGGACACAGATAATCTCCAAATTAAGCAGGCCTTTCGTAATGCAGTAAAGGCATGGAATCGACCTGACATCATCCACTTCACCTGGACTAAGGATGCAGAACAAGCAAATGTGTTTGCTAAAGGCGGTGACTTAAGTGCTCATGGTGACAATTCAACTGTGGGTACCAACCATCACGGTCTGGGTTCGACCCAGTCTTCTTATGATTCAGCAAAACACGCCCTGCTCACCGCTACTTCCATCCTTCATCCTAATGAACTGCAATTTACCAGTCGCAATTTTCGTAGTGAAGTTGCCCAACACGAACTGGTACACGCACTCGGATTAGCCCATGCACCCGAGTATGAAAATAGTGTGATGATCCCGCGTAATGTACGTTCGGGTATTACCAAGCTGGACCGGCAGACGCTTAAATTACTTTATCAATGAAAAATCAATACTAGTTACCATCACAAAGGCCCCTAAGTCAGCTGACTTAGGGGCCTTCATTCATAGTATTTTATTTATCAGTTTTCTGATTGCTTTCCTGAGCATTTTTGACCGGTGTCAGCTGTTGAATAACGTTATTTTGCACACCTAACTTATTGGCCAAAAAACGACGATAATCATTTTGCATCTGCTCGGTTACAAACTGTTGTCCTAGCCGCATAAATCGTGCCTGATCTTCTTTGGCTTGCGCCGTTGCCTTTTTTATTTCTGCTACCTGTTGTGGGTACTTTTTTTGCTGGTTATTAAAACGCAAGCGTAGGAAAACTAGTACCAAACCGGCGAGCGCAAACAGGAGTCCCAGTTGAATTAAAAGAACGCTCGTCACTGCCCCAGCAATCACTAAAATCAATCCAATGACAAATAAAGCTATAGTAATTCGCTGGTCCAAGTAAGCGGGGGCATAATCGTGGTGATTGCGCATCAGCTGGTTAAAGGCAGGCTGTGCTTTAGCATAATTATTCAACCGAACATTTAGGCGTCCCAGCTCACCTTTGCCTTCCAAAATCTCATGATTCAGCATATCCTCATATTTTCCATAATGATTATGCTGCAAAAAGTTCGTTCGTAGCTTCGTAATTTCCTCATCGCTTAAATGCAGTGCCTTCGTCTCTTCAATCTCGTCTAACCGCTGGTCAATTGCAGCTAAGCTTGCTTGTTTTTTCTCTGCACTAAGGCCAAATCGTTCATTGCTTGCCATAAATAATTCCTCCGTAGAAAATTACAACAAATTGATTTTAACGCCTGCCCTAAATAATGTCCATCCTGCTTTACTCGACAGTCACCGATTCTCTTTGTAAAATGATGCTGAAAAGAAATTGACGGAGGTGCCAAAAATGGAGCACGAACGGATCATAAAGCTAGACGGCCCAATGAACTTCCGTGATTTAGGCGGCTACCATACCACAGACGGTCACAGTACCAAGTGGAATATTATGTACCGCGCCGATGACCTGAGCAGATTATCCTTCCATGATCGGCAAAAACTATCTGCTATGAATGTGACTGTTGATTGTGATCTTCGCAGCAGTTTTGAACAAATGGTTGCTCCTGACAAGCATTGGCCCAATGTGAAGTACGTTGATGCCCATGTTTATGCACAAAATGGTGAAGGTGACGACCGATTGCAAATTCCAGGAGTTCATTCCTTTCCGAATATGCTGAGCAGTCACAGTCAGGAGGCTTTGAAAATTGTGATGCAGGAATTACTCATCTTACCCCAAGATGAAGCACTCGTTTTTCACTGCAGCGCCGGGAAAGATCGTACCGGAATGATTGCCGCACTCATCTTATCTGTCTTAGGAGTTGATGACGAAACGATCATTAAAGATTACCTTTTGACTAATCAACTCTATAGTTTTGCGCGTGAAGACCAAATTACTAGCAATGATAAAATTACGCAGATGGTCGCTAAAATGAACGTCACTAAGGGAGACGGACCAGTCATGCAAGGATTCTTGCAAACCATTCATGACGGCTGGGGCACAACTGCGCAATTATTTAAACAACAACTTGACTTTAGTACGACTGATCTGCAGCAGTTTCGTCAGAAATTTTTAGTCTAACTAGTTCCCCCACGCATGGTAAAATTTAGTCAACGTTTTAAGTTATAGGAGGCAGCCACTATGGAAGACTTTAAGGAAAAAAACTGCAAAATCGCGTTAATTCAAGATAGCCCTGTTCTCTTTGACAAACAGGCATCCACCGCCAAAGCAGTTAAATTAATCAAACAAGTAGCGACAGAAAAGCCGGAATTGATTGTCTTTCCCGAACTTTTTATCCCCGGTTACCCATTTGGCATGAACTTTGGCTTCGTGGTTGGCGGCCGGCATGAATCTGGCCGCAAAGACTGGTGGCTGTATGCCGACAATTCATTGGTAGTCCCTGGTCCAGAAACCAAAGTACTCGGCCAAGCCGCTAAGGAAGCTAGTGCCTATTTAAGCATTGGTGTTTCTGAACGTGACAGGATTTCCGGTAGCTTATATAATTCGAACCTGATCTTTGGCCCTGATGGCAGTCTCTTGTCAGTTCATCGTAAACTCAAGCCTACCGGCAGCGAGCGCCTGGTTTGGGCTGATGCTAATAAGGACTACTTCCCCGTTGTTGATAGCCCTTGGGGAAAATGGGCAGCTTGATTTGCTGGGAAAGCTACATGCCGCTTGCACGAGTAGCACTCTACCAGAAGGGAATCAGCATTTACATCTCCCCTAATACGAACGACAATCCGGAATGGCAAGACACGATCAAACATATCGCCATTGAAGGCCATGTCTTCTTCATTAATTCAGACATGATCATCAATAAAAGCGATTATCCCGTTGATCGCCTGCATGCTAATGAAGAAATCGCAAAATTAGATGATCACGTATGTCGTGGTGGAAGCTGTATTGTTGATCCTTATGGGCATTACCTAACGCAACCCGTTTGGGATCAAAAGACCATTATTTACGCCGATTTACCGATGGAAGAAGTGCCCCAAAGCAAGATGGAAATGGATGCAATTGGCCACTACAGCCGTCCCGATGTTTTAGACCTGCATGTCAATGACAAATAAACACACAGAAAACGAGGCAGAAATTTTTCGACTTCTGCCTCGTTTTTATTTATCCAATTATTAGTTACCTAGTTATTAATTAACCTAGGTGATTAATAAACTGCCCCATCGTAAAAGCCAAAACTCAACCGGTTAAAGTTAAAGCTAGCCAGTTCTGACAATTTAATGAAGTTATCTGCTGCGCCAAAGGTCATCAAGTTAATTGGCTTGCCCCATTCATCATCTGGAATCACAACCAGGTTGTACTTACCTAAAGCACGGGCCATCCCTAATTCAACCCCCATGCCGACATCTTCAGCACTTGGCAGATAAATCGCTAATACCAGGTCACTAGTCTGCACGCCAATCCGGTCACCATTGTAGGTAGCCGTTGCCCATTCACGGTCCTCTAGCAGTTCAGGATGCTGGTCGACCCGCAGCCCTTTATATTGGTGCTGCAGAGGGACGTATGAGTTTTCCACGTCAACGGTTGGATTGCCTTCAATCGCCTTCATTGCAGTTTGGTAAGCACGATTTTGCTTATCATTGAACCAACCAGCACAGAAGTAAACTGTTTTCGCTTTTGCCATAAAAATGTTCTCCTTTTATGTTTGTTTGATTTAGTGATCACATTTTATCATATAAATTCGTTTAAAAACACGAACATTTAAAGATTTTTTGTTTTTACTCTGAAAACGTTTTTAATAATTGCTTTTTATTCAGCTGAGTTATGTTAGAATGATGGTGAGGGTCTAAGTATGAAGGATTTAATTGACAATAATCCCCTTTCATGTTACTGATCCTCGTATAATCATAGTAATCTGTATTGTCAGATAATTAATTGCCTTTACTATGGTTCGGAAATGATTTATGGAAAATATTTCAGAAAGGACCTGAATCATATGTCAAGAAAAGTTGCAGTTATTGGAATGGGCCACGTTGGTTCTACTGTTGCTCACTACTTAGTCGCTTGTGGTTTCGTTGATGATTTAGTATTAATCGATAGCAATGAAGGCAAAGTTAATGCCGATGCGATCGACTTTGAAGATGCGATGGCTAACCTGCCATTCCACACTAACATCTACGTTAACGACTGGAGTCAATTAAAGGACACCGAAGTAATTATCTCCGCACTTGGTAACATCAAGCTGTTGGATAACCCAAAGGCTGACCGGTTTGGTGAATTAAACTTCAACCGGAACGCTGTACGGGAAGTCGCACAAAAAATTAAGGAAAGCGGCTTTAATGGCAAGATCGTTGCCATTACCAACCCAGTAGACGTTATTACTTCAATGTACCAAGAATTAACTGGT
Source organism: Candidatus Limosilactobacillus merdigallinarum (assembly GCA_019114515.1). Taxonomy (GTDB): domain Bacteria; phylum Bacillota; class Bacilli; order Lactobacillales; family Lactobacillaceae; genus Limosilactobacillus; species Limosilactobacillus merdigallinarum. The sequence goes on from DXFH01000027.1 coordinate 56,394, forward strand.
CTCCCAAAGAAGCAAGTCATGGGTACTGGTACTGTCTTGGACACTGCCCGGATGCAAAAGGCCGTAGGTCAATTAGTCAATGTTGATCCACGTTCCGTTTCTGGCTACAACTTAGGTGAACACGGTAACTCCCAATTCACTGCATGGTCCACTGTTAAGGTATTAGATCAGCCATTTACAAAGCTGGCTAAGGAAAAGGGCGTTGACTTAAACAAGGTTAACGACGACATTAAGATGGGTGCTTGGCAAGTTATGAAGGGGAAGAAGTACACCAGCTATGGTGTTGCCACTGCTGCCGTTCGGATCACCAATGCCATCCTTTCCAACAGTATGCTGGAATTACCAGTTTCCAACTACCGTGAAGAATATGGCGTCTACCTTTCATACCCTGCGATCATCGGCCGCGATGGGATTGAAAAGCAATGCAAGCTTGACCTGACCGCTGACGAATTAGAGAAGTTGCAAAACTCCGCTAACTTCATTAAGGAAAAGACCCAAGAAAGCTTAAACCAAGCTAAGTAATAATTTTAATGAATAACAAGAAAAGGAGCTGGATTATTTCCAGCTCCTTTTTTTATGTCTGATTGAGTTTAAATTATGGACGCAGACGGTTGATCATCCGTGGGAATGGAATGTTCATCCGAATGTGATCTTGCAAGGTAACCCATGCTAAGAACCGTTCCAGCCCCATTCCGAAACCAGAGTGCGGAACGGAACCATACTTACGTAAGTCATCGTACCAGCCATAGTCTTTCTTGCTTAATCCGTTTTCTTCCAGCTTGCTGGTGATGTAGTCGTAATCGTAAGAACGTTCAGATCCACCGATAATTTCACCGTAGCCTTCTGGAGCTAACAGGTCTGCACAGATAACTTGACGGTCATCTTCAGGGTCTGTTGGCATGTAGAATGCCTTGATTGCCCGTGGGTAGTTCTTGATGAAGACTGGCTTGTTAAATTGGTCAGCCAGGTAAGTTTCTTCTGGTGAACCAAAGTCGTCGCCATACTTAACATCCAGGCCACCCTTTTGCAGCATTTCAATGGCTTCCTTGTAAGTAACCCGTGGGTATGGGAGCTCAGTAAATGGCTTCAAGCTTTCTACTGAACGGCCAACCATCTCCAATTCAGTAGCACAGTGATCAATCAGGTCTTGAATCAGGTAAGCAACGTATTGCTCCTGAATTTCTTCGCTTTCTTCTTCATGGCACCATGCCATTTCTGGTTCAATCATCCAGAATTCGGTCATGTGACGACGGGTCTTTGACTTTTCAGCCCGGAAAGTTGGCCCCATCGTGTAAATCCGACTCAATGCCATCGCGCCGGCTTCACCATACAGCTGACCAGACTGTGACAGGTAGGCATCCGTATCGAAATACTTAACATCAAACAAGTCCGTTGTGCCTTCTGGTGCAGAAGAAGTCAAGATTGGGGCATCAAACTGGGTGAAGCCATGCTTGTCGAAGAATTCCATGGTTGCCAGCTTAACCCGACTACGAATCCGCATCAGTGCCCACGGCTTGCGCGAACGTAACCATAAGTGACGATGGTCCAACAGGAATTCAATCCCGTGTTCCTTGTTACCGATTGGGTAATCATCACTCTTACCCACAATTTGGATGTCGCTTAACTGGATTTCATAACCAGACTTAGAACGCTTATCTTCATCAATCGTTCCCGTAACCATCATACTGGTTTCTTGGTGAACGTCGTGACGAGCCATTTCAAAGACTTCTTCAGAAACCTGGTCCTTCTTCAAAATTCCTTGGAAAAAGCCGGTCCCATCACGTAACTGCAAGAAGGCAATCTTACCACTGGAACGCTTGTCAGTTAACCAAACGCCTAACTTAACTTCTTTGCCAACATAATCTTTAGCTTGGCTAATCGTAATTTGATCCATAATTAAGTCCCCCATTATTTGGATTAAGGACGCAAAATAAAAAGCCTTCCGTCCCCTCTTTATGGGACGAAAGGCTTCTTTCCGCGGTGCCACCCAAATTATCCGAAAACTCAGATCTCTTAGTGAGTACATTCATACTCATCCGACGATAACGTGTCGGCAACGGCTAAGTCTACTTTGGAATAACCATTTGGGTTAGCAACTGGAAAGGGTTTTTCAACGCGGCAGGGTCTGCTAAGTTCTCACTATCCTTAGCTCACTGGACGAATTACCAACGTTTACTCGTCTTTCTTATCGTTTTTTAAACTATAGTTATTATTTTAGACAATCTCAACTTGAAGTCAAGTTTCTTTTGAGTGGAAACTGTAATCAAACACTGTCAATTGGCGTTAAACCATAAATTGAATACCTTCCCTGAATTTCATTATTAAGGGAAAATTCAGGGAAAAACGTCAAAAATTGGTATAGCTATAACTTCCGTAATAAGTTAATTCCTAGTTGAATAGGATTACTTATCGTCAATCTCCTCATCGGTCTTCAACACCGCCATAAAAGCAGCTTGAGGGATGTCGACTTTTCCGACAGCTTTCATCCGTTTCTTACCACGCTTTTGCTTTTCCAGCAGCTTAGCACGCCGATCCGGGTCACCGGTGTGAATCCGGGCAGTAACATCCTTCCGGTAAGCCTTGATATTAGTCCGCGCAATAATCTTCGAACCAATGGCTGCTTGAATTGGAATTTCAAAGTTTTGCCGTGGGATAATCTCCTTTAACTTGCTGGCAATCTCCCGACCCCGTTCAGCCGCAAAATCCTTGTGGGTAATGAAGCTCAAGGCATCCACCTTGTCGCCATTCAGCAGGATATCAATCTTCACCAGTTCAGAAGCACGATAATCATCCAGCTCATAGTCTAGTGATGCATAACCACGGGTACTCGATTTCAATTTGTCAAAGAAGTCATAGATAATTTCGGCCAATGGGATGTGATAAATGACATCCACACGGGTATCACTTAAGTATTCCATCGTGTCGAACTGGCCCCGCTTGCGCTGACACAATTCCATTACCGGGCCAACGTAATCATTCGGCACCATAATTGATGCCTTAACATACGGTTCTTTGATATCCTTGATTTCGGAGGCGTCCGGCATGTCTGCGGGGTTCTCCACTTCCTTCATAGAGCCGTCATGCAAGTCAACATGGTAAGTAACTGAAGGCGCCGTCGTAATCAAGTCTAAGTCAAACTCCCGTTCCAGGCGTTCCTGAACCACATCCATATGCAGCATTCCTAAGAATCCGCAACGGAAACCAAAGCCCAATGCCTGTGACGATTCCGGTTCAAAGGTCAAAGCGGCATCGTTTAATTGCAATTTCTCTAACGCGTCACGCAAATCATTGAATTTAGCGTTATCAGTTGGGTAAAGACCAGCGTAGACCATTGGCTGCATCTTCCGGTAGCCCTTCAGTGGTTCTGCCGTCGGATGGTCAGCGCTCGTTACCGTATCACCGACCTGCGTATCTTTAATATCCTTAATAGCCGCCGTAATGTAACCAACATCACCGGCCATTAGTAGATCACGCGCCAATGGCTTTGGTGAATTAATACCGACTTCAGCGACTTCATATTCAGTACCACCGTTCATCAACTTGATGCGGTCACCCTTTTTAACGGTGCCCTCAAAGACCCGGACACTTAATACCACACCACGATAATCATCGTACTTGGAATCAAAAATCAATGCCTTTAATGGGGCCGTTAAATCGCCGGTCGGTGCCGGCACATCCTTGACAATCTTTTCTAAGACTTCCGGCACGCCTTTCCCCGTTTTGGCACTAATGTCAACGGCCTCATCAGTGTCCAAACCGATTTCATCTTCAATCTGTTTCTTCGTCCCTTCAGGATCCGCTGAAGGTAAGTCGATTTTATTGATAACCGGTAAAATCGACAAGTCATTATCCAGTGCCAGATAGACATTGGCTAATGTTTGTGCCTCGACCCCTTGAGTAGCATCCACTACCAGGATGGCCCCTTCACAGGCCGCCAGTGAACGTGATACTTCATAAGAGAAGTCCACATGTCCTGGCGTATCAATTAAGTGGAAAATGTAGTCTTCCCCGTTTTTAGCGTGATAGGTTAAGGCCACCGCGTTTAGTTTAATGGTAATGCCACGTTCACGTTCCAGAGGCATGTCATCAAGCACTTGGTCCTTCATCTCACGTTTAGAAATTGAATCAGTTAATTCCAAAATGCGGTCGGCCAAAGTAGACTTCCCATGGTCAATGTGAGCCACAATGGAGAAGTTACGGATATGCTTCTGCCGTTCTTTTAATTTATCTAGATCCATAAATTTATTACTCGCTTTCGCTGCATTCTACTTTTCATTATAACAAGTTGCAGGCCCTTCCGTCAGCACCACGACAAAAAGGGCGTGGCATGAGGACAATCAGACCCCCGTCACGCTCTTTTAGCTTGCTTTGCTTAATTCTTATTATCGTCAAAGGCATCCTTTAGTTTATCAAAGAAGCCGTTTTTAACACCCTTTACGTCTTCACCAGATGCAGCCGCGAAAGCCATCATTGCTTCCTTCTGCTTCTTGTTCAAACTAGTTGGGGTTTTAACGTGAATACGAACATGTTCATCACCATTGCCCTTGCCGTTCAGCCGCGGTACACCTTTGCCACGTAAACGGAAATTGGTCTCCGATTGCGTACCAGCAGGAACCTTCAAGTCAACGTCGCCATGAACAGTCTGTACCTTGATCTTATCGCCTAAAGCGGCTTGTGAGAAGCTGATGTCTTGGTCAACATAAATGGTCGTCCCATCACGCTTAAAGACGCGGCTTGGTGTGACGTGGAATAACAGGTAAAGGTCACCATAAGGGCCACCGTTCTTACCAGCTTCACCTTGGCCTTGCAGACGCATTTGCTGACCATCATCAACCCCGGCAGGCACCTTAACCTTCAAAGCATGACGCTCTTGGACATGGCCACTGCCGCCACAGTTGGCACAACGATCTTCCGGCTTGATTTCCTTACCCGTACCATTACAGTTAGGACAAGTTTCTTGCGACTGCATCATGCCCATCATTGTCCGCCGCTGACGAACGACAAAGCCACGGCCGCCACATTCATGACAAGTTTGCGCAGATCTACCAGGACGTAAACCACTGCCGTGACAAACATTACATTCTGCTTCCCGGTTATATTTGATCTCGGTTTCCTTGCCATTAATTGCTTCCATGAACTTTAACGTCATGGTGTATTGCAAATCACGACCCTGCTGTGGCGCAGTCGGATCACGGCGTGCACGGCCACCACCGAAGATATCGCCAAAGATGTCGCCAAAGTCGCTGAAACCAGCTTGACTAAATCCTTGATTAGCACCAAAGCCGCCAAAGCCTTGTCCAGCACCAGCATTCGGACCAGCAGAACCAAATTGGTCATACTGAGCCCTTTTTTGCTTATCAGACAAAACTTCATGTGCTTCGTTAATCTTCTTAAATTTTTCTTCGGCACCAGGAGCGTGGTTAACATCTGGATGGTACTTTGCCGCTAATTTACGGTAAGCATGATTAATCTCGTCTTCCGAAGCATCCTTGCTAACCCCGAGAATGTCGTAATAATTTTCTTCAGCCATTTACATCCCTCATCTAGAAAATCTAAATCACAGTATAGCATGCTGCTTTTAGTACGCAAATATAAGCAACTGTACCTAGTGATGTCCTAACGCAAAGAGGTCGCCAGTTTTCGGTTTCCCGGATGCTAGCGGCCATTTTGCGTTCTGTGATGATAATCACCATTTGGATTAAGTCATTAGGACCTAATCACAGACCGATTATCAAACATTATTTCTTGTCGTCAGGGTTAACTTCTTCAAAATCGCCGTCAACAGTGCTGCCATTGCCGCCGTTGTTGGAGTTGTTGTTACCACCATTGTTGGTTGGTCCAGCTTGTGGGCCGTCTTGAGCGCCACCCTGCTGCTGGTTACCTTGAGCCTGTTGGTAAAGCTTTACGGTCAAGTCTTGGACAATCTTGTTCAATGCATCCTTCTTGGACTTCATTTCTTCAAGGTTGTTGTCATCCTTAGCTTTTTGCAAAGCCTTCTTGGCGTCTTCAGCCTTCTTGATTTCGTCGTCAGAAACCTTGCCCTTGAGTTCCTTCAACGTCTTATCAGTCTGGAAGAGCAGCTGATCAGTTTCGTTACGCAGGTCAGCTTCTTCCTTCTTCTTCTTGTCGGCGTCGGCGTGCTCTTCGGCATCCTTCTTCATCCGTTCAATTTCTTCGTCCGACAGACCTGAAGAAGACTTGATAGTAATGTTTTGCTTCTTGTGGGTACCTTGATCTTCGGCAGAAACATTAACAATCCCGTTCTTGTCGATATCGAAGGTAACCTTAATCTGCGGAACACCACGTGGTGCAGGTGGAATGTCCGTCAGTTGGAAGTTGCCAAGCGTCTTGTCATCGGCTGCCATTGGCCGTTCACCTTGCAGAACATGAATATCTACGGCTGGCTGGTTATCAGCAGCAGTGGAGAAGATTTGACTCTTGGAGGTTGGGATGGTCGTGTTACGATCAATCAACTTCGTGAAGACACCACCCATGGTTTCAATACCAAGTGACAGTGGCGTAACATCCAGCAAAACAACATCCTTAACATCACCGGTCAGAACACCACCTTGAATAGCGGCACCTAAAGCAACGGCTTCGTCAGGGTTAATGGAGTGGTTAGGTTCCTTACCAGTCAATTCCTTAACCATTTCCTGAACGGCTGGAATACGAGTAGAACCACCATTTAAGATAACTTCATCAATGTCGGAGAACTGTAAGCCAGCATCCTTCATCGCATTCAGTACTGGTTGCTTCGTTTTTTCAACCAAGTCATTGGTCATTTGGTTGAAGTGTGCACGAGTAAGGGTTTGTTCCAAGTGCAATGGACCATTTTCACCAGATGAGATGAATGGCAGACTGATTTGTGTTTCTTGAACACCAGAAAGGTCCTTCTTAGCCTTTTCAGCGGCATCCTTCAAACGTTGCAGGGCCATCTTGTCTTGTGACAGGTCAACGCCATGTTCCTGCTTGAAGCCGTCAATCAGCCAGTCCATAATCTTCTGGTCGAAGTCATCCCCACCTAAGTGAGTATCACCGTTAGTTGACAGTACTTGGAAGACACCATCACCTAATTGCAGGATGGAAACGTCAAAGGTCCCACCACCAAGGTCGTAAACCAGGATCTTTTCATCCTTGTTCTTCTTGTCCAGACCATAAGCCAATGAAGAAGCAGTAGGTTCGTTGATAATCCGCTTGACATCTAAGCCAGCGATCTTACCAGCATCCTTAGTAGCTTGCCGCTGGGCATCGTTAAAGTAAGCTGGCACCGTGATAACAGCCTTATCAACTGTATCACCAATGTAGTCTTCAGCATACTTCTTGATGTATTGCAGGATCATAGCGGAGATTTCTTGTGGTGTATATTTCTTACCTTCGATATCTACCGTGTAGCCTGCTTCGCCCATGTGTGACTTGATTGAAGTAATCGTGTTAGGGTTAGTGATTGCTTGCCGCTTGGCAACTTCACCAACCTGAGTTTCACCATTCTTAAAGGAAACAACAGATGGAGTCGTCCGGCCACCTTCAGGGTTGGTGATGATCTTTGGTTGGTCACCTTCCATGACAGCGACAGCGGAGTTGGTAGTCCCTAAGTCAATTCCGATAATCTTGTTACTTGCCATTGTGATATCCCTTCTTTATCAATTGATTTCAAATTTATTGTGCAACGACGACCATTGCTGGACGCAGTACCCGGTCCTTCATCTGATAACCGGCTTGCAGTACCTTCACTACGGTATCTTTCTTTTGATCACCACTAGCAGCAACTGTCTGCACCGCTTGTTGCGTGGTCGGATCAAACGGCTTGTTCAAAGCCTCAATCTCCGTAATGGAGTGTTCTTTTAAAGCATGCTCCAGGTGGTCATGCACCATTTGAATACCCTTTTTCAGCTGAGCGCCATTTTCGTCAGTAACTTCAATGGCTAATGCCCGCTTCAAGTTATCCAAAACTGGCAGGATGCTGGTTGCTAAATCTTGACCATCATACTTGGCCAGTTGGGCACGCTCCTTATTGAAACGTTTGGTCATGTTTTGAATTTCGGCTTCAGCGCGCAGATATTGGTTATCCTTATCATCGAGCTGCTTCTTTAAATCAGCAATTTGCTTTTGCAGCTCCTTTACTTGGTCGGCACTGGATTTTACGTCCGTTTTCTTTGTGTCCACCTTTTTGGCAGCTTTTTCATCTGTCTTTGCTGCACTCGACTTGACTTGACTAGCGCTTTTTGCCGTATCTGTCTTTGCCATTCAATCCCTCCTATGAACCATAGTAATGATGATAGTAATCTAGCAGTCGCTTTCCGAGTTCCCGCCTAAAGGCTTCAACGATCCCAATCGTACGTGAATATGGCATTGCGGTCGGTCCTAATACGGCGATAATTCCTTCACCGTATTGATCAACATCATACTTGGCGGTAATTAACGAGTAATTATCAAGCAAGTCGCTGTTGGCAATTTCATGCCCAATCTTCACGCTGATTCCCTTATCGATGGCATCTGAATTAATGATCGATGACAGACGATCCTTTGCATCCAGGAGCTCATACAGTGCCTTGATCTCATCTGGCTGCTGGCTGCTTGAAAGTCCAAGGAGATTCAAACGGCCACCAACAAAGAAGTGTTCACGTTCTGCTTTAGTAAGAACGCTGTCAAAAATATTTAAGAAACCTTCTGGACTCTGCATGTAATTTGTCAACTGCACGGGAATGTCAGTCTGCAAACGCTGGACAACCTCAACCAGTGTCTTACCTGCTAACTGGTCATTCACCACTCTGACAACCGCTTCTAAAGACTCCGGATCCATTTCGCGCGGAATCGTAAAACTTTCATTAGCAACTTCGCCACTATCAGTAACCAAAATGGCAATTACCTTATGATTACCCAGCGGGACTAAACGAAAGCCGCTCAAACGCGCATCCTTCTGCTCTGGCTTAAGTGTAAATGCGGTGTACGAAGTCAGTTTGGATAAGATATCAGCTGATCGCGAAACGATTTCATCCAGTTCATGGAAATTAGTCCCCAATGAATTCTGGATAACTATTAGATCGTTCTCCGATACACTGTTAGGATCCAGTAAGTGGTCAACATAATAACGGTAGCCATTCTTAGATGGCACCCGTCCCGATGAAGAATGCTCCTTCTTCACCAAGCCTTGGTGCTCAAGAACCGCCATTTCGTTACGAATGGTCGCGGAAGAAACCTTCATTGGCAACTTACCGGTTAAATGTTTGGATCCCACCGGTTGACCAGTAGCAGTGTACTGCCGTACAATCGCCTGCAGAATTGCTTCTTGTCGTTTGGTTAGCATTTTTGATCACTTCCTTTTAGCACTCTTCATGTTCAAGTGCTAAATACATTACTAATATAACAACCATCATGTTTAAAGTCAATAAAAGTCAAAGATTTCGGAGATTATTTTATGTCGGAAGAAAAACACCGCTATGTTAAGCCGCAAAATGTCCACGAGGCAATGGTTTTAATCCAACGCCTCTTCAATGAATACCGCAATGCTCCCCTCACTCAGGAGTTATTGTCCTACCACCTTAATCTCGTTAAACGGTTGCAAACCGATATTTTACAAGCCGCGAAAGATGAAGGGGATATGCACCAGTTAGCTGACCTTCAATCGATGACCGCGATTATGCAATCATGGTCACCCATCCGTTTAGCTAACCGCCCTTTTCCTGGCAAGATACGGCATTTTAAACTGGATACAGGATCAACACAGCATTTTAAACGCAGAGTACATAAAATGAGTGGTAATCATAACCACCGTGCTAGCCGTCATTAAGCAACAAAACGCCTTAATTAACTGACAAAAACAGTTAATTAAGGCGTTATTTTTACCACTAATTTGGCAATCACATTGGTCTATTAGTTCTTCAAGCAAGCCTGGACCCGTGGCCACAAAGCATTAGCCACGCAGGCACCACCACGCGGACTTAAATGCATTCCATCACCAAAATCCATTTCTTCTTTTAAAGCATTATGAGCCGGATTAGCAACTAATGGTGCTGAGTCAACGACGAAATCACTGTTTGCCAGCCACCGGTTCAAAGCAATACGCGCCTGATTAATCTCCTCTTCAACTGGTGTCATCGCATCGTTAAATAAACGAATCGGTGCAATGGTCGTTGAAAGCGTCGGTCCCATTTGCAACAATTTTTTGAATCCTTGATAAAGAGTACCCAAATCGTGATTCTGTGCCTTTGCTTGTTTGCTGTAAGCCGGCAGCAAAAGGTCATTGCTGCCAATTAGGGCTATTCGCAGGTCTGGATGAAATGATTCGCTTTGCAAACGATTCAGCAAGGATTCACCGTAAGTCGCGAATAACGGTTCATCCTGGGGCGCGTCATATAAGAGACGGTTGCCGGAAATACCAGTATTAACAGCAACAACTTGCTCCGGATAATCATTGACTAACCGTGAAAAAAGTTCTTGTGCCACCATGCCAGTTTCAATCAACGAATCACCTGTTAATTCTAGATAGGCTGGCTGGGCATCCGTCAACACATTCACGCCATCCAAACACAGCCAGCCATGACGAGCATGCCAGTTATCAGATAATAACGGCCGGCAATTAGCTCTCCTAGCAATTGCCGCGTTCACCCACTGAGTCGCATAGGTGCAAACAAAATCAGCATAGCTCTGTGGCCGTTTAGCAATCATCTCGACATAGAATGGTTGACCAGCTGTGAGCGGAAATTCAATCGAATCCGAAGTTAACAAGTGAGACCCCTGCGGCAAACTTAATGACCAAGATCCCTGAAAGGTTGCTCCAATGGCATTTTCCATCTGGGGATTGTCAGCCACTGCCACCCGGTCAAAATGAAGGTCTTGTCTTCCATAGCGGTTGCTAAAGAGCAGCTGACACCGTTTGCCGCTTAAAAATGAGGTTAATTTAACGATTTGGTGCAACTGTGCGTATTTAAAAGGTAAGGAGAAGAAATCATGAGTGGCCTGCAGATAGGATAATCGATAATTCATCATGATTCTCCTCCTCATTAAAATGCTTATTGTTCACGTGCTAGCAGTGCAATAACATCATCCTTTGGAATACCGACAAAGTATTTGTTCAAGTCAAGTGTCTCCAGCACCTTTGCAATTGCTTCAGGGGTGTAAGTAATACCCTTAAGTGAGTCCTCAACATCACTAACATCACCAGTGCCAAAGAAGTCACCATAAATCTTCAGGTTAGCAACTTTGCCATTCTGCACTAAGAAACGTGCATCGATCGTACCAGCATCAAAGTGTTGCCGCTTCTTGACGGTAAATTCTGGCGACTTACCGTATACCCAATCCCAGTTCTTATAGAGATCATTTTCAATCTTATCAATAGCTGCATTGTCTGCATCCGTTAAATGATATTCGTTAACCTGTGCATCGTGAATGTTGTTGACATGATAGATCTTCTTGATAATCTCATCGCGGAATTGTTCAGTAGTCAGGTTTTGATATTCTGGCTTCAGATATGGCTTAAGGTTCGTCACCCGCGACCTTACTGACTTAATTCCCTTGGACTTGATCTTATCTTCTGGCACATGTAAAGCATCCGCAACCATGTCCGTATTTACGTCATACATCAACGTGCCATGAGAGAACGTCTTGCCGTTCCGTGTATACATGGCATTGCCTGAGAACTTTTTGCCATCAATTACGATGTCATTACGGCCGGTAACTTCGGCCCCAGTAGCACCCATTTCGTGTAAAGCGTCTACAACAGGTTGAACCAAATCTTTGAAATTGCCAAAGCGCACTTCATCAGCAGGCACAACGAAGCTAAAACATAAGTTGCCCATGTCTTGGAACATTGCACCCCCGCCAGACAAACGCCGGGTAATGGTAATGCCATGTTCCTTACAAAAGTCCGCATTGATCTCTTCCAAAGTATTCTGGTTGCGACCAACGATGATGCAATTATCTTCAATATAGAAAAGCATGAATGGCGGTGTCATCTGACCGCTGTTCATCAAATACTGTTCGGTAGCAAGGTTGCGCCGAATGTCATGCGACTGCATCGCTAAATATTTCATTAATGTCCTTCTTTCCACACAATCAATTCATTAAATGTTTGTTGGGTAGCCAATTCCCACGTCTGCAGCATCCATAATAGCTTCTGATAATGATGGGTGCGGGTGAATGGTTAAGGCGATATCTTCAACCGTGTTGCCGGATTCAATAGCTAATGACAATTCAGAAATCATGTCGGAAGCATCAGCACCGATGATTTGAGCACCAACAATTTGTTGAGTATCCGTCGTAAATACCAAACGAACAAAGCCATCGGAAGCACGCATAGCAACCGCACGACCATTAGCAGAGAATGGGAATTTAGCACTCTTAACACTTAATCCCTGATCCTTAGCTTCTTTCTCGGTCAGACCAGTGGTAGCAATTTCAGGGTCCAAGTAGCAGACTGCTGGCATTGCTCGATAATCAACCGTTGAAGATTGACCGGCAATTGCTTCGGCGGCCACTTTACCTTCATAGCTAGCCTTGTGTGCCAAGGCAGCACCAGGAACAATATCACCAATTGCATAAATACCAGCAATATTGGTTTCACCTTGAGCATTAACCTTAACCAGACCATGATCATCGGTTTCAATGCCCGCCTGTTCCAGACCAATATTCTGGGTGTTTGGCCGCCGACCAACTGCGACGCAAACGTAATCAGCCTCAATCTGCTTGTCGGCACCGTCTACCGTATAAGTAACTGTAACGCCATCACCATGATCATTAGCGGACTTAGCCATGGCACTTGTTACGACATCAATGCCATGGGCTTTCATCTTCTTTTGGGCAATCTTCACAATGTCCTTTTCGTAGTTCCGCAGAATTGCATCGGTACCTTCAAGGATGGTGACATGGGTGCCAAAGTTAGCATATGCCCCTGCTAATTCACAGCCAATGTAGCCACCACCAATCAGCACTAATTCCTTAGGCTTTTCTTGCAATTCCAGCAGGCCAGTGGAGTCTAATACACGACCACCAAACTTGAAGCCACCAATTTCAATTGGGTGACTACCAGTGGCTAAAATCAGGTGCTTGCAGGTGTAAGTCTGTGCATGGTCGCCATTCATGACCCGTAGACAGTGTTCATCTTTTAAGAACGCGGTGCCGTGAATGACATCAATCTTGTTCTTCTTAAAGAGATAAGCAACCCCTTTAGTCATATGTTGGACAACCCCTGCACGGAAGCTTTGCACCTTTGCCCAATCCAGCTGGGTATCATTACTGTTGATCCCTTCTTCTGCAGACTGCAGTGCTGTCTGATAATCATGACCAACTTGGATTAATGCCTTTGAAGGAATGCAGCCAACCCGCAGACAAACCCCACCGAGCGTTTTATTTTCTTCAATGACCGTAACTTTTTGGCCTAGTTCAGCAGCGTGGATAGCCGCAACGTAACCACCGGGGCCAGAACCAACAACGACTGTATCTAAATCAACGGGAAAATCTCCTACAACCATGTTTATGCCTCCATCAATAACAGTTCTGGGTCACCCAGCAGTTCACATAAGCGGTTCATTGCACGCTGTGCGGTACCACCATCAATCACCCGGTGGTCGACCGTGAGTGAGAGTTTCAATACTTTAGCAACGACTACCTTGCCATCTTCAACAACGGCTTCTGGGGCAATCCGTCCCATACCTAAGATGGCAACTTCTGGCCAGTTAACCAATGGTGTGAACCAGCCACCGCCAATGGCACCAATGTTACTGATCGTCATGCCAGTGTGGGCCATATCTTCGTGATTTAGTTTAGCATCCTTAGCTTTAGCGGTGTTGTCACTGATCTGCTTGGCGATGTCAAACATTGGCCGCCAATCGGCATGCTTAACGTTAGGAACATAAAGGCCATTTGGTGTATCAGTAGCAATCCCGACATTGATGTAATCACGGTATTGAATTTGGTGGTTATCCATGTCAACCTTAGAATTCAGAATTGGGTATTCTTTCATTACTTGCGCTAATGCCTTGGTCAGGTATGCCATAAAGGTCAAGTGAACACCCTTGTCAGCAGCCAGCTGCTTGTACTTTTTGCGGTGGTCCCACAGTTTGTCAACAGCTACTTCATCAAAGACGGTGATCATTGGGATTTCGTCCTTAGCTTTGTTGACGGCCTTAGCGGTTGCCTTCCGGACCATGGACATCTTTTCAGTATGTTCAGGCCAGTCAGAACTAACTGCCTTCTTTGGTGCTGGTGCAGCTTCAGAAGCAGCTTTAGCAGGAGCAGCGGTTGCTCCCTGAGACTTGAAGCTTTCAACATCGGTCTTCAAAATCTGGCCATGACGACCAGTCCCCTTAATTTGACTAAGATCTACTCCCTGTTCGCGGGCAAACTTACGAACAGACGGCATTGCCAATACTGGTACAGAATGATCAGCACTAGCAGCTACTGGCGCATTAGCGGTCTTGGCTGCTGGAGCGGCAGCTGGTTGGCTGCTTTCTTCACTCGAGGTAGCCGTGCTTATAGAAACGTTACCTTGGCCTGCAGCAACCTTTAGCTGAACTAGTGGTTGACCAACTTCTGCGGTTTCATCAGGCTGAACCAAAATCTTGGTAACCGTACCGGACACTGGTGATGGCAGACCTTCGGTTGACTTATCGTTTTCAATTTCAACCAAGTCATCGTCTTCCTTGATGGTGTCGCCTTCCTTGACGTGCCATTCACCAACTGTGCCTTCAGCCATTCCTTCCCCTAATTCAGGGAGCTTGAATTCATAAATATCATTAGCGCCAGAAGCAGCTGGTGTTGCTGGTGCTTCGCTGGCAGCTGGGGCTGGTGCACTGTCTATGCCACCCTTTACATTACCTTGGCCGTCAGCAACTTCTAACTCAACCAGTGGCTGGCCGACTTCTGCGGTTTCATCGGGCTGAACCAAAATCTTAGTAACTGTACCGGACACTGGTGATGGCAGGTCTTCGGTTGACTTATCGTTTTCGATTTCAACCAAGTCATCGTCTTCCTTGATGGTGTCGCCTTCCTTGACGTGCCATTCACCAACTGTGCCTTCAGCCATTCCTTCCCCTAATTCAGGAAGTTTAAATTGGTATTTTTCACTCATTACTTATTCTCCTCAATTAAAAATTAACGGTGTCCTTAACAGCTTGTTCAATGGTTTCCTTGTTTGGCAGCCATGGATCTTCACCCTGACTGAATGGGTAAGGTGTGTCAGGTGCAGCCACTACCTTAATTGGTGCATCCAAGTATAAGATGCCTTCTTCACCGATCAGGCGTGATACTTGGTTAGCCACACCAGCTTGTTTTTGCGCTTCTTGGACAATCACTACCCGTCCAGTCTTTTTAACAGACTGCAAGATGGTGTCTTCATCCAATGGTGCGAGGGTCCGCAAGTCAAGCACTTCGGCATGGATACCTTGTTTTTCCAGGTCCTTAGCTGCCTGCAGACTAGCCTGCAGCATGTAAGCATAAGAAATAATCGTAACATCGGAGCCTTCTTGCTTAACTTCTGCTTTATCCAACGGAACCGTGTAAGCTTCGTCAGGAACCTCTTCACGCATTGAACGATACAGTTTCATGTGTTCCAGGTAGACAACGGGATCGTTTGAGCGAATAGCAGAAATCAATAATCCCTTTGCATCATAAGGTCCTGATGGGGTAACTACCCGCAAACCAGGAATTTGGGCAACTAAGCCTTCCAAACTGTCGGAGTGTAGTTCAGGAGTATGAACGCCACCACCATAAGGAGTACGTAAAGTAATTGGAAATTCACGGGTGCCACCCATCCGGAAACGGTAACGAGCCATTTGACCAGCAATCTGGTCGAATGCTTCGTAGATGAAGCCCATGAACTGAATTTCTGGAACCGGACGAAAACCGGTTAATGCTAAGCCATTAGCCAATCCCATGATGCCTGATTCTGCTAATGGCGTATCAAATACGCGGTCCTCACCATATTTGGCTTGCAGGCCATCAGTTGCCCGGAAGACACCACCGTTTTTACCAACGTCTTCACCGAAGATTTGTACCTTTTCATCACGTGCCAGCTCCTCGTCCATGGCAGCCGTGATGGCCTTAATCATTGTTAATTTAGCCATGATTACTTACCCTCCTTACTGTTCAAACGATCCAGTTCGTGTTGAATAGCCGGTGGCGTAACTTCATACTCATCTTTCAGGTATTCTGCGACTGATTCAGCTGGCTGGCTTTCAACTTCCTTCATAGCGTCATCGATTTCCTTATCAACTTCTTCAGTGTAGGCCTTGTCCTTATCTTCAGACCACAGACCCTTCTTGGTAAGGAAGTTCTTCATCCGTACCACTGGATCCTTCTGGTGCCATGCATCTTCTTCTTCCTTGGTCCGGTAACGCTTAGGGTCATCACCAGATAAGGTGTGCGGGCCATAACGGTAAGTAAGGGTTTCAATCATTACGGGGCCGTTACCAGCAACAATGTATTCACGTGCTTGGCTACTTGCTTCATAAACAGCCAGGGCATCCATCCCATCAACGATGATGCTTGGAATGCCCACCGCCACTGCCTTATCGGCAAAGTCATGCGCGGCGGTTTGTACTTTGGCTGGTACAGAGATGGCGTATAAGTTATCTTGAACGAAGAACAGCGCTGGAGCTTTGAATGAACCAGCAAAGTTCATCCCTTCATAAAAGTCACCCTGTGAAGTACCACCATCACCAGTGTAAGTGTAGGCCAGCTGCTTTGCTCCCTTCTTCTTCAAGCCAAGGGCGACACCAGCAGTTTGGACATATTGGGCACCAATAATGATCTGTGGCGGAACAGCAGCTAAATCAGCTGGGTATTTGTTACCATTAACCATTCCCTTAGACCACATGAAGGCCTTAGCAAGTGGCAAACCATGCTTAACCAGTTGTGGCACGTCACGGTAACCACCAAGCAGAAAGTCTTCCTTGTCCATTGCAAAGTTGCTCCCCATTTGACTGGCTTCTTCACCGGCTGTCGGAGCAAAAAAGCCGAGCCGTCCTTGTCGATTTAATTTGGTGGCTCGGTCATTTATAATTCTGGACCATAACATTTGTTTGTATAATTCAGTTAATTGCTCATCGCTTAAGTCTGGCATCATGTCTTCATTAACAACATCGCCCTGCTCGTTAAGCACTGTCAGAGGCTTAAAAGAAGGACTATGCTTCAATGCTTCAAAATCAAGCTGTTTCATATTCGCACTTCCTTAAAAATAAAAATGGTAGCTGTTAACCGTGTTAGCGCTTACATATAGAATAAAATAAATTTGTCTAAATGACAACGTGAAAATGATAAAAAAGAGCAGAAATTGTATTTCTGCCCTTTTTTTGATCATTCTATTTTTTAATGAAGATTGAAGTGCCGGCAATAAACGTAGATCGTGCGCAACTCTCCGCCAACCACTGATATTTGCGGTAACTCACCGACTTTATCATAGCCAGATCTTTGAAAAAGGCGCTGACTGGGCACGTTACGTTCGTAAATGTAAGAAATTACCGTCTTAATTGGTAAATTCTTTGTAATGTTCACGTTCACATAGTCCAATAGTGCCGAACCGACCCCTTGATTTTGATGTTGATTATCAATATAAATGGAGATTTCAGCACTGTGATCAAATGCCGGATGCGGATAGAAATACTCTAACCCACACCAGCCAATGATCTGACCATTTTCTTCCACTACCCAGCATGGGTGAGTATCGTCAAAGTCATTAATCCATTGACGCCGACTATCCACTGAAATCGGATTGTCATCATCCGTCACGATATGTGAAGGAACAGCTTGGTTATAAATTCCTACTAATCGTTCTAGGTCAGCTTTTTCTGCACGTCGAAAGTTCATTAAGCTTCCTCCTTCTCCTTATGAGCGTTAATCACGCCACTCTTCAACTGGCCACTGGTGAGATCAACTTGCTCTAACGGTACCAAATGTGAGTGGTAACGAATTCGGTAGTAAAGCCAAAGAACGAGCAACAACGGTACACTTAAGTAGGTCAGAATAATCTGCTGCCAGTTGCCGTGTAATAACGCCATTGGATTTTGACCAATAATAACTACTGTACACAAGATCAAAGCAAGGATGGGACCAAATGGATAAAACGAGGCACGGTAGCGCAAATCACACAATTGGTAACCTTGGGCCCCATATGCACGCCGGAAACGCAAATGTGCTGCGGCCATCCCCATCCAGGTTAAGAAACCAGCTAAACCACTAGAATCAATCAAAAATTCATAAACGCTAGGGCCAATAATACCGGTCAAGAAAGTCATACATGCAACTAAGGTAGATGCTAGTAAGGCATAGATTGGCACCCCGCTCTTATTGGTCTCGCCGAAAATCTTCCATGCTTGGCCTTCGTGCGCCATGGAGTAGAGCATCCGCGTTGATGCGTACATACCGGAGTTGGCCGCGGAAATCACAGCAGTCAAAATAACGGCATTCATCACACTAGCCGCAAATGCCAAACCAGCGCGCCGAAAGACCAGCGTAAATGGGCTAATCGTAATGTCCTTAACTGAGGATCCTAAAAGATTTGGACTGGTATATGGCAATACACAGGAAATGACAAAAATCGAGAAGATATAGAACAAGAGAATTCGCCAGAAAGTCGAATGGATGGCCTTAGGAATACTCTTGCCAGGATCTTCTGATTCGCCAGCCGTGATTCCGACTAATTCCGTCCCTTGAAAAGAGAAGCCGGCAACCAAGAAGACACTCAGAATCGTTGGTGCACCACCAACAAATGGCGCTTGCTTATAGGTCAGGTTTCTAAAGCCAATGGCAGAGCCGCCCATAATTCCAAAGATGACGGCCACCCCAATGATCAAGAATAAAATAACCGTCACAACTTTAATAATTGCTAACCAATATTCCATTTCACCAAAGGCTCGCACTTCCAATGCATTCACCGTGATGATATAAATCAAAACAACTAAACTAAATATCCAGCTGGGAATATGGGGGAACCAAAAATTCATCACAATTCCTGCTGTCGTCGAGTCAACTGCTACGGTCAACGCCCAGTTGAACCAATAAATCCACCCCATGGAAAAGCCCAGTGCAGGATCAATAAAGCGGGTACAGTATGAGGCAAATGATCCGCTGATGGGCATAAAAGTAGCCATTTCACCCATACTGGTCATCAAGAAGTAGACCATCATTCCCATAATTGCATAGCCAACAATTGCACCGCCTGGGCCGGCAGTATGAATTGCGGAACCACTAGCAATAAACAATCCGGTCCCGATTGATCCTCCCAAGGCAATCATTGATAGGTGGCGGGTCTTTAACAGACGCCGCACATGATTTTCAGTGGTCTGTTCGGCCATTTCAATCATCCTCTTTCGCTTGTTATTTGCTTACAAAAAAGTAGTATATGACAAAGCAGCCCTTTGCTTCAATCAATTTGTCTTTGTCACAAATAGAAATGCTTCCCACGTACGGATAACCGCACTAAGGAAGCATTTTACAACTATGTATTATTTATTTTCCTTTTGCCTGAGGAACTTTTGAGCTTCTTCAAAATCGTCAAAATGACGCTTTTTACGACCAATAATCTGATAATCTTCGTGACCCTTACCTGCAATTAAGACCGCATCACCAGGTTTTGCACGATCGATTGCAGTTTGAATTGCCTCACCACGATCATAGATTATATCTGCCTGATCCGGATTAATTCCGGTCAACATATCAGCCATAATTTTACGTGGGTCTTCAGTACGAGGATTATCCTCCGTCAAAATAGCATGATCACTGTGATCAACCGCAATTTTAGCCATCTTTGGCCGTTTCTTAGCATCCCGGTCGCCCCCACAGCCGACAACTACATAGATGTCATTTTTAATGAAATCGCGCATTGTATCTAATACTTTAACCAAACCATCTGGCGTATGAGCATAATCGACAATCACATGGACGCCCGTATTAGTAGGTACCCGTTGAAAACGCCCCTTAACTCCTGTAACTCTAGTCAGTGAGTCTACAATATCGTCCAGCAAAACACCATCAGCTACTACGGCACCCACCGCAGCTAACGTATTGTACACATTAAACTTACCGATCAAATGAGTATGCACATGTTTAACCTCGTTGAAGACATGGAGGTCGAAATCCGTTCCGGTAATATCAATCTTTAAATTATCGGCATAAATATCGGCATCTGGCGTTAAGCCATAAGTTAGCACATACGCCGACGTATAATTCATGAACTCACGGCCTACAGGATCATCAATATTCAAAACCGCTGTCTTACCAGTAAATTTATTGCCCATCTGTGCGAATAACAAACTCTTGGCAAGCTTATATTGACTCATCGTTTTGTGGAAAGCCAAGTGGTCTTCCGTAAAATTGGTAAAGACACAGATATTGTAATCAATACCCCAGACACGTCCCTCAACTAGCGCAATTGAGGAAACCTCCATTGTCGCTGTTCTTACGCCTGCTGACTTCATCTTCGCTAACATCCGCTGACAAGTAATGACGTCTGGCGTGGTGTTAATAGTTGGGTAACGGTGATTATTAATCTTTAAGCACATTGTACCCATTAGACCCGTCTGATCGCCTAAATCAGCGAAAACCTGTTCAATGATGTGGGTAACTGTTGTTTTTCCATTTGTTCCTGTTACCCCAATCATCTTCATGGATTGACTTGGTGAACCATAAAAGGTATCTGCCAGATAAGCCATCGCACGGTGGGTATCACGAACATACACTACCGGAACCGAAGTCGCTACCGGTTTTTGAGCAATAATCATTTTAGCCCCCGCCGCAACTGCCTGGTCCACGAACTGGTGACCATCAACGACGGCGCCAACAATAGCGATGAAGATTGCTCCTGCTTTGACTTCCCTAGTATCTTGGGTAATTGTCGTCACTTCAAAGTCCTGAAAGTCTGCTGGCACTACCCTTTTAAAACGAAGAGCATTAATTAAACTACTTGCTAACACACTATCAAATTCCTCTCTTAATCCTTTTTAAAGGGTTCGCTAAAACTAGTACCCGCAGTCAAAACGTACTGCTTGTACCACGTCATAAAGGTTAAAATCGTCCACAATTTACGTGAGTTATCACGAACACCATTCTTGTGATCTTCAAGCAATTTCAAAAAGTACTGCTTGTCAAAGTACTTTTCTGTTGGTGATTCGTTAATGATATTCTTAGCCCAATCGTACATTTCGTCCTTTAGCCAGAAGCGAATTGGCACAGGGAAGCCTAACTTACGCCGGTGAAGAACATGGGCAGGTACAATATCTTTAACTGCTTCACGTAAAATCCACTTAGTCGTGCCATCCTTGATCCGTAAATCCCATGGAATCTGAGAAGCCACCTTGAAGACTTCCTTATCCAAGAATGGAGTCCGTAGTTCCAAACTATGAGCCATAGAAGTCCGATCACCATTACGTAAGAGGTCACCATTCAGCCATTCATGAATATCAATGTATTGCATCTTGGTAATCTGGTCGTAATTAGCCGCCTGTTCATAATATGGCGCCATGATCTGCTTAAATGGGTGTTCCTGATTGTAGCCACGCATGAATAACTGTTTATCATGTTCATTGAAGATAAAGGCATTACCAACATAACGGTCTTCCAAAGGCACCGTGCCCCGTTGTAAGTAAGACTTACCCCTCATTCCTTCAGGCATCATCTTGCTAATGGCATGTAATGCACCATTCAGTGGACGAAGGTACTTAAATGGCCGCAAAGAAATTGGTTCATGATAGATTGTGTACCCACCAAATAGCTCATCTGCACCCTCACCGGTCAATGCAACGATAACATGTTTACGGGCTTCTTTAGTCACAAAGAACTGGGGAACAGCAGCCGGATCGGCCAATGGATCATCCATACACCATACAAAGTGAGGGAAAGCCTTCATAAATTCCTTAGCAGTAATCACATGGCTGTAGTTCTTAACTCCTAAAACTTCTGCAGTCTCTTTGGCCACGTCAATTTCACTGTATCCTTTCCGCTCAAAACCAACGGAGAATGTAGACAGATTCTGGTTAAATTGCTTGGCAATGCAAGCAACAATTGTTGAATCAATCCCACCAGAAAGAAAAGCACCAACCGGAACATCTGAACGCATGTGGATCTTAACTGAGTTAATCAACACATCATGAACTGCTTTTACTAATTCGTCTTCAGACTTGTTAACCGGTGCAAAGGTAGTGTCTGTATAACGTTTAATTTTCAATGGTTGACCAACATGCTTAACCATGTAGGTCCCTGGCATCATTGATTTAATTTCGGTTGACATCGTTTCTGGTTCTGGTACATATTGAAAAGTCATGTAGTCTTGCAATGCGTCATGATCAAACTCCGGATGTTCCATCACTGCATACAATGCTTTTTCCTCAGAAGCATACAGGAACTGACCATTACGTTCTGCATAGTACAATGGCTTAATTCCAAACATATCACGAGCAGCAAACATTGTCTGCTCATTAGTATCCCAGATAACGAAGGCGAACATTCCCCTTAGTTGCTTGACAGAATCTACGCCATAGCGATCATACATCGCAATGATCACTTCAGAATCGGAATCACTCTTAAAAGTATATCCCTCTTTCTTTAAATCATTACGCAATTCAATGTAGTTGTAAATTTCACCGTTAAAAGTCAGCATGTAACGACCATCCATGTATGGCATTGGTTGATGCCCAGCAGCTGATAAGTCGTGGATACTTAAGCGACGAAATCCCATCGTGATGTTATCATCCTGAAAGTAGCCAGAATCGTCTGGTCCCCGGTGGATCATCATATTAGTCATTGTATGTAATGCATCATTCAGCTTTCCCGCTGAATAAACCTTTTTATCAGATAAGCACCCAGCAAATCCGCACATGTACATTCACTCCTTCAGGCACAAAAATGCCTTCTCAATTCTCTGAGCTGCTCTTACATCATGAACATGAAACAACTCACTTCTTAAAAACAACATTTATAGTAGTATAGTAGTGGCAACAATGGTAAAAAGCAACTCCGAAAGATCAGGAAGTCGCTTACAAATACTAGTGGACTAGTTGATTATGTAAATCCTTTAAATTTGTTAATATTTGCGTGCAAACGATTTGATCTTGCTTCAATTGCTGAACCAATTCTGCTGTAGACTGGAACTTAACTTGTCCTCTGACTTCTTTTACCCAGCGCACGGTTACTTGTTCACCATATATTTCATCATTGAAGCCAAATAGATATACTTCAATCGTTTTTTGATTATGATCACCAAAAGTTTCATTATAGCCAACACTAGCCATCCCATTATACCAATGATGGTTGACCAAAAACTGTACCGCATAGACCCCCACTGCCGGAATCCGCTGATCTACTTGCCAGGATACATTCGCGGTCGGAAAGCCCAATGTTCGTCCTCTAGCCAAACCGTGAACTATCGTGCCAGTAGTGCAATAACGGTAACCAAGCAACTGATTAGCCTGGTCTACATGGCCATCATCCAGCAGTTGCCTAATTTTGGTAGAAGCGACTTTGTCTTCATCTTGATCGCTTAATTTTTCCACTACTTCCACTTGAAAGCGGCCATGAGCATATTCTGGCAGTTGTGCCATTCCTGCATTCTTGGGACCATAAGTATGATCAAAACCGGCAACCGTTACTGCTGGATGCAAATTAACAATCACTTCATCAATAAATTTCTGTGGACTCAGCTTAGCTAGGTGCGAGGTAAATGACATGACATATAAGAGTGTCACACCAAGCTGTTTCATTAAGTCAATCTTACGGTCTAAGGTGCTCAGATAGTGAACACCATTCTTAAATTGACGAAAGACAATGGCTGGGCTCTGGTTATAAGTAAGAACCGTTAGTGGCAAATTTCGTTGCTGAGCAATCTGCTTGGCTCGCATAATCACTGCTTGATGACCACGATGAACACCATCAAAAAAGCCCATTGCCAATACACACTGCCCTGTGGGAATCTTTGCTGGATCCACCGGGTATTCAAGTGTGATAACTTTCATGTTAACCCTCCGTCTTCGTTAGAAACATCTTTAATGGCTTAAAATGCTTACCATGTCGTTCATAAATTGCCTGCGCCTGATCATGGTAGACAAGCACTACCCGCGATTGATCGTCACTATGTACCTCATCGTCTGTCAGCCAGCCACCATTTTTAACTGCCTTATACTGATTATCGGTCAATTTAACTTGTGGAACATCACGCAAAACATAGGTGATCGGGTAAACATAATTAATGATCGTACCATTATTGACCGCCTCCTCCACGTCGTCCAGGATTAGTGTATGATCAAGATCAAAGCCGCCACTCTTTAAACGGGTTAAAGAAGACATTACGCCGGGATAGCCTAGTTGACGAGCTAAGTCACCTGCTAATGTGCGGATATAAGTTCCCTTGGAGCATTCCACTTTAAAGCGGACCACCTGTTGTTTTTTGTTCGCATCATAGTGATTAGCCAACATACTAAACGATTTAATAGTGACATGGCGCCGCGGTTGTTCTACTTTCTCATGTGCCCGTGCATATTCATAAAGACGCTTGCCATTCACCTTCACTGCCGAATACATCGGGACAGTCTGGGTAATGGTTCCCGTGAGCTTGGCCATTGCATCTTTCACTGCTTGGTCACTAATTGCACTTGTGACTAGCTTTTCTTCAACCGTCTCTCCTGACAGGTCTTCCGTCGTGGTAGCAAAACCAATCGTTAGCTCACCAGCATAAACTTTGCCACTGGCCATCAAAAACGGTACCAGTTTAGTTGCGTTACCGATACAAATTGGCAACACTCCGCTTACATCTGGGTCTAGGGTTCCCGAATGACCAATCTTTTTCGTATTTAATAGCTGTCTAAGGCGGCGAATACAATCAAAACTAGTCATTCCGCGTTCCTTATATAATGGCAGTACCCCGTTCATCATAGTCTCCTTTCCGATCATTGAGTTAATAAGTCATTATAACAACAAATGGCCCCTAATGTTCAATCTGAACGCTAGGAGCCATTTCAATTGCAAGCTATGAATCCAAAACTAGCTTACTTTTTACAGTTCGTGATCTTCGTGCAACTTACGCAACAGTTCATCAATCCGATTACCATAGGTTACCGAAGGATCACGCTCAAATTTAATGGCTGGTGTTTTAAAAATGTTCAGGCGTGCACCCAGTTCACTCCGAACCAGACCAGTGGCCTTATCTAGACCTGTCTGCGCCTTTTCACCAGCGGAAGCTTTGTCCGACAAAATGCTGTAATAGATCGTTGCTTGTTGCAGGTCACCAGTGACATCAACACCGGTAATGGTAACCCCTTCCACACGGGGATCACGTACCCGCTTCAGCAAAATGTCATCCACTTCCCGCTGAATTTCTTGGGCCAGCCGTTCAACACGATAATGTTTGCTTGGCATAAGCGGCCTCCTTACTTAACCGGAACTTCTTTCATCTGGTAAGCTTCAATGACATCATTTTCCTTGATATCATTGTAGTTTTCAATCGTCAAACCACATTCGTAACCTTGCTTGACTTCCTTAACGTCATCTTTGAACCGCTTCAAGCTGCCTAATTCACCAGTGTAGACAACCACGCCATCACGGATCAAGCGTACCTTAGAATCACGAGTGATCTTACCAGAGGTAACCATTCCACCGGCAATCGTCCCAACTTTAGAAGCCTTGTAGAGCTGCCGTACTTCAACTTCACCAATCGTCTCTTCTTTGTAGACCGGCTCCAGCATCCCTTTCATGGCATCTTCAACTTCTTCGATAGCCTTGTAGATAACCTGGTGCAGACGAATATCGATGTTGTTGCTGTCAGCCATTGACTTAGCTAATGGGGTTGGCCGCACGTTGAAGCCGATGATAACGGCGTTAGAAGCTTCAGCCAGGGTAACATCAGATTCAGAAATCGCACCAACGGCTTGGTGAATGATGTCTACCCGGACACCATTAACTTTAATCTTTTGCAGACTCTGTGACAGGGCTTCGACAGAACCTTGAACATCCGCCTTAATGATGATTGGCAAGGTCTTCATCTGACCCTTCTTCATCGTTGCAAACAGGTTGTCCAGGGTCACGTGTGATGTCCGTGCCCGTTCTTCTTCCTGTGCCTGTTCCGCACGCTTTTCACCAGCAGCACGAGCGGTCTTTTCATCGTCAAATACCACGAAACGGTCACCGGCTTGCGGTACATCATTGAGTCCGGTAATTTCAACTGGTGTGGATGGGGTAGCCTTCTTGATACGGTGACCGTTTTCGTTGTTCATTGTCCGGACACGACCGTAAGTGTCACCAACAACGATTGGATCACCAACATGCATCGTACCTTGTTGAACCAGCAAGGTAGCAACCGGACCCCGCCCTTGGTCCAGACGAGCTTCAACTACAGAACCCGCAGCATTTTGATCAGGATTAGCCTTTAATTCCATCATTTCAGCCTGCAATAAGATCATGTCCAGCAGTTCATCAATGTTCTTGCCAAACTTAGCTGAAATCTTAACGAAGATGGTGTCACCACCCCAGTCTTCTGGAACCAGACCATACTTGCTCAGCTGTTCCGTAACGTGATCAGGGTTAGCACCTGGCTTATCAATCTTGTTAACAGCAACAATGATTGGTGTCTTAGCAGCTTGGGCGTGGTGGATAGCTTCGACTGTTTGTGGCATGACACCATCATCAGCAGCAACCACCAGAACGGTGATATCGGTGATGTTGGCACCACGAGCACGCATTTCAGAGAAGGCCGCGTGTCCTGGGGTGTCCAAGAAGGTAATTAGTTGATCTTGGTAATGAACTTGGTAAGCACCAATGGCCTGGGTAATACCACCTGCTTCATGAGCCGTAACGTGTGAGTGACGAATCTTATCCAGAAGCGTCGTCTTACCATGGTCAACGTGACCCATAACCGTAACTACTGGCGGACGAGGAACGGCATGTTCATCGTTCTTTTCCTCTTCTTCAAAGTACTTGTCCAGGTCAGAAATGTCTTCTTCCACCTTCTGCTTAGCATCAATACCGTAATCAGCAGCTACTAATTCAATGGTATCTTTATCCAATGACTGGTTTTGGTTAGTCATCACACCAAGCATGAAGAGCTTCTTGATGATTTCTGTAGCTGGACGGTGCAAAATCTTCGCCAGACCCTGAACGTTCATTCCTTCAGTGTATTCCAGCACCTTCGGCAACGGCTTATCTTTCCGCTGAGTTGGTTGCTTTTGACTAACATTCTTCATCCGTTGGTTACGCATCCGCTTCTTATTGCGCTTCTTGTTCTTCTTGTTGTTCTTCTGGCCAAACCAGTGCACACGGTTCTGATCATTATCAGATTGCCGGTTACCCGCGTTGTTATTTTGGTTGCCCTGTTGGTTATTATTTTGTTTTTGGGCCTTATTATTTTTGTTGTTCTTGTTGTTTTTACGATCATGCTTTTGGTTTTGCTTACCACCATTTTCTTGATGATTAGCCTTTACCTGCTGATCGTTATGATGCTCGTGCTTTGCTGGATTGGCGTTTTGCTTTGCATCATGCTTGATAGCTGGCTGCTTAGCCTTTTTCGCAGCCGGTTGATTGTTAGAACTTTGCGCCTTAGCAGCCTGACGCAACTGGGAAGCTTGTTCAGGAGTTACTGAAGACATATGACTCTTGATGACCATGCCCTGTTTGTTAGCTAGATTGACCAGCGACTTGCTTGGCATCTTCAGTTCCTTGGCTAGTTGATAAATTCGTTCTTTAGCCATAGACTCACTCTCCTTTTAATGGTTATGTTTAGATGGTTATTTTTGATTATTCGTTAATTGAATAAATCGTTTGGCAAATCCTGTCTGGGTAACACCAATGACTGTTCGTGGCTGACCGATCGCTTGGCTAAGCTTTTGTTTGCTAAACTCGGCACACATCGGTACACCATAATACTGGCATTGATCATGAATCTTCTTGGCAACTGCCTTACCGGCATCACTGCTCAAGAAAATGAATTTTATCTGCTGGCTGCGCAACGACCTAATCACCAAGTCTTCACCAGTGACTAGCTGACGGGCACGTTGAGCTAACCCCAGCAGTCCCAGAATTTTCATTTCATTATTCATGGCCAAACAATTTCTGTCGTGCTTGCTCGTGGTCAGCGTACTTAAGCAATTCGTCATAGAAACTGTCATCCAGCTTGACACCAAACACTGAATCAAAAGTGTGTTCCGCCTTCGCCTTCTCTGCAATTTTAACATCAATTGCCACATAAGCTCCACGACCAGGCTTTTTCCCTGTCGGATCAAGTGACACTTCATTTTCTTTGTTACGGACAATCCGGATTAGTTGGCGCTTAGGCATCATTTCGCCAGTAACGACGTCTTTACGCATCGGTATCTTTCTCTTTTTCACCATTTTCACCCCCGGCGCGATTTTACCTATTCTGCATCTTCATCATTATTGTCGTCATCAACCGGCGTGCCATCAGGATCCATTTCGGATAATGGCTTGATGTCAATCTTGTAGCCAGTTAATTGAGCGGCAAGACGAACGTTTTGACCCCTTTTACCAATAGCCAAAGACAGCTGATCGTCAGGAACAATTACCGTGCAGCCGCGGTGAACACGTGGTTCCGCATCAGGATCATTGTTACCATCGTCTTCAACTTCACCATTGTTTTCATCAAAGATAACACCCTTGACTTCAGCAGGGTTCAAGGCATTTTTAATGTATTCTTCGGGTTCTTCTTCGTACTTAACGATGTCGATATTTTCACCAGCGAGCTGGTTAACAATCGTTTGTACTCGTGAGCCACGAGGCCCCACACAGGTCCCAACCGGATCAATGTTGCCATCACGAGAGAAGACAGCCACCTTAGCCCGGTCACCAGCTTCACGCACAATCCCCTTGATTTCTACGATTCCCTGGCTGATTTCAGGAACTTCTTTTTCAAACAGCCGCTTCAACAGGTCAGGTGCTGTCCGTGAAACGAAGACTTGCGGGCCCTTAGTATCTTTCAATACGCGAGTAACGTAAACCTGAACACGGTCATGCGGACGATAATGTTCATTCGGCATCTGGTCATGCTTGTTCATTGCTGCTTCGACACCATCTAAGTTGATGTAGATGTACCGGTTGTCTTCACGAGCAACTTCGCCTTCAACCAAATCGTCCTTCAGCTTATTGTACTTGTTATAAACAATCTGCCGTTCTTCTTCACGCAGCTTTTGCAGAACCACATTTTTAGCGGTCTGTGCGGCAATCCGGCCAAATCCAGCTGGCGTTACTTCTTGTTTGAAGGTATCGCCAATTTCATAACCATGGCTAACCTGCATTGCGTCGCGCAGACTAATTTGTTCAACCGGGTTCGTCACTTCGTCAACAACTGTTTTGTCGGCGTAAACCTTAAAATCACCTGTCTTATCATCAATCTGAACTTCCACGTTGGCATTGTTGTCATCGTAGTTCTTCTGATAAGCATTAGCTAATGCATCGGTTAATGCCTGAATAATGACTTCTTTCTTAATGCTCTTTTCCTTTTCCAGGACATCGAAAGCCTCCATTAATTCATTGCGTTGCTTTTTAGTACTCATCGTTATCTCCTCGTTTAAATCTTAACTGCTAATCGTGCCTTCGCAATCAGTTTTCTTTGAAGGGTTAGTTTTTGATGGCGGGTTTTATTTAACCAATCTAGTGTCAATGTATCGGGGGTTAACTCTGTTAAAGTCCCTTCATAAACCTTTTTTCCGTTAACTGCTTGATACAGTGAAACATGGATGTATTGGTTAACCGCTTGTTCATAATCTTTTTCGTTACGCAGCGGTCGTTCAGCACCCGGCGATGATACTTCTAGGAAGTACTGTTGTGGGATTGGATCAGGATCACATGCATCCAAAGCAGCACTTAGCTGGTCACTCACCGTCACACAATCTTCTAAAGTAATACCGCCCTCTTTGTCGATATAAACCCGTAAATACCAACTAGGACCCTCTTTAACGAATTCAGTATCAAAGAGTTCAAAATGATGTTCGTCTAAAATCGGTTGAACTAATTGATTAACGGTTTTAATTACCGTAGCTGTGCTCAAAACTTTCACCTCCAAACAATTGCAATAAAAAGAGCGAGCATCTCTGCTCACTCCCTTCCGAAGTTATGTAACACTCATATCATAACATTGTTTGTATTGATCTGCAAGCAATCAATGCCCAACAGTATCCATTAGAAAAGGCTAAGCTGATTACGATCTGGCAAAGAATCCAAGACATGGTTATCAGTCAAAAAGTCGATAATCGTTTGTGACACCTTACCACGTTCAGCCAGGTCTTCTTTAGATAAGAAGTTTTGCTCTTCTCTGGCAGCAACGATCTGCTTAGCAACGTTGATTCCTAAGCCCGGCACCGCACGGAATGGAGCAATTAAAGTATCGCCATCAATTAACCAGGACTGTGCATCAGACCGCTGTAGGTCAACCATCTTGAACTTAAAGCCCCGCTCTAGCATTTCATTTGCCAATTCCAAAATCGTTAACAGACTCTTCTCCTTTGCAGTGGCTTCATTTCCTTTATCATTAATTGCCTTAATTGCATTTTTAACGGCGTCTTTACCATGCGCCATAGCAACAATGTCAAAGTCATCGGCCCGTACAGAAAAGAAGGCTGCATAGTAAATGAGTGGGAAGTAAACCTTAAAGTAGGCAATCCGTAACGCCATTAACACATAAGCAGCCGCGTGTGCCCGTGGGAACATGTACTTAATCTTCAGGCAAGAGTCAATGTACCATTGAGGAACATTTGCTTCATGCATTTTTGTCTGCCACTCATCAGGAATTCCACGACCGTGACGTACCGACTCCATCACCTGGAAAGATGTTTCTGAATCCAAGCCGTAATGGATCAAGTCGGTCATGATGTTGTCACGACAACCAATAACGTTAGCAATAGTCGCGGTACCATTCTTGATTAATTCCTGGGCGTTATCCAACCACACACCAGTCCCGTGGGAAAGGCCAGAAATCTGCAGCAGCTGCGAATAATTCTTTGGATGTGTATCTTCAAGCATTCCTCGAACAAACCGCGTGCCAAATTCCGGCAACCCCAGCGTCCCGGTCTTGGAATTAATCTGTTCTTCGGTGACTCCTAATGCTTTTGGACTCGAGAATAGACTCATCACCCCAGGATCATCCATTGGGATCGTCCGCGGATTAATCCCCGACAAATCTTGCAAAGCACGAATCATCGTAGGGTCATCATGTCCCAGAATATCCATCTTAAGGATATTATCGTGGATCGAGTGGAAGTCGAAGTGTGTCGTTTCCCAAGCAGCATCTTGATCATCAGCTGGATATTGAACAGGGGTAAAATCATAAATATCCATATCATCCGGAACAATGATAATCCCTGCAGGGTGTTGACCCGTTGTCCGCTTTACACCGGTTGCCCCTTTAGCTAGCCGATCCTCTTCAGCTCCCCGAAAGGTCTGATCGGTATCGCGTTCGTAAGCCTTAACGTAACCATAAGCCGTCTTGTCGGCCACCGTACCAATCGTACCGGCACGGAAAACATTCTTTTCACCAAACAAGACCTTCATGTAGTTATGAGCGATTGGCTGATAGTCACCGGAGAAGTTCAGGTCAATATCTGGCACCTTATTCCCCTTAAATCCTAAGAAAGTTTGGAACGGAATATCGTGACCATCCTTGATCATCAAGGTACCACATTTAGGACATTTCTTATCGGGAAGGTCAAAGCCAGAACTATATTCACCATGGGTATAGAAATGATTGTACTGACATTTTGGACAACGATAATGCGGTGGCAACGGGTTAACTTCCGTAATTCCCGATAATGTAGCGACCACACTAGAGCCGACAGAACCCCGAGAACCAACCAAGTAACCATCCTTGTTAGATTTAGCTACTAGACGCTGGGCAATCAGATAAATAACTGAAAACCCGTTCTTAACAATGGAATTCAGTTCTAGTTCGACCCGGTCTTTGACCAATTTAGGAAGTGGATCACCATACCACTTCTTAGCCGTTGCCCAAGTCCGATCCTGAATTTCTTGTTCCGCCCCTTTCATGTGAGGCGTGTATAAGCGGTCCTGAACCGGTCGGAGGTCTTCATCCACTTCATCTGCAATCTTATGGGTATTAGTAACAACGATTTGGTGGGCTAAATCATCACCCAAGAACGCGAACTCATTAAGCATCTCATCAGTCGTCCGGAAATGAACGTCTGGTCGATGCGTCCGGTTCAGCGGGTTGGCACCACCTTGAGAATTAATCAAAATTTTACGATAGATTGCATCCTCTGGATTCAGGTAGTGAGCATCACCAGTGGCGACGACTGTCTTGCCTACATCATCACCCAGTTTGACCATGTTCTTAAGGATATCTTCTAGGTGGTCTTCATTGCTAACAACGTGTTGTTCTAATAATGGGGCGTAATTTGGCTTCGGTTGAACTTCTAGGTAATCATAGAAGGCAGCCTTCTTTTTAGCCTCAGCATACCCTTTTTCCATCATGGCAGTAAATACTTCACCACTGGAACAGGCAGACCCAATTAACAACCCATCACGGTATTTAGTTAAGACACTGCGGGGGATTCGTGGCACACGATAAAAGTACTTAACGTTAGACAATGAGACCAACTTGTACATATTCTTCAGGCCAGCTTGAGTCGCCGCCAAGATAGTTGCGTGGAACGGCCGGCCGTGACGGTATGCACCATTATCAGTCATATGCTTGTTTAAATCATCAACATATTTAATGTCGTACCGTTTTTCTGCATCTTTTAAGAACAAATGCAGCAAGTGACCAGTGGCCTCAGCGTCGTAATTAGCCCGGTGGTGGTGAGCCAGTGCTACTTTGAACCGTTTGCTTAAAGTATTCAGTCGGTAGCTTCCCAGATTAGGGTAAAGAAAACGGGCTAACGGTAAAGTATCAATCACCGGTGCTTCAATTTCTGGCATATGGTGACGTCGATAACCCGTATTCATAAAGCCCATATCAAATGAGACGTTATGGCCGGCAATAATGGCATCGCCGCAGAAGTCCCGAAACATCTTAAAGACTTCTTTTTCCGTCTTAGAGCCATGCACCATCTCATTCGTAATGCTCGTCAGTTCGGTAGTCTGTTCAGAAAGCGGGAAACCAGGATCAATGAACTCATCGAACCGGTCAATCACCTCGCCATCCTTCATTTTGCTGGCAGACAATTCGATTACACGGTCGTAAATAGCAGACAGACCGGAAGTTTCCACGTCAAATACGACATAGGTAGCCCCAGAAAGTTCTTGGTGGTTTTCGTTATAGACCAGCGGAATGCCATCATCCACAACGTTTGCTTCCACCCCATAGATCATTTTAATCTTATGTTCTTTTTTCTTGCCGTCATAAGAGGCTTTAAAAGCTTCAGGGAAGCCCTGTACCCCGGCATGATCGGTAATCGCAATGGCCGGTTGTCCCCACTTAATTGCCTGCTTGACATACTCACTAATGCTGTTAGTGGCGTCCATTGTGGACATCGTGGTGTGCAAATGCAATTCAATGCGCTTGTCATCTTTATCTGCCTTGTCTTCGCGAACAGGGTGCGAAACCAAATTGATGTCGTATGCATTCAGGGTGAGGTCACGCATGAAACTATCTTCTTGAACCGATCCGCGAACCTTTACCCATTCACCTTCATTAAACTGCTTAAAGGCTGCTTCATCCTTATCGTCGCGGGAGAACTTCTTGATTGAAATTGAGGAAGTGTAATCCGTAATCTCTAGAATCATTAATTGCCGACCGGACCGCAGCTCTTTGACGTCCTTGGAGAAGATGTAACCTTCAACCACAACGTTGCGTTCTTCTTCTGTGATAGTCTCCATTTGGCGTACTTCAGCCTGGTCATTAATGACTTTACCAATTTGAGCTGGCCCATCACTTGCCGCTTTAGCCGCCGCCTGTTTGCGTTGTGCCTGATGACTCTTAATCTGTGACATCGCCTTTTGAACTAAGGCAGCATCAGCCTTTTCTTGTTGATCCTTTAATTCTTTTAATTGAGCAGCCGCTGCATCCTCATCGACCACCGGATGAATTCTGAACGCAGGAAAACCAGCATCCAAGTAAGCTTGCTCAATTTTTCCGAGAAAGTTATGACTAACGAATTCTTTAACCTTCTCATTTTCCAGCATTAATTCAATTCGCTCATTGTGCTTCTCTGGTAACGTTTTTTCAGCCAATTCGAAGCCCATGCCACTAGTGCCTACTTCTTCATTTGCTAAAAAGCGCCAATAATCGCCAATGAGCTTGCTGTCGACCTCTTTACTATCAGTTTTGATCACAACTTGAACATCCGCATGGGCCAGTTCTTTAAAAGAAATTTGCAGTCGATGAATCAATTCATGGTAAACCTTAAACGGCAGTACCTGTGGGAAATACAGCTGTAGATCCCAACGACGCGATTTTTGATGCACAATTACCTGATCTACCCGGCCCTTTGCTAAAGCTGGATCTTGATACTGGATCTGATCAGTTAACTTATCAAATTTTTGTGTGGCATTTAACGCCAATGTTTTCACCTCGCTAGATAGAAAAACGCGGCTGCTGTTAAATCATTATGGAATTAACTATCCAGCCACGTTTAAACGCTTCATTATTTTTCTTCAGCACCAGCGTCCGTCTTATTTAATTGTTTCAGTAGAATTTGGATGGTATTAGCTACTTCCTCGGTTTTGACTTCCAAGGTTTCACCAGTTTGACGAATCTTAATTTCGACAATTCCATCACTCGCCTTCTTACCAACCGTAACCCGTAATGGGATACCAATTAAGTCGGAGTCAGCGAACTTAACACCAGCACGTTCCTTACGATCATCAACCAGAACTTCTAATCCTGCATCTTCCAGCTGCTTAGTGACCTCGTCAGCGACCTGGACCTGATCTTCCTTCTTAACGTTAACCGGGATCACATGAACGTCAAACGGTGCAATACTGTCTGGCCATACTAAACCGTGTTCATCCGCCATCTGTTCAGCAATTGCAGACAGCAAACGGGTAACTCCAATACCATAGCAGCCCATTTCAACATCGGTTTGGCGACCATTTTGATCCAATACTTGGGCACCCAAGACCTTGGAGTAATGCGTGCCCAACTTGAAGATATGGCCAATTTCAATTCCCCGTGTGAACTTGATCGGCTCGCCATCAGGTGCAATCTCGCCTTCCTGGACCGTCCGGAAATCACCAAACTGGTCAACCCGGAAGTCACGGTCGATATTGGAATTGATGTAGTGATGACCATCATCATTGGCCCCGCAAGCCACATTGACAAGCACTTGAACATACTTATCAGCTAAGATCTTGACCTCTTTGCCCACACCAACAGGACCTAATGAACCTGGATGAGCACCAAGGTAATTAACCGCTTGTTCTTCCGTCGCTAAAGTTAAATCTTCTGCGCCTAAAGCATTTTGTACCTTAGTTTCATTAACTTCATCGTTACCCCGCATGAGCACCATGACTGGCTGGAAGTCGTCCTCACCCATCTTAGCCATAAATAACATTGCTTTAAGAATTTGGTCAGCATCAACGCCAAGACTTTCAGCAGCTTCATCAACACTGTGAGCACCAGGTGTAGCCTTTTTCGTTAACGCTGCTGGTTCAGCATGCTGCTGTTGGCCAGTAAACTTGCTGGTGGCCTTTTCCAAATTCGCAGCATAGCCCTTGTCAGTGTATGCAATAGTATCTTCACCAACTTCAGCGGGGGCAGAAAATTCTTGTGAGTTTTTGCCACCCATCGTCCCGGAGTCAGCCAGAATTACTTTATAGTTTAAGCCGACACGATCAAAAATATTACGGTAAGCACGTGCCTGCAAATCATACATCTTATCTAGTCCAGCCTTGTCAGCGGAGAAAGAATAGGCGTCAAGCATCTCGAATTCCTTACCCCGCAGAATACCATACCGTGGACGATCTTCATCACGAAACTTATCTTGAAGTTGATACACAACTAAAGGCAACTTCTTGTAAGATTTGATGCTATCCCGGATCACTTCCGTAAAGCTTTCCTCATGCGTTGGTCCCAGAATAAACTCGCGATCGCGCCGGTCCTTCAGCTTGAATAAGTTATCCCCATAAGCCTCATAGCGTCCGGATTCTTTCCACAAGTCAGCGGGAAGCAATGCCGGCATCATCATCTCTACGGCATCAGCCTTTTCCATTTCGTCACGAATGATATTTTCCACTTTACGGATTACCCGGTAAGCTAATGGCAAGTATGACCAAACCCCCGCTGAGATTTGGTAAATGTATCCAGCACGTGCCATCATTTTATGACTCAGGGCTTCCGCATCCGCTGGGGCCTCCTTTTTCGTTGGAATCAACATTTTTGACTGTTTCATGATTTTTTCTCCTTCAATCTTTATCTAATAAAGTACCTTTGTACATCATTCCACGTTACTAAAATCATTAATATCAACAGGAAAGCGAAACCGATTAAGGTAACCACACCTTCTGCTCTTTCCGGAATTGGTCGACGGATAATAGATTCGATAATGTTGAGCAACAATTTACCGCCGTCTAATGCCGGGATTGGCAATAAGTTGACAATCCCCAGGTTGATTGATAACAGAGCCAGAAAGTTCAGCACGCCATTAACCCCAAGGGACGCGGCCTGTGAAGTACCGACGTACATGGCTACTGGGCCACCAAGATCATTCAAACTAAAGCCATGAGTAAACATATGACCTAAAACGGTAAAAATCAAGGTGCCTGCAGAAACAAATTGTTGCCAGCCGTAACGAATGCGATCGGCGAACCCGTGTTTCTGCTCTTCCCTAATGCCAATTTGACCAATTGTTTGGCGGCCCTGACGAACCTTCTTTGGTTTAACCGTTGTTTCATGTGTTTTACCATTATGAACATATTCAATCTTGGTGTTTTTGCCCGGCCGGCTTGAAATATTAGTGGCTAAATCTTGCCAATTGCTGGTTTTCTTTCCTTGAACCCGGACAATGCGGTCACCAGTAACTAAACCTGCCCGAGCAGCCACTGAGCCTGACTTAACCTGTCCTAATTGATTACTATTTGTCGGAATTCCTGGCAAAGTGAATCCTAAAACAATAAATACCAAAAGAGAAAGGATGAAGTTATTCATCGGGCCAGCAAAATTCGTCATCATGCGATCAGGTAGACTAGCCGAATTAAACTGTACATCGCGAGGAGCAATTCGCACCTGTGTGCCATCTTTTTCAATAATTGAGGCATCGTGATTGACACGATAAGTTTCAACTTCGCTTTCATCACCGTTAACGTAACCCTTAATCCAGAGCTGATCAACCAGGTCCTTGTCAACCACCTGGAGAGGCAGTCCCTGAAAAAGGCCCGGTTTATCGGATGCGTTAATAGTCACTACTTCTTGATTATCATTTAATTGAATCGTTACCGGCGTTCCTGGGCGAATGTCATCGTCTTCATCATCCATCCCGGCCATGCGAACATAGCCGCCCAGCGGAAGGATACGAATGGTATAGGTAGTGCCGTTACGTTGACTCCACCAAATTTTGGGACCCATGCCGATGGAAAATTCCCGCACTAATATCCCCGCTCGTTTAGCAAAGTAATAGTGTCCGAATTCGTGGACTAGAACAAGTACCCCAAAAACGATAATAAATGTAATAATTGTGATTATCAAAGAGTCACCCCTGTGTTTTTTAGATAATGCCTAACAGGTAGAGAGCCGGCATGACCATCAGCATACTGTCAAAACGATCAAGGATTCCACCGTGACCAGGTAAAATCTTACCAGAGTCCTTAACGCCATAATAACGTTTCAAAGATGACTCCACTAAGTCACCAAACTGACCGAGAATCGACAACAAGATCGTTAGGATAACCATCAACCACCATGAGTGGTAGCCAACTGGAATAAATGCTAAGTAGATCGCTAAAATGATCGTGGCAAAAATGGTACCACAAATGGAGCCTTCCCAAGTTTTATTCGGGCTAACGCGTGGTGCCAGCTTATGTCTACCAAAGGCCCGACCAAAGATGTAAGCACCACTATCAGTCAGCCAAACGATTAACATCCCGTACAGTAAAGTTTGGAAGTTAATTGCACGAGCTGCCACAAAGCAGTTAAAGCCCATGCCAATATATAGCATGCCTAAAACGACCACGCCAGCATCATCAATGCTGAAACGAACCTTGTGAATAACTGTGTGCAGCAATATAAGCATGACCAGTAAATAAAAAGTAGTCAGCCGGTTAAATGGTCCTGGTAAAAAGCTGAGCCAACTCTTCGGCACAATCATCACTGCGACACCTAAATAAGACATAATCGCAGGAAAAGACGTTAAGAACATCTTTTTCATAATCAAAATTTCAGACATTGCCACAATGCCTAAAACGATCGCCGCAATCGTCAAAGGCAGATGACCAATAATGATTAACGGTATAAAGATTGCCAATGCAACAATGGCTGTAATTACTCGTGTTTTCAAACTTTCCACCTACCTATTTATTTTTTAATCCACCAAAGCGACGATGACGCTGTTGAAACTCTACAATTGCCTTTTTCAACAGTTCACCATTAAAGTCTGGCCAGTGCTCTTTCATGAAGACAAACTCACTGTAAGCCACCTGCCACAGCATGAAGTTGCTTAGTCTTTCCTCACCACTAGTTCGAATTAGCAAGTCAGGATCAGTGTATGGTGCCAACTGGGCAGACATCAAATGACTATCTACCATTTTTTCATTAATTTGTTTTGGCTGCAGGTCACCTGCCTGAACTTGCTCAGCCAACTTACGAGTAGCGCGAACAATTTCATCTCGCCCGCCATAATTTAAGGCAAAGTTTAATATCATGCCATTGCAGTCTTCTGTGTCTTTCATTGCATCATATACAGCCTGCTGCGTCTTCTTTGGCAACCGACTGATATCACCCATAACCGTGACTTTAACGTTATTTTTTACCAGATCTGGGACAAATGAGTTAAAGAATCGAATTGGCAAGTTCATGAGGAAGCTTACCTCACTGGCTGGTCGTTTCCAATTTTCAGTTGAGAAAGCATACAGTGACAAGATCTTTACGCCAAGATCAGACGCCGCGATGGTCACTTTCTTGACCGTGTCCATTCCTTGCTGATGACCGGCAACTCGTGGCAAGTGTCTTGCCTGTGCCCAGCGACCATTACCATCCATTATGATAGCAATATGGTTGGGAATGCGCGCCATATCTAGCTTTGGCTGTTTTGGATCTTGCTTAATTTCTTTGGCCAATCCTTGCACCCTCCATTTTCAAAATTCAACAACCATCATTCTACCAGATTATGCACTATTCCTCTACTATCCTCATAATCATCCTAATATACAAATACACAAAAACGTGGCAAATGCCATCTGGCTTCTGCCACGTTTTGCGAAAGATAGGGGAATTAGTTGGACATCAATTCATCTTCCTTGTCCTTAGCGATCTTTTCCAGATTCTTAATTCCATTGTCGGTTTCTTTCTGGACCTTGTCTTCTAAGTCATGGTAAACGTCGTCGTTAAAGTCACCGTCTTTATTACCCTTTTTCAGGTCATCCATGGCTTCACGCCGGACATTACGGACAGCTACCTTGGCCTTTTCCAATTCGGCTTTTACCTGCTTGACCAGTTCTTTACGCCGATCTTCAGTCAATTGTGGGATGATCAACCGAATGGCCTCACCATCATTTTGTGGTGTCAGACCCAGATTAGATTCATAGATAGCTCGCTCAATATCCTTCAAGGTCGTTTTATCATATGGTGTGATCAACAGCTGCCGCGCTTCTGGCACTGTGATAGAAGCCATTTGATTCAATGGGGTTGGTGCACCATAGTAATCAACCTTCACCGGATTCAGTAAGCTGGCATTGGCCCGACCGGCACGAACATCAGCCAGAGTCCTTTGCAATGCATCGCCAGACTTAGCCATTTTTTCTTTGGCTGTTTTTAAAATGTCGTCTCCGTTCATAACTTAATCCCCCTCAATTGTCGTTCCAATGTGTTCACCCTTGACAACCTTTAAAATATTGCCTGGGGTGTTTAAGTTAAAGACTACCAATGGAATATGATTATCCATTGACATGGAACTAGCAGTCGAATCCATCACATGTAAGTGTTTATCAATAATGTCCATGTGCGTCAAGTGTGCATACTTCTTTGCATTAGGATCCTTCTTTGGATCAGCAGAATAGACACCGTCAACACCATTCTTCGCCATTAAGATTGCATCGGCATTCATTTCGGCAGCACGCAAAGCAGCAGTGGTATCAGTTGAGAAGTAAGGACTGCCCGTCCCCCCGGCAAAGATAACTACTCGGCCTTTTTCTAGATGCCGGATAGCTTTGCGCCGAATGTATGGTTCAGCAATTTGCCGCATCTCAATCGAAGTCTGAACACGAGTTTCAACCCCGATACATTCTAATGCGTCTTGTAATGATAGTGCGTT
The DNA here is from genome assembly GCA_019114515.1 of Candidatus Limosilactobacillus merdigallinarum. Classification (GTDB taxonomy): domain Bacteria; phylum Bacillota; class Bacilli; order Lactobacillales; family Lactobacillaceae; genus Limosilactobacillus; species Limosilactobacillus merdigallinarum. The sequence continues at coordinate 96,731 of DXFH01000027.1, forward strand.
CATAATCGTAGCCAGCATCCCAATGTAGTCAGCCTGAGCACGTTCCATGCCTAGCTTTTCACCAGTAACACCACGCCACATATTGCCACCACCGACAACAATACAAATCTGCACGCCCATTGCGTGAACTTCTTTAATTTCTTTGGCAACGGTCTTCAGTTCTGGTGGATTAATCCCAAAGCCTTGATCGCCAGCTAACGCTTCTCCACTGAGTTTCAGTATTACTCGTTTATATTTAATATCAGCAGCCATAAATGTTCCTCCTAGCCGTGTTTAATCCTAAATGGTGAAAAAGGCTGGGAAAATCCCGGCCTTTTGAGCATTATTGCGCTAAATTAACCGTTGTTGATTCAACAATCTCGATTAGCGGTTTAATTCTTGTTGGATTTCATCGGCAAGGTTGGTCTGCTTCTTTTCAATACCTTCACCGACTTCGTAACGAACAAAGGCCTTCAGCTTGCCGCCCTTGGAAGCAACATATTCACCAACGGTCTTGTCACTGTCCTTAACAAAGTCTTGGTCTTCCAGACAAATTTCGGATAAGAACTTGCGCAGACGGCCTTCAACAATCTTGTCAACGATCTTTTCAGGCTTGCCTTCGTTTAAAGTTTCTTCCTTGAAGACTTCACGTTCATGTTCCATCCGGTCAGCTGGAACATCATCCTTAGTCATAAATTCAGGGTTAACGGCAGCAACGTGCATAGCAACATCCTTAGCAGTTGCTTCGTCAGCACCTTCCAGAACAACTAAAGCAGCAATCCGGCCACCCTGGTGTAAGTAAGCACCAAAGTTGTCGCCGTCTTCTTTGTGTAATACTTCAAAACGACGAAGGCTGACCTTTTCACCAGTCTTACGAGTAGTTTCAGTTAAGTCTTCCTTTAAAGTACCAGTAGCAGTCTTCATTGCTAAAGCATCGTCAACATCCTTTGGCTGGTTAGCAACGATCTGCTTAGTAACATCCTTAAGGGCAGCCTTGAAAGGATCAGAAGCAGCAACGAAGTCCGTTTCTGAGTTCAATTCAACAATTGCAGCCGTGTTGCCATCGATTTCGATGTCCGTTAAACCTTCTGCTGCAACCTTGCTACTCTTCTTAGCAGCCTTAGCAATTCCCTTTTCACGCAGGTAATCCATGGCCTTGTCCATGTCACCATCACATTCTACCAATGCCTTCTTAGCATCCATAATTCCGGCACCGGACTTCTTACGTAATTCCATTACTTGGGCAGCTTTAATCTGAGCCATTTTTATCTCTCCTTAAAATATAATTATTTTTAATAAAAAAGGCTGTCTGCACTCAGGCCACGATGGTCCAACTGCAAAACAGCCTAAGTTTAAACTATTTTACTTGTCGCCTTCAACATGGTTCTTCAGGTTTTGCAGATCATCTGAAGAAACTTCTTGTTGTTGGTCATCTGCATCTGCAGAGTTATCTGATTCAGCAGCTTGTTGCTGGTCTTGACCTTGCTTACCTTCGATGCAAGCATCAGCCATCTTAGAAGTGATCAGACGAACGGCACGAATAGCATCATCGTTTGATGGGATGATAACATCGATGTCATCTGGATCAGTGTTAGTATCAACCATCGCTACGATTGGAATATGCAGCTTTTGTGCTTCGTGAACCGCAATCTGTTCCTTGTGTGGGTCAACGATGTACATAACATCTGGGATCCGTGGCATATCTTCAATACCACCAAGGAAACGTTCCAGCTTTTCACGTTGCTTAGTTAATACAGAAACTTCCTTCTTTGGCAGAACATCAAAAGTGCCATCTTCTGACATCTTCTTCAATTCCTTCAAACGCTGGATCCGTGACTGGATGGTCTTCCAGTTAGTCAGCGTACCACCTAACCAACGGTGGTTAACGTAGTACATGCCGGCACGGGTAGCTTCTTCTTCGATAGAATCCTGAGCCTGCTTCTTAGTACCAACAAACAGAACGATACCGCCCTTAGCAACCGTGTCCTTGACATAGTTGTAAGCAGAGTCGATCATCTTAACCGTCTTCTGCAGGTCGATAATGTAAATACCGTTACGTTCAGTGAAGATGTACGGCTTCATCTTAGGGTTCCAACGACGAGTTTGGTGACCAAAGTGGACACCAGCTTCAAGCAATTGCTTCATAGTAACAACAGACATGAAATATACCTCCAAATAGTTTTTCCTCCCCAACGTTCAGCTAGCCTCCAGACCAGATGGCACCCTGGAAACTATCGCGTCAGGTGTGAAGTGTGCAATTAGCACCAGCAAATAGTATACAAAATAAGCCTGCTTGACGCAAGCCCATTCAACACACCAAATTAATTATTTTAAATCATGAATGTCAACACCATGATCTCTTAGATATTTTAATTTCTGTCGTCGACTTTGGTGTTTAAAATGGTATTCAGCACTTAACGCATCATGTTTGCTTGTAAAGCGCTGGCGAAATATCAATTGTAAAGGATGCCGTGACTTAACCCGCGTATACTTTGCGCCCTTGAAAGTTTGGTGTGCATGAAAGCGGCGTGACACATCATCTGTTGATCCACAATATAAGCTGCCATCCGCGCAGTTCAAAACGTAAATATAATAAGGCTCTTCATCCAACGTTGACCGCCTCCTTATTGACGCCCATTGTTAACACCATGAAGAAGCATCTGTATCGTTGGTGTATAGTTACCTTTGTCATCACCAACAATTAGTGGCGGATCAACAATCGTTCCACCTGGCTTGCCGTCCTTAATGCTTTCAATTAATACCATGTTGCTGGCCTTGCCCGGTTTTGGATAAATGAAGCGGAGACGTTTTGGCTGTAGGCGGTGATTGACCAACTCTTGTAAAATTTCCGGCAAGCGCTCTGGACGATGCACAAGGTAACCTTTACCGTTCATTTTTAATAGACCTGCCATTCGATCAACTACCTCAGACAATGTAATCGTTAATTCATGCCTTGCCAATGCCAGGTAGCGGTTGGGATTCTTTTGACTATGGGGTAAGCTTTTGAAATACGGCGGATTGCAAGTCACAATATCAGCTGAATCTTTCGGCAAATAATCATAAACGTCCTTCACATCGGCTTGTAGAACATGATAGCGATCTTCTAAATGATTTAAAAACACACTGCGCCGTGCCATATCGGCTAGCCGTGCTTGAAGTTCAACTGCCGTGACCTGGCCACCAATTTTTTGGTGCAAAAACAACGCAATGGCCCCGTTGCCTGCACAAAGATCAATCGTTTGCAAACGATGGCGGTGATTGGGACGGACAAAATCGGCTAACAGCACAGCATCCAAGGAAAAGGCAAATACCTCACTGCTTTGGATGATTTGAATTCCTTGACTGTCTAAATGATCAATCCGTTCGTTTGGTTTTAGCTGTGGCGTTTCACTCATTCTATTCCTCCTGCTTGCATCTCGACCTACGACAGTTATACTATTTAAAGAATCAAAAACGAGGTTATTTTAATGCTATATAACACATTAGTCCATATTTTCCGGCCACTGATAAACTTAATCAATGGTCGTCCAATCATTAAAAATAAAGAAAAAATTCCAACTGGCAATTATATTTTAATTGCTCCCCACCGAACTTGGATGGATCCAGTACTTCTGGCACTGGCCGTTTACCCCCAAAAATTTAGTTTTATGGCCAAAAAAGAGTTGTTTCAAAATCCCGTTGCCAACTGGTTTTTACGCAAGCTGAATGCATTTCCTGTTGATCGGGTACACCCGGGACCGTCTGCAATCAGCAAACCAGTCAAAATGCTTAAGCAAACTGATCTATCAACAATTATTTTCCCATCTGGCTCCCGTTATTCTTCTAAGCTCAAAGGCGGCGCAGTCATGATTGCTAAGATGACCGGGGCTCCTCTAGTGCCAGCTGTTTACCAAGGGCCACTTTCATTTGGCGCCCTGTTCTCCCGTAAAAAGCGAAAGATCAATTTCGGTGACCCTATTTATATTGACCGTCATGAACGGTTAACTAAAGAGATGCAAGCCGAATTAGAGCAAAAGATGCAGGCTGCTTTTGATCAGCTTGATCAAGAGCTCGATCCTTCTTTCCACTATGAAATGCCGAAAAAACCGGCAGATGACCATTTCTAAGATAGATAATGAAAAAAGCTCCAGAATTGATTAATTCAATTTCTGGAGCTTTTTTAGTTTTTAAAATGATTACTTAGCACGCTTTGCTTGTGCCTTCATCGTATTTACCATCTGGTGTAGCTTACGGTCAGAAGGCTTCTGGCCCATCTGCATCATCATAGTCCGCAGCATATTTTCATCAATCGGTGGATTGTTGCGGAGATAATTCTTCATGTAAGACCGAGCACCAAAAAAGCCGATAACAACGCCGACCAACAGTGCCAAGATCACTAATGCAATCGTCAATCCCAAAACGTTCCCCTCCTTAAATAATCAGTCTATCCCATAATACTAAAAAAATTAGGGAATGAAAAGCAATCATATCAACTAATCTTTACGAAAACCTCGCTTACGTTGCACTTCACGTAATTTTGCAGGCGTTATATCTTTACCAGACTTATCAACAAATTTGGTTTGCTCCAGCCGTTGACGAAAAGCTTTCCGGAAGTTCTTTAAATATTCATTCCGCAAACGTTGACGTTCCTTCTTCTCGGTCTCGGTTAACCCCTCAGCTTTGTTCTTGTGAGCGAGCTCGTTAATTCGTTTCAGTAAACGATCCTGTTCATTTTCTTCAGCCATGAAAATGCTCTTCCTTTCATAAGATAACTGTCTAAAAGTCTAACCAGATTAAGTCCTAAATTCAAGCTTAGTGAATTCGAACATATGTTTTACACAAAGGGCGACATATGCTAGAATGACAATAGTTTAACGGAATGGAGTTCAATTATGCCAAGAAATGCTTTAAACAAACAAATGGTTGTTCTCAGCTATATTCACAAACAGGTTGCGAACCAAGGCTATCCGCCGACTGTCCGCGAAATTGGTGCTGCTGTGGGCCTTTCATCAACCTCTACCGTGCATGGTCATATCAATCGCTTAATTGCTAAAGGATACTTGACAAAAGACCCATCTAAACCTCGTGCATTGGAACTAACTCCTGCCGGTTTGGATGCACTAGGAGTTAAGCCCCATCAAGATAAAATCCCATTACTAGGGGTTGTCGCTGCCGGCGAGCCTATCTTGGCGGAGCAAGACGCAACGGACTTCTTCCCCATTCCACCATCGATTCAAGACCATGATGACTTATTCATGTTAACCATCCAAGGTACCTCAATGATTAATATTGGCATCCTCAATGGTGATAAAGTCATTGTGCGTCGTCAAGATACTGCCAACAATGGTGATATCGTCATCGCCATGACTGACGAAAATGAAGCTACCTGCAAGCGTTTCTTTAAGGAAGATGGTCATTACCGTCTTCAACCGGAAAACGACACAATGGCACCCATTATTTTGCAAAACGTTAAAATCTTGGGTAAAGTTGTGGGCCTTTTCCGTGATGATATTTACTAAGAGGGAATTTATAAGCAAACACGGGGCATCTGCCAAGGATGCTCCGTGTTTTTGTATTGAGAATTAGTACTTATCATCATTACGATCAACATATTGTCGCTGATGATTACGCTGACCAGCTAGTAGGAAACGTGATGAATCATGCTGGAGATCAAATGAAACATCTTGGTCATTCATCCCTAGATGCTGGTTAAACATCGTTTCATATTTCTGCATGTCCACACGGGTGCGCTGCTTTAGCCACTCGTCAATTTTTTCAACATGCTTGGCGAATCCTGGTTGCATAATGCCGGTATAAAATTCACCCTCTGCCCCTGAGCCATAGCTGAATAAACCAATCCGATCACCTGACTGGAGTTGACCATGTTGCACCAGTGACATTAAGCCCAAGTATAATGAGCCAGTATACAAGTTACCCACCATACGAGAATCTGCTTGTTCTGCTTTCAGTTGCTCACGTAAGTGCTGTGCAACTGCATCATCACGTTCACCCAACAGTGATTCCAACGCTTTCTTACCCATTTTGGTAAAGGGCAAGTGAAAAATTAAGGCGCTAAAATCATCCAGCTGCAGGCCGGTTTGCTGAATGTAGCTGCCATAAGTATGTTTGAAGAAATCAACATAGACATTCGTGGAATATTTGCCATCAACCAAAGCCTCAGTAGCATAAAGTGGCCGCCAAAAATCCATTAGGTCACGACTATAGGAAACAGCTCCAGGTTCAATCGTCATTACATGTGGATTGGCTGACACAAGCATCGCTACTGCCCCGGCCCCCTGGGTCACTTCACCCGGCGTACGCAGTCCATATCGAGCAATGTCTGCCGCAATCACTAAGACATAGTTTTGTGGTTCCAAAGCAACTAAACCTTTTGCAAACTGTAACCCTGCAGTAGCCGAGTAGCAGGCTTCTTTTAATTCCACCACTCGAATATTGTCATCCATTTTCAGCAAGTGTTTTACATACATCGCACTAGCCTTTGAATTATCGATTCCTGATTCGGTCGCCAGGATAATTGTTCGCACACGCTTCAGTTTTTCAGACGGCAGTTTGCTAGCCGCCTCTGCTCCTAAAGTAACAATATCCTGTGTTGGTGGGACCACTGCTTGTTTGTCCTGTCCGATCCCAATTAAGTACTTATTGGGATCTTCCCCACGAGCATTGGCTAAATCAACCATATCTAAATAAAACGGGGTAGTGACAAACCGCATTTCATCAATACCAATTTTCATAATGTAGCTCCTCTTTACGCACTTAGCTTTTAGTTACCATTTAGTAATAGCACCGTTTAACTGGCTATCTTCTTTTCATCCACCCATTTCGCTAACTGCAACAAATTAATTGTCACTATTTTATATGAGCAACAGTTGGGAAAACAAGCAAAAAATGAAGCCGCCATTTTGTAAATGACGACCTCATTATTAACGATTTTATTAATTGTGGGCATTAGGGCTTTCTTGGAACTTATTCTTAATGAAGTTCGCGGAAGTCTGTAATTTTTGCAGTTCCTCGTAAGTTAAATCTACCTGTGCTTGGGCAACAATGCCATCCCAACCGACAATAGCTGGGTATGACAGGTAAACGCCGTATTCTTCTCTGAAATTGGATACCGGCAGTCCAGTCAGCAAGTTCGAAAGAATTACATTAAGTAACCGTACTGCAGCGGTGGCAACGCCGTAACTAGTGTATTTCTTCCCCTGGAAGACGGTCCATCCGCCCATCTTGGCTTCGTGATCTAATTCATCAAGGTCGAGCCCCCTTTTTCTGTGCTAGTTCGGTGATTGGCTGATCTAACACGCGGACGGTGGACCAAGCCGTAAATTGTGAATTTCCATGTTCACCAAGGTTATAACCAGCAACCGAGCAGCCACCGCACGTTTCATCCGCGCAGAACCGGGCAAGGTGCCCGTTCCGATGACATGTCCCTTTGGCAGGCCGGTGACTTGCTGGTACAAAGAGGTAATAACATCAACTGGATTAGTAATCACAATAATCTTACCGTGGAAGCCACTTTCCTTTACCTTCTGTGCCACTTCTTTAACCGCGGCAAATATAAACGGCAGTTCCGCAAAACGGTCAGCATTCGGATTATCTTGTAATTTGATATTACCAACGGCTGAAATCAAAACATCGGTATCAACCAAGGCGTCATAGTTATTCACGACAATATTTGTGTGGAACGGTAAATTGGCCATCGCATCCTCAAAATCTAATACATCTGCTTTTACCTTACCCTCGTTTTTATCAATCAGGACCAAATCATCCGCAAAACCATTAGCCACGATGTAATGGGCTACAGTTGATCCAACATGACCCATTCCAATTATTCCAACTTTACGTGACATTCAGAAGACCCCTTTCGGTCTTTTTCTTATGATCTCTTAATTATTTTCTAATACCATCATAAGAATTCACGATGAACAATAGTCTTCTGTCACGATTGAATACCAGTAGAAAATTATTCTAATTCAGCGCTCTTCACATTTTCCATTGCAATCAGTACATTAATGATTTCATCAGTTTTGACATTACTTTTTAGTTTGCCCAATATATGGAACGAGATCATTTTTTCATCGTAACTATAAATGGAATAGTCAACGGGGCGGACAAAGTATTGATTTAACTGGTGAAGAACGGCTTCAAGCTCTTCAATGTTCTCTTCGATTTCAATGAACCAGGAAACATTTTTTCCTAATTTAGCAGCAAAACGGTCAAAGTATTTGCCGAGGATTTCTGCAATGAGAACAAAGAGAGTACCAACAGCCCCTACGCCGTATAATCCACTACCATAAGCCATTCCGATCGCACCAGTAACCCAAATTCCAGCGGCTGTTGTAAGTCAGTTGATAATATTACTGTTACGACTGATAAAAATTGTCCCTGCTCCTAAGAAGCCAATACCGCTAACTACTTGCGCGGCAATTCGCGATGGATCTAGTCCCCAGTTTGAGTGGGTAACTTGGAGGAGATCAAAAAATCCATAATTTGAAACAACCATTGCCATGGCTGCACCAATTGCAATCAAGGCGTGTGTGCGGATTCCCGCGCTTTTGGCCTTGCTTTTACGTTCAAAGCCAATTAATCCGCCACAAAAGGCAGCTAATAACATCCGAAGACACCAATCTAATTCTGCCAAACTATTTTCTCACATCTAATTAAAATTATTAAGTTAACTATAACGCAGTTAATGTGTGAACGACAATTTTGCTAAAAATATGCAACTTGAGTTACATTTTAGCTGTATTGTTTGTTATGCATTTTTGTTCTAATCATAAGTTGATCAGCAGTGCAGTTATGGTATAATATTAAATTGTATTAATGATCACTTGATACCACATGGAGAGTTGGCAGAGTGGTAATGCATCGGACTCGAAATCCGACGAACCCATGTTGAATGGGCGCGCAGGTTCAAATCCTGTACTCTCCTTAATATATGATTACTGAGCAATCACGATGAATCACAAACCCTTGATATATAAGGATTTGTGATTTTTTGTTTTCACAAAGAATCACCAGTTTTAACACCTTTGGCACACATTTGGCACACAAA